>NZ_VHKL01000009.1 GCF_007474605.1 Rhodoligotrophos appendicifer | reverse complement strand
GGCAATCTCTCGAAATCATCAAACTCTCCCACAGCGATTCTGCATCCTCCACCGACCACGGGACAGCGATCGCAGCCCTCCTGATCGGACGCGGCGACGGCCCTTCTCCCGGCTTGCTTCCAAACGCGAAACTGGTCGCGGTGGATGCGTTCAGACGACAGCCGGGGATCGATGATCATGCCGATGTCGTGGGCTTGATCTCCGCTCTGGAAGCACTGGTCGACCGCCGCGTCGGCGTCATCAATATGAGCTTTTCCGGTCCTCCGAACCCCGCGCTTCAATCCGCGATCAAGGAAGCCGCGGCCCGCGGCGTCGTCTTCGTTGCTGCCGCGGGGAATGGCGGACCGGGAGCACGAGCATCATACCCCGCGGCCTACAATGAGGTCATTGCCGTCACTGCGATCGATCCGTCTTTCAATGTTTATCCGTTTGCGACATCAGGATCATATGTGGACCTCGCGGCGCCGGGGGTGAACATTTGGACGGCGCAAGCTTCGATCGACGAGCGAACCCGCAGCGGAACCTCTTATGCCGCTCCCTTCGTCACCGCCGCCGCCGCCTTGCTCGCGGCAAGCCAGCGGTTCGATTCGGCCAGCATTCCCGTCAAGCTTAAGACGCGTGCCCAGGATCTGGGAGCGGTCGGGCGCGACGACATCTTTGGTTTTGGATTGTTGCAGATGGCGGGTCTGTGCGACGAGCTCATCGCCTCCACTGACCAGGGTCCCGCCCATTCTACTGTCCGAATAACGCCCGCTGGCGATTAGAGCAAATCCTCAGTCGCGGTTGACGAGGAGAAGTTCGCCTTCCTCGGCCCTGCGGTCGAGAGGAGCCCCGGCCCTGATGCTCTGCAAGAAAGCCTCGACGGGACCATTGTCGTCGCTGGCCGGCTTATAGTCATTGTTGCTACCCTGACGGAGATCGACGAGGGCGAGAGTCCAGCGGCGTTGATCGAGACAAGCAACCGCTCGTGCATTTGACGAGGCCCCCTCCAGGCTGAACCAGCGGCACAATGTTCCTGCTTCAGTCTTGTAGCTGGCGAGAGGCCGCAAGGTGCCGATCGCCGTAGCGTCCTGCGATCCTGTTGGGAGGCGACTAAGCTGATCCTGGATCTCGCTTGCTTCGAGCCCGGCGAGAAGCCCCGCCCCCGGCGTTCTGGCGACGGAGGCTCTGTCGATAACTGCTCCCATCGCGCCTCCTAAGACCAATGCGACGGCCGCAGCGATTGGCCAAAAGGTTCTTCTGTTCGAGGAAGCATCATTGGCGGGCGGGGTGGTGATCGGTCGGTATGTTCCCGGCAAACTGTTTGGTGACTCAAGACGCGTTTTGATCGCGGCTTCGAGAACGGCTGGGACCGGATCGGCTGCCTGCGACGCATAGACCGATTTGGTCGCACGACGGCTTCTCACAAAGCCGAGGATCCTCCGCGCGATCTCTGGGTTCTCGCCGACTGCACTTTCGACGTCCTGTGCCACAGAGGATTCGAGCTCACCGTCGGCATAGGCCATCAAGATCTCGTCGCTGAAATCACCCTGCGACATCTGTTTTTCCATCCTCGGCCTTGTTTGCCTTCAATCAGTTCCGGTGAGCCTTAACAGTTGCTGGCGCGCGCGGGCGAGACGGCTCATGACTGTACCGATCGGAACGTTGAGAATTTCCGAAGCTTCGCGATAGCTCATTTCATCTCCACAGATGAGCAGGAGAACTTCTTGCTGCTCATGGCTGAGTTTCTCAATCGCCTGACGAACATCTTCCAGTTCAAACCGCGCCATAACGCGGGTTTCACCGTCCTGAACCATCACTCCTTCACTGGCCTCCGGGTCGAGTGGGACTTCCCAGGCGTCCTTTCGCAACTGGTCGATCCAGTGGTTCCGCATGATCCGAAATGCCCATGCATCAAAACGGGTGCCCAAAGTCCATTTTTCGGCGGATGCCAATGCCTTGAGGCAGGCACTTTGAACCAGGTCATCGGCGGCTGCAGCGGACTTGCAGAGCACCAGCCCGTACCGTCTAAGTCGAGGCAGCAAACAGATCAGCTCTTGTCCAACATGCTGTCTTGAAGCTGGCGTCGAGACACCGTCCAAGTAGGTCCCATCTGCGGCCTTGTTCCCGAGGGATCGCATGCTGCTCCTTCTCTGTGCCTGAGCAATGGCTCGGATGTGGAGCTAATCGCGATGCATGCTTGAATCGTTCCAGCAATTTGCAAAACTAAAACTGCATATCGCTAACTTGACTCAGAAGGGTCTCGTCGAAACACTTTTATCTTGCGGTTGGGGGCCGTCCGCCTCGGCGCCCGCTGCATCCCCCTCGGACGCTTTTCGTCTCGGCAACTCCCGTATCAGACGGCGAACTTCCGCGAGGGCGCGGCTTCTTGAAAACCGCTTTTCATTTCCCGGAACATCAACTGTCATTTCATCCTCCGCGGACAGGGCAATGTTCGGAAAACGAACCAGGATCAGAAATATTCCCCCGCCCCATGGGCCGAAAGCGATGATGCCGAGGCCAACTAGGTGTTTGATCCCGGATTTTGATGGTGCACACTTCTCGCAGAATGGAGGGATGCACTATGTGCCCGGTTCTCCATGGCAGCGCCACGACGACAGAGGCGGTCCGTCGAACGATATAACATTAGTCAAGAGAGCCAGAGGCCAACCCTACGGGATCAATCAGAAGACGGCGGGGCCGACCCGCAGCGCATCCATAGCGGCCCGCCGCCAACGTGGTAGCCTGCGGCTGCGAGCAGCTATGGCAGCTTTTGGAAAATCTCCGAGGCTGCTCGAATAGCCGAAAAGGAGGCGCGAAGCCGCCATCTAGTTTTTGCCCGTCGTTCCAATCATGACTTGCCAACTCCCTTGCGGGTGCGTTGTTATACGCCCTACATGCAATACAGGCTCAAGACGCTGGAAGGGATCGCAAACTCCATTGGAGTTCATGTGAACCGCGTGCTCAAATGCGCCTCCAAGGTTGAGGCTGCTGCGGTCGAGTATCGGGTCGATCTTGAACGGCCGACATTTGATCGGGGTCGCGGTCTTAAACTCAAGCCTTCCGAGATTCAGAAGAAACTATGCAAGATCGAAGCGACGGCTCGGAAGTTGCTGAAGCATCTCGGCATTGAAGATGTTGAGGCGCCGGACGATCTTGACCTCGCCATATCGAGATGGCTTGCCCCTTCGGCTGGCCCAACGCAGAATATTGACCTCTTGGCTAACTGGTTCAGGGGCAACCAGGATGATGGTGAAGCCGGGGTCCTAGGTGCAGCCGAACGGTTGTCTTCCATTGTTATCTTGATTGAGGGTGCAAAGGCTGCAGCCTTCATCCGCCGGCAAGCGAGCGAGGGGCAGAAGGATGTCGCTCTTGTCAGGCAAATAGTGGCACAGCGTGGTCCTCAGCCCGATCCTGCGTTCGAGCGATGGGCTGCTCGGATGGTTGCTCTGTACGCAGAGATCACGGGCGCAGAGCCTGCCATGTCGGTGGGCGGACCAGGTCGGCCTAATGAAGGGGTGGCGGGTGGTCCGTTGGTGCGCTTCCTGATCGCTTGCGGCACTCCATTAGGGATCACGTTAGGTGAGGATGCCTGGCGCAGTTGGTTTCGTCAGAATGAGGCCATGAAGAAAGACCGGCCGGACCAAAACCGAAATTAATTTAGCCATTTCGACCGCTGGGCGAGAGGGTGCTACGCGCCATTGGTGTTGCCCTTGTTCACCCATGACATCTCATCATCATCGGAGCGGAAGGGCATCCCAACTGGAGGTATGCATGCCCGCCCTGAACAATGATCCCTTCTACACCCCCGAGGAAGCCGCCGAGTATCTGGATTGCTCAAAGAGCTACGTGGACAAGTTGCGCGTCACGGGCGGCGGACCGCGGTTTGTCCGCTTTGGGCCCCGGAAGATTTCCTACCGGCGCTCGGACCTCGATGAGTGGGTCAAGACCCTCAAGTATCGGTCAACCAGCGAGTATGGCAGGCTGTGATGCCTGCCTACTCTTGCTCAACCGGGCAACACTATCCAACAACATCTATTATATTTATAAACATTAGGAAAATACATGAATGTATTTGTGCACAATACATTGACAACGATCTCCTAAATATCAATGTTGTACAAGAGTGTGCTGCGTCATCTGATATTGTATTACTTAAGGTTGTCCTAATGCTGACTTTCCTTGAGCGAAACGCCCCCGCCGGCTCGGTGATTGGAGGGCCCTCCTTCGCCGATGCGCTCGCTGCACTGCTACGAGCCGACGATCTCGATGCGGCGACCAAGCGCCATTGGGCGACGTCGCTGCGCCAGATGGCGGGCTTCCTGGGTCGTCCCTGCGAGACGATCCCGGCCCGGGTCACAGGAATCAGCCGCGCCGTCCAGACGTTGCACCCTGAGCAGTTGAACGTTCATCCCAAGACCTTCGCCAACCATCGTGCGAACGTGAAGCGGGCACTGAACTGGTACGGTAGGACCGAGTTCGGCAACGCCCATCGCGCCCCGATGAGCGACGCCTGGCGGGAGCTTTGGTCGCTGGTTCCAGATGTCCAGGCCAAGGACATGCTCTCGCCCTTCTGCCGCTTCCTCTCCGGCCTTGGCATCGCCCCGAGCGAGGTCGCCGATGTGCACGTTAAAGCGTATGCAACTTATCGTTTGGAAACGAGCTTCTCGCCCCTCAATACCAGCTCCAGGCGCCTCTTGGTGCGCTACTGGAACAAGGCTGTCGACGAGGTCCCTGGCTGGCCTACGATGAGGCTTGCTGAGCCAGGATATGCCGAGCGCAGCAGTGGCCCGCGGTGGGATCAGTTTCCTGAAGAGCTGCGTGAGGGGATCGAGATCTATCTGGCGGACCTCTCCCGTCCCCACAAGGCATCGGACGGACGCCGGATGAAGGGGTGCAAGCCTTCGACGGTCGACACCCGCAAGCGTGAGCTCGTGGCTGCCGTTCGGACGGCAGTGGCCTCAGGCATCGAACTCGACAGATTGACCTCGCTCGCGGCACTTCTACACCCCGACACCGTCGAGGCGATCGTCGATCATCTTTGGGAGGCGGCCGGTGATGTCCCCTCAACCTATGCCATCGCGTTGGCTGGGAAGCTCCATGGAATTGCACGCGCTCTTCCAGGCTTCGATGCGGGGCAGCTCGGGCGCCTCGACGATCTCCGCTATACGATGGAGCAGCACCGCCAGGGTGGTATGACAAAAAAGAACCGGGATCTGATCCGGCAGGTTCTGGTGGGCGATATCTGGGATAAGGTTATCCAGTTGCCGATGAGGCTCATGGCCATCGCCCGCAGTGAAAGCAAGGCGCAGCCGATCAAGGCCGCCGTCCTGGCGCAGCTAGCGACCGCGATTGCGATCCTGGTTGTGGCGCCTATCAGAGTCGGCAATCTTGCCTCAATCCAAATTGGCGAAAACCTGGTCCGTCCAGCCGGCCCTGGCACTCCCATCACGCTGGTATTCGAGGGATATGACGTCAAGAACGGCATCGACCTTGAGCATCCGCTGCCGGCGAGAGTTACCGCAATCATCGACGAATACATACATCTCCACCGGCCCGCCCTCATGCGGGGCCGCAATCATGACTACCTGTTCCCGGGGGAGGGGCGGGACCAGAAGACCAGCCACACCCTGTCCGAGCAGATGAGCGTGCTGCTATGGAAGCATCTGGGTCTCAAGGTCACGGCGCATCAGTTTCGGCACGCCGCGGCCGCTATCATCCTCGAGAAGCTACCCGGCAATTATGAGATGGTCCGGCGCGTCTTGGGCCACAGAAATCTGAGGACCACCACCAACAGCTATGTGGGCTTGGACACCATTAACGCGTCCCGGATGTACGCGGACCTCGTTATCGACAAGATGGGGAAGTAAGGCAGCATGAGCGCGACCAGTCGCTACGAAACCTTGCCCTCTGAGGAGTGGCCTCGGGCGGATCGCGATGGATGGGAGGCTGCTTGTAGTCCGGCGCATCGCCTGAAGTCTGGAGGCCGCGCAGGCCACCTCAAAATATCTACCCGAGGTTACCTTCAGCGAGGCTACGGTTATCTTCTCGACTTTTGTGCTCGCAACGGCACGTTCAACGTGAATGCACCCGCTGCGGCCCATGTCACGCCAGCCAATGTCGAAGCATTCCTGTCGGAGCTGGATCACCGCGTCGAATCGGTGGCGCGATACAACTACATCAACCGCATCCGCACCGTGGCGCGATTCTTGGTGCCTGGGGATGCGTTTGAATGGCTTCACGAAATCGAACTCGACCTGAAAGATAAAATGCGGCCAAGGGCCAAGGCGCCAAGGATCGTCGATGGCGACAGGCTTCTCAGGCTTGGATTGGACCTTATGGCGGAAGCGGAGACGGCAGCCCCCCAGACTGAGCTCACGCGGGCTCGGACATATCGCAACGGTCTGATGATCGCCTTCCTCACCCTATGCCCTATCCGCCTCAAAAACCTTGCTGGACTCTGTCTCGGCGAGCACCTCCAGCGCAGTGACGATGGCTGGTATCTTGTTCTCAACGCATCTGAGACCAAAAATGGCCGCCCCGACGAGCGCATTGTTCCCACGCTGATCGCACCGCAGATTGATCGTTGGATCGCATACTGGCGCAACCTCTTCCTAAACCCCGGCGATGCGATGTGGGCATCAGTTAAGGGCGGTGCTCTCGCCTACACTTATGTGGGCGAGATTATTACCCAAGTAACAAAAGAAAGATTGGGAAAGGCAGTAAACCCCCACCTGTTCCGGGATTGCGCCGTTCACACTATAGCGGATTTGGCAGGCACAAAGATGGGGCTTGCGTCCGCCTTGTTACAACACACTGATCCCAGGGTCACCGAGAAGCACTATAACAAGGGCAGTAGAAGACACGCGAGTGCGCACTTTGCAGAGCTAATAGCCCGAAAAATGGTTCTGGATTAGAAATCTTGTATCATTACACCTTCGCGCGCGCACTCGTCCCGCTAAAGCCGGTCTTCGTGGAAATGACGCCATGTTGACGCCAGAGAAACCGGCGACCAGCCAGTTTCCATCTAAGTCTTTGAGTATATTGGCGCGCCGGGGAAGATTCGAACTCCCGACCCCCAGATTCGTAGTCTGGTGCTCTATCCAGCTGAGCTACCGGCGCCTGGCGGGAGCTGAGCCCGCCTGTTGGTGGCGCCTGTCCTAATACGGGCAGGAACCAAACGCAAGGACCGGATCGCGGCCTCGGCAACATTCCAGTTACTCAATCGTGTCAAAGCGCTCGCCTCTCGCGGCCAGAAATGGCATGGCTTACGGAGGGATTTGCCTCCAGGAGAGATGCTATGGCCGGATCGGTGAGACGAGTATTGTTGATTGGCACGGCGCTGATCGGTGCGACAGTGGCTGCACAGGCGTTCATGACCAGTACACAGCTTGGCAACATGCAGTTTGCCGCGCCGCAATATGCGGTGCTCGACAGCTGCCTGAGAGCGGCCGGGCTGCCCGCCGACCTGGAGAAGGTCTTCTTCGAGAAGATCAATTATGCCTGCCCGGGCAATCCCGAACAGATGTCGGCCATCCAGTCGGCCTGGGACGCCGCCGAATCAGCGGGCGGGCAGTGCCCACCCCCGGGCGAGCTGCCGGCCGCCTATGAAGCGGCCAAGCAGGAGTTCGAGAAGCTGATCGTCGAAGCCTGGTGCAACTGATCCCGACATCGCCCCGTCATCAGGCGGGGCGGTGACTCTGGCGGTAGGACAGCCAGGGGCCGAGTGTCTCGGCCTCGTAGACGCCGCGGGCGATGGCCCGGGCCAAGCTGTCGGATGCCGCCGCTCCAAGCATGGCCAGAGCGAGCGGACGGGGACCCTCCAGCTCGCGGCGACCCGTCGCTAGGGCGAAGACCGTGTCGCCGTCAAAGGGCGTATGGACGGGCCGAAGGGCGCGTGCAAAGCCATCGGTGGCCATGACAGCGAAGCGCTTCGCCTCCGAGGGCGTGAGGCGCGCATCCGTCGCCACCACGGCGATGGTGGTGTTGGCGCCGGCTGCTGCGGCGTCGGCCACCATCGCGGCCTTGGTGTCGGTGGTGAGCGAACGGCTCGCCGCGGTGAGCTCCATGGGCAGGCCGGCCAGCCCGCCAAACTCGCCATCGATCTCGGCCAGTTGCGCCCAGAAGCGGTTCGTGCCCGGAATGACGGGCGAGCCGAAGGAATTCACCGCGACGATCGCTCCGACGGTGATGCCATCGATGACCGCCGAGGCGCTGCCGAGGCCTCCCTTGTAGCGGCCGGCCAGGGCACCGTAGCCGGCCCCCACATTGCCCAGGGAGAATTGGCTCGAGGCGCGTTCACAGGCGTCGATGCCGAGCTGGCGATAGGGGGCGGTCGGACCCCAGGCCTTGTCGCCGCCATTGAGAATATCAAAGAGGCAGGCAGAGGGGACCACGGGGCAGGCACGGGGTTGTGTCGCGAACGTGAAGCCGCGGCCATGGTCCGAGAGCCACTGGGTGACGCCGGTGGCCGAATCGAGGCCGAAGACGGAGCCTCCGGACAGGACGACGGCATGGACGGATTCGACCAGGGACGAAGGATCCAGCGCGTCGGTCTCCCGGGTCGCCGGGGCGCCGCCGCGGACGTCGACAGAGGCTATGGCATCCGGGTCGGGCAGAATAACCGTCACGCCGGACATGACTTTGTCGTCATGGGCGTTGCCGATGCTGATCCCGTCGACATCGGTGATGAGGTTCAGGGGGCCGGGTCGATAAGACATGGATTCTCGCTCGCATGGTGGGTGCGCGCACCGTATTGCCCTGTGCGAAACAGGTCAAATTGATGTTCCTTTCCAGGCGCGCTATTGACGGTGTGGAGAAGGAGTTCTGCATGATGCGTTTTGGCCGCCTGCTGACGGTGCTGCTGGTCCTCGGGATCGCGGCTGGATGCGACGATCGCCGCGAGGGGCAAGCCATCGTGGCGACAGCGGATGAACGCGCATCGCAGGCGGCGATCGACATCCTCGCCAAGGGCGGCAGCGCGGTTGACGCCGCCATCGCGGCTCAACTGGTGCTGGGGCTGGTGGAGCCGCAATCCTCCGGGATCGGCGGCGGCGCATTCCTGCTGAACTGGGATGCCAGCGCGAAGAAAATCAGCGCCTATGACGGGCGGGAAACGGCGCCGGCCGGCGTCAGGCCGGATCTTTTCCTGAATGAGGACGGCACACCGATGGACTTCATGGCGGCGGTCGTGGGGGGCCGCTCCGTCGGGGTGCCAGGCGTCGTGGCCATGCTGAGGCTGGCGCATGACGCGCATGGGAAGCTGGCCTGGGGGGAGCTGTTCCGGCCTGCCATCACGCTGGCCCGGGAGGGTTTCGAGATCAGCCCGCGGCTGGCGGAGGCTTTGGGCAATGCGCCGGAACTCCTCAACAATGATGAGACGCGATCCTACCTGGCGATGCGGGACGAGAGCCTGCCGGCAGGCTGGACGCCCCTGCCGATGGGCGCGATCGTCAAGAACGAGGCTTATGCTCGCACGCTGGAGGCCATCGCTGAGCGCGGACCGGCCGGGCTCTCCGAGGGAGAGGTGGCGCAAGCGATCGTCGATGCCGTCCAGGGCCATCCCAATGCCGGCACGATGACGCTGGCGGATCTGGCCGGCTACAAGGCGTTGCAGCGGGATGCGGTCTGCCGTCCCTATCGTCGGTTCGAGGTCTGCGGCATGCCGCCGCCCACATCGGGAGGGCTGACCACGCTGATGATCCTCGGGATGCTCGAGCATTTCGACCTGGGGGCACTGCAGCCGGCCGGAGTCACTGCCGTGCACCTCATCAGCGAGGCGAGCGCGCTGGCCTTCGCCGACCGGGACCGATACATGGCCGATGCGGACAAGGTCGATGTTCCCGTCGCCGGATTGCTGGACCGATCCTACCTGGCCTCGCGGGCGGCCCTGATCAACCCGGGCAAGGCCTCGGGCCCGGCATCGGCAGGGGTTCCCCCGGGAGCCGTGCACCGGGCCGAGGGTATCGACGGCGCGCGTGCGGGGACAAGCCATCTCTCCATCATCGATCGCGACGGCAATGCGGTCTCGATGACGAGTTCCATCGAAGGGCCCTTCGGTGCCCACATCATGGCCGGCGGCTTCTTCCTGAACAACGAGCTGACGGATTTTTCCTTCACGCCGGCGGGCTCGGACGGCGTGCCCGTGGCCAATGCGGTCGCGCCCGGAAAGCGGCCGAGGTCTTCCATGTCACCGACCATCGTGCTCGACGAGCATGGATCCCTCCATGCGGCCGTCGGCTCGCCGGGCGGCAGCCGGATCATCGGTTATGTCACGGAGACGCTGATCGCGCTCATGGACTGGAAAATGCCCATGCAGGCGGCCATCAACGTACCGCGGTTCCTCAACAGGAACGGACCGCTGGAGCTCGAGGAGAATACCCCCATCGTCGCGCTGCAAGCACCGCTCGAGGCCATGGGCCATCGCGTGACGGTGCGGCCGGCGATCAGCGGATTGCAGGGCGTGGAGCGGAAAGACCACGGATTGACTGGCGGCGCGGATCCACGGCGCGAAGGGAAGGTTCTCAGGCTTCCCTAAGAGGAGCGCTCGTCCCGACGGGGAACGACCAGGGTTCCCGGACCATCAACGACCCGGCGCTCGCCACGCCGACCGGGGCGAATCTCATGGACGCGATCGGGGATCACGATGCGGAACTCGGCGCCCTTTTCACTCTCCGCCAGAATGAGCTCGCCGCCATGGGCGCGGACCAATTCGGCCGATATTGCGAGACCGAGGCCCGTGCCGCCGCTCCGCCCGGACCCCTGAAAAGCCTCAAAGAGGTGGGCGCGGGCGCGGGCCGGGACGCCAGGGCCATTATCGGCGATCTGTATGGTCACCACAGTGCCCTCGCGCCAGGCACGGATCCGGACAAAGCCTTCCTCGCCCATGGCGATGGCGTCGGTCTCATGATCCAGCGCCTCGGCCGCGTTGCGCAGCATGTTCATGAGCACGCGAAACATGTGATCGCTGTCGGCATCGATCTCCAGCTCAGGCGGGACGTCGTTGTAGAGAATGGTGCGGGTGGACGCCTCGGGCGCCACGGTGTCGATGATCTCGTCCACGAGGCTGCGCAGTTCAAAGCGCTCGCGATCGGGGGGCGCTTCCTGAGCGCGGCCATATTTCAAGGTCTGCACGCAAAGACCGATGGCGCGGTCGAGGGAGGCGATGAGCTTCGGTGCGAAACGCTTGACGGTGGGGTCGTCGATCTGTCCGAGGCGGTCCGAGATCAGCTGGGCGCTGGACAGCATGTTGCGGAGATCATGGCTGACTTTACTGACCGCCAAGCCAAGCGCCGCCAATCGCGTCTTCTGCTGCAAGGTGTTGGCCAGCTGGGTCTGCATGCGGTTCAACTCGCGCTCCGCAACGCCGATTTCGTCGTCGCGGTCGGAGGGCATGATGATCCGACTCTGATCTTCCGGGTGGCTGCTGAAGGAGACCATATTCTTCGTCAGCCGCCGCATGGGACGAACGAAGGTGACGTGCAGGGTGTAGTAAATGAGGGTGGCGACGATGAGAGAGAGGATGATCGAGAGCTTCGCGATGGTGAAGGAGAAGGCTATCATCGCCTTGCGCAAGGGCCGCTCGTCGATCACAAGCTCGGTGAACTGGCCGGACGGATCAGTGGCATAGCCCAAGACCCTGATCACGCGACCGTTTCCAGCCACCATCGTTTCCACGGCATCGACGATGGTCTCGAACCAGGTGACGTCTCGGATGTCGTAATGGGCATCGATTTCGGGAAGTTCGGGTCCGGCCAGCACGAGGTGCCGCGACTCCCCACGCTTGAAGGCGATGGCCTTGGCCCCGGCGCGCGCCAGCAATTCACGCCGCAACTCATCGGAAATCAGCTGGTCGGGTGCGGCCTCAACCACCAAGGTCGCGATCTGCGCCGTCTTGATGCGATCCTCCAGCCATTTCACCCGGAAATTGGCAATGGAGGGAACGAAGATCAAAACTTCCCCGACCATGACGAACAGCATGGTGAGCAACAGCAGCTTGGCGGACAGCCCGTGAAGGATGCCCGGTCGAGGCGCTTCGCTCTCGCTTGCGGTTTTCGAGGCGCCTTCCAAAGGCGCTTGTCCATTTGGTCCGGGTGAGTTCAAAGACGTCCAGTCAATCTTGCCGAGAATGTTCCCATTCCCCTTCACGTATATGGCATTTTGAGGATTGGTTCCGCATGTGCGGGCCGAATTTTCGCGAGGGGTGACAACAAGGCGCGGCGGATGTGCAGCGAGGGCCGCCCAATTCGTTGACTTGCGACCCGGCGTTCCTTATAAGCCGGCAATCAATTTGCATGCTTTAGTGGCGGATCGACCAAGGGTGGCACTGTCCCCTCTGCGCATCATTCGCCGGACCTCGCGGAGACGACAGTGAAGAGGACTTACCAGCCAAGCCGCCTGATCCGGAAGCGCCGGCACGGCTTTCGGAGCCGTATGGCAACTCCCGGCGGACGTAAAGTTTTGGCCCGACGCCGCGCCAGAGGCCGGAAACGCCTGTCAGCGTGAGTTCTTCGTGCCCGGCGGAGCGCAGCGATCCTGCAGTGCGCACCGGCATTCGAACGTTCATGGGCATGGAGCGCATCAAGAGACGCCGGGATTTCGTCGCCGCATCGCGGGCCAGGTCGGCTGCGATGCCTGGGCTCGTGATCCAGGCTCGAAAACGAGATGATGACGGCGCTGCCCGGGTCGGATTCACAGCGACCAAGAAGCTGGGCGGGGCCGTCGAGCGCAACAGAATCAAGCGCCGACTTCGCGAAGCCGCGCGACTCTCGCTCGGCGATGTCGCCGTCAGCGGTTACGACTATGTGATCATCGGGCGCGGCAGCACTGCGTCGCGCGCCTTCGATGTCTTGAATGAAGATCTGCGGCGAGCGGTCAAGACCGTCCACGCCGAGCCAACCCCGGGCGGCAGGCGTGATCGATATTCGCCCAAGCCGGCCGGCGAGCGAAACGATCCCCGATAACTGCTGTACGTCGAGAACGCGTAGAGACCATGGCCGACAACAAGCAATTCATCCTCGCTATCGCGCTCTCCGCCCTCGTCATCCTCGTGTGGCAGCTCTTCGTCGGGGTGCCGCAGATGGAGAAGCAGCAGGTCGACGCCCCGCAGCAGCAACAGGCTGAACGGCAGGCAGAGGCCTCTTCGACCGCTCCCCAGATCACCACTCCGGGCGCGAGCCCAGCGGCTCCTGGCACCGTAGCCGCCGGTGCCACGCCGGGCAGCATGACCCGCGAGCAGGTCATCGCGTCGACGCCGCGCGTCGCGATCGAGACACCCAGCCTGGTCGGCTCCATCAATCTCAAGGGTGGACGGATCGATGACCTCAGGCTGAAGAAGTATCACGAGACGGTCGATCCCGAGAGCCCCATCATCACGCTGCTGTCGCCTTCGGGCACCTCCAGCGCCTATTTCACCGAGTCGGGATGGGCTGCCGGCGGGGGTACGACGGTGGCGGTGCCAACACCGGAGACGGTTTGGACGGTGGAGGGATCGCCCACCCTGGCGCCGGGCGCTCCGGTCACGCTCAGCTATGACAATGGCCAGGGACAGATCTTCCGACGGATCGTCTCCGTCGACAACGACTACATGTTCAGCATCCGCCAGGAAGTGACGAATAACGGGCCCACGGGCATCCAGCTCTATCCCTATGCCCTGGTGTCACGGACGGGCACCCCCCACACTTCCGGTTTCTACATCCTGCATGAAGGTCCCATCGGGGTGCTGGGCGAGGACGGCCTTCTGGAGCTCAGCTACAAGGACCTCCAGGAAGCGGCTGCACCCTTGACGCATTCCGCCGTCGGCGGATGGCTCGGGATCACGGACAAGTATTGGGCCGTGACCATCATGCCCGATCCAGAGTCCACCATCGAAGGACGGTTCTTCGACCACAAGAACGGCACGTCCGACGTCTATCAGTCCGACTTCCTGGTCAAGGATCCGGTGCAGGTCGGCCCCGGGGCGACTGGTGGCTACCAAAGCCAGGTGTTCGCCGGCGCCAAGGTCGTGAATATCGTCGAGCGCTATGCCGCCGAGTTCAGCCTCGACCGTTTCGACCTGCTGATCGATTGGGGATGGTTCTACTTCATCACCAAGCCGATGTTCTTCCTGCTGGAGTATATTCACGGCATCGTCGGCAATTTCGGCGTGGCGATCCTCATCACCACGGTGCTGGTGAAGCTGCTGTTCTATCCGCTCGCCAACAAGTCCTACAAGTCGATGAGTTCCATGAAGAAGCTCCAGCCCGAGCTTCTCAAGATTCGCGAGCGCTTCCCGGACGACCGGATGAAGCAGCAGGAAGCGATGATGGCGCTCTACAAGAAGGAGAAGGTCTCACCCGTCTCCGGCTGTCTGCCCATTGTTGTTCAGATCCCGGTGTTCTTCGCCCTCTACAAGGTGCTGTTCGTCACGATCGAAATGCGGCATGCACCGTTTTTCGGGTGGATCAAGGACCTCTCGGCGCCGGATCCTACAACCATCTTCAACCTGTTCGGCCTGATCCCCTGGACGCCGCCGCACATGCTGATGGTCGGAGCCTGGGCGATCATCATGGGGATCACCCAATGGATCCAGATGCGCCTGAACCCGGCACCGCCGGATCCGATTCAGGCAAAGATCTTCAACTGGATGCCGGTGTTCTTCACCTTCCTGCTCGCGTCATTCCCGGCTGGGCTGGTGATCTACTGGTCGTGGAACAACACACTCTCCATCTTGCAGCAATGGCTGATCATGCGGCGGCAAGGTGTCGACGTGAACCTGCTCGGCAATATCCGGGGCTCAATTCCGTTCCTCAATCGGGGCCGCAAGGACGCCAGCGAAAGCAAGCCCTGAGGCTGTCCCATGTCTGAACTCAATTTCGAGGAAGATGCGGACAAACTGTTCACGCCCGAGGTCATCGAGGCGGGGCGAAAGCTGTTTGCCGGCGAGATCACCTTTCTCCGGGGCGTGCCGAAGCTCGAGTTCCTGCCTGAACCGATGCAATGCGAAGTCGCTTTCGCCGGACGGTCGAATGTGGGCAAGTCCAGTCTGCTCAACGCGATCGGCGGCCGCAAGAGCCTCGCGCGGACGTCGTCGACTCCCGGCCGGACGCGGGAGCTCAACTTCTTTGCCGTTGGCGACCGTCTCTGCCTGGTGGATATGCCAGGTTATGGATATGCCAAGGCGGAAAAGGCGTTGGTCGCGACATGGCAAAGGCTGCTGCGGGACTATCTGCGCGGCCGGATCGAGCTCAAGCGCGTCTTCGTCCTGGTGGATAGCCGGCACGGGCTCAAGGCTCCAGACCTCGAGATGATGGATCTGCTCGACGAAGCTGCGGTCAGTTATCAGATCGTGTTGACGAAGGCCGACAAGATGAAGCCGGAGGCCTTGGCTGAGATCGTCGAGTCCGTGAGGCTCGGCATCTCGAAGCGGCCCGCGGCCCATCCGAGGCTGCACATCACCTCGGCAGAAAAGGGCATCGGGCTGCCGGAGCTCAGGGCCGAGATGACCATCCTGTCGGAGTCGCAAGCCTCAGATTGACGGCAGCGAGAGCCAATCGGCGAAGGCGGTCAAGATGAGATTGACCGCCACCGCCGCCAAAATCATGCCCATCACCCGCCGCAGAATGTTCGCCCCGGCTTCGCCGATGATGCGGAGAACATAGTCTCCGAGCATGAAGATGGAGGCGAGGAAGGCCAGGACGATGATCATCGCCAGGGCCGTCTCCATCTGATGCCCAAAAGAAAAGCGGTTGTTGTCCATCAGGAGAACGGTCGTCAGCATGGCGCCCGGACCCGCGATCATGGGTGTGGCCAATGGGAAGACTGCGACGCTCAGGAGCTTGCTCTGTTCGACGGGCGTGGTGGACACCGGAGTTCGCTGCATTTCACCCAAAACCATGCCGATCGCGAACATCAGCAGGATGATGCCCCCCGCGATCTGGAAGGCGATGAGCGACACGCCCATGGCATGCAGCAAGATCTGGCCGATGAAGCCGAAGAAAAGCAGAATGATGAGGGCGAACACCGCTGCATAGACGGCGATGCGGCGACGCTGAGCCGCGTTGAACTCCGTGGTCGCTCCCATGAACAGAGGGAGCAAGCCGAACGGGTCGAGCATGATCCACAGGGTCGTCAGCTGGGTAATGAACAGGGTCTGGTCTTCGATCATGGTCAGACTCGCTGATCATTCGGCTGAAAGGCCACGGACCTTATCCGAACGGGCAGGGCCTGCTCAAGGCCAACAAAGCGACTTCACGGAATATGATAGAAAGGATTGGGCAGCTGGAATGTCCTCTCCGAGAAGCCGCCGGCAAGATCGGAGGGCTGATCGCCCATGTTGGCGATGATCGTGTAGCCTTCGGCTTCTATCCGCCGGCGCTGTGGGGCCTTGAACTCAACGGCCGAAGAGAAGCGAGCGCCTTCCGGCACCATCGCCAAGCCCGTAAAGCCCTCGTACCCCGCGCGAGAAAGGTTGCGCGCCGTCGGCTGGCGTTGCGATTCAGGCCGGCCGGTGATGAAGAACACCGCCACACCCGCCGCGCGGGCCTGGCGGTAGACCTGCAGCGTCGGCTCAATGGCGGGGTCGATGCCCTTCATGTCCCAGGCGCGCCAGCCGCAGGGGCCCTCAGGCAAGGCGCAGTCGCCATTGACAAAACGCCCGAAATCATTGGCCTTGATCACCTGCCAATTCGACAGCGAGGTATCGTCGATGTCGAGCACCAGTGCCGGCTTGGCCACCTGAGGAGCACGGCGGGCGATCCATGAGCCAGCACTTGCCGCGACAATCGCGAGATCACGAGCATATGCGCCGCTGTCGTGATAGGCGGTCGCGCCGAGCTTCGCGATCCCGACATTTGCCGGCTGATCGACATGGGCGCAGGCGCAGGCACTCAGGGCGAGCGCGAGGAGCGGGGCGAGGACTCTGGCGCCGAACCTGATCATGGTGCCGACTTCGCCCGCTCCTGGTTGCGGAGGATGAAGCGCTGGATCTTGCCGCTGGGTGTCTTCGGGAGGCTTTCCACGAACTCAATCTCGCGCGGATAGGCGTGGGCGGAGAGCCGGCTTCTCACATGCTTCTGGAGCGCTTCGGCGAGTTCGGTAGAAGGGTCGTGACGGTCCTTGAGGACGATGAAGGCCTTCACGATTTCGGTGCGCTCGGGATCCGGCTTGCCGATGACGGCGGTCTCCATCACCGCGGGATGTTCGATGAGCGCGCTCTCAACGTCGAAGGGGCCGATGCGATAGCCAGAGGATGTGATGACGTCATCGGAGCGGCCCACGAAGCTGATGGTGCCGTCGTCATTCTGCTCGACCGTGTCGCCGCTGAGGTAATACTCCCCGACGAATGAGGGCGTCTCCGCATTCCTGTAGCCGGCGAACCAAAAGAGCGGCGACCGGCTGCGGTCGAGGGCGAGGATCCCGGGGGTTCCAGGGGGCAGCTCCCGGCCCTCTTCATCGACCACAACCACGCGATGGCCAGGGACGGCGAGACCCGCAGCTCCCGTGTGGACATCGTGATGCAAGGCATGATGATTACAGAGGACCATGCCCAGCTCGGTCTGGCCGTAATGATCGTGGATCGTCGTGCCGAGATGCTCGGCAAACCAGCGGATGACTTCCGGATTGAGAGGCTCGCCGGCGCTGCTGACCGCGCGAAGCTGGCCTTTCACAGCTTCCGCGGCTGCCGGGCCGGCAGCCACCAGGAGACGAAAGGCCGTGGGCGCGCCGCATAGATTGGTGATGCGGTGCTTGCGGATGAGGCGGTATGTGCTCTCGGCGGTGAAGGCGCCCTCATAGAACAGCGTCGGGTGGCCCAGTGCGAGGGGAGCGGTCACCGCGTAATAGAGACCATAGGCCCAGCCGGGGTCGGCGATGTTCCAGAAGCCGTCCTCGGCACGCAAGTCGACAGCATCGCTGATGTAGCCGACCATGGCGACGATCGCCTTCAGTGGAACGCTGACAGGCTTCGGCGCACCCGTGGTGCCGGAGGTGAACATCATCAGAAACGGGTCTTCACCGGTGCGCATGACCGGTGCGAAGGTCTCCCCGGCGGCTTCGACCTCGGACCAGAAGCTGAAGTCGCCCCGGCGGATGCCCTGGCCCTTGGGGCCCGAGACGGTCACGACCGGGGGCGCATCCGGGATGCCATCGAGCTTGCCGCGATTTGCCGGATCCGTCACGACAAGGCGGGTTTCCGCGGCTGCCAAACGATGCTCGATGGCCTTGGGACCAAAGGCGGTGAAAAGCGGCTGATAGACCGCGCCGGCGCGCCACGTCCCCAGGATCGTGATCAGCAGTTCCGGAATGCGCGGCAGGAGACCCGCCACACAATCGCCGGGACGAACGCCCTGAGCCACCAGGAATTCCGCGAATTGAGCGGCACGGCGCTGCAACTCGATGAAGGTCAGCGTGTCGCTGTTGCCGTCACGGCCTTCCCAAAACAGAGCTATTCGGCCGGGGAGGGCATGGCGATCGCAGCACTCGACACAGGCATTGAGGGCGGACAGAGTTCCGTGCAGCGTCCGCTCGACCGTCGCCTGGTGGTCAAATGCCGCTGCCGCCTCTTGATAGTCCCGCATGGACGCTCCTTGTTCACATCAGTCTACGCCGATGCCGACCGCCTGGGACAGAGCGTCTCTCAGCGGCCGCCTGCCACGTCGATGATGGCACCGGTGACATAGGATGCGGCATCGGACAGAAGCCAACAGACGGCTTCGGCAACCTCCTCCGCACTGCCGGCCCGCTTCATGGGGATCATCGGTGACAGACGCTCCACCCGGTCATGAAGGCCCGAGCTTGCATGGATTTCCGTCTCGATGAGGCCGGGCCGGACGGCATTCACGCGGATGCCTTCCTCTGCCGTCTCCCTGGCCAGGCCAAGAGTGAAAGTGTCCACGGCCCCTTTGGAGGCGGCGTAATGGATAAACTCATTGGGACTGCCCAAGCGGGCGGCCGCGGAGGACAGGTTCACGATGGCGCCACCCCTGCCGCCGCGGCGGGTCGACATGCGTCGTATGGCTTCGCGGGCGCAGATCATGCTGCCGAAGACATTCACGGCGAAGACGTGCGCGAGCGTGTCGCCCTTCAGCTCCTCGAGCCTGCAGGAGGGACCCGTTATCCCGCCGTTGTTCACGAGGGCATCGAGGCTCCCGAAGTCCTGATCCAGCTGTGCGAAGAGGCGCTCGACCTGGCTCTCATCGGCAACATCGAGCTGATATATGCTGGCTTTCACGCCATGGGCCGCGCAGGAGGCGGCGACGGTCTCGGCATCGGCTGCGGCGCGCTCATAGGTGAGGGCGAGATCATAGCCCCGACTGGCCAATCCGCGGGCCGTCGCCGCTCCGATGCCGCGGCTTGCTCCCGTCACAAGTGCTACTGGCGGCATGGCATCCGTCTCCCTCAGCAATGATTAAAATGTGACCAGCACGGCCCCAGCGATGCGAAAAACTTCAGCTTACAATTATCGCCGAGACGCATTATCTTTGATTCGTCGTCAATTTATCGAAAGGAGGTGATCCAGTGTCTCATTGTCTCAATCCGCGGTGGTCGGAAGCGGTGAACTGGGTCCTCGCCTCTGTCGAGGGTTCTACTCGCACGCGTTAAAACCTTAGCCCGGCATTGCGCCGGGACGTGGGTGACAATGGAAGGGCTGTCCGTCAGGGCGGCCCTTCTTACGTTTCGGCCGGCGAGGCCAATGCGGAGATCGCAGTCACGCCTGGTGGCTTTGGAACCCGATTCATGAATGGGGCTGGCGGGGAAGTGTCGGACACTTCCCGAAAATGAGGCCGAAGGGGAGTGCTGACACTTCCCTTATGCGGTCAAGCGGACGTGCCTGACGGTCCCCCGAAAAAGAAATGCGCCGCTGCGGCAATCCTCAGCAGCGCAATGCTTTCCCGTGCGAGAAAATCTTAGTTCTCCCGCATGTGGCGACCGCTCGTCGCCGATGGTCGCAGCGTCAATCCGCGGCGCGGATCGTCCGGGCTTCGATGCCCTTTTGACCTTGGGCCACCTGCACCACAACACGCTGCCCTTCGGACACCATGCCGAGACCAGACCGCTCCAATGCCGTCGCGTGGACGAAGACGTCCTTGCCACCGGCGTCGAGGGCAATGAAGCCGAAACCCTTGTCAGGGTTATACCACTTCACGATCCCTTCTTGCTCCTCAGACAGAGGAGCACTCGACTCGGCGCGGTCGTTGCGGTCGAAGCTGGGGCGAGGCGCACGCGGCGGGCGAGCCGTCGCGGAGGCCGTCGACACGTCAACCTCGAGGACCTCAGTCACCTGAGGGCCCTTCTGACCCTGACCCACGCGAACCAGCAGGCGGGCTCCCTCGGGCAGGCTGGTATGACCCGCTGCTTCGAGAGGACGAATGTGCAGGAACGCCTCGGAGCCGCCGTCAACCTCGACAAAGCCAAAGCCTTTGTCAGCGTTGAACCACTTTACGGTCGCGCTTGTCGGCACCGCGTTGCTGCTCATCGCAGGCGCGGGCTGACCCCCTTGGCGAAATGACGGCATGTCGTCCGATCCACGGCGGCTTTTCGGACTGAAATCATCATCGAAGCCACGCCGGCGAGGCTCACGATAATCTTTATAACGGCTCATCGACCATCCCAGAAGCTAAACAGATCTGTATTTGCAGCCTCGCTTGACCGGTCAAGCGAGTTTTCTCTCTTGAGAACTACCTATCATACAGGCGGACGGGGCTTTCGGCAAAATCCATTCTCGCATTTGGCAAGTCTTTTTTAGGTGTCAGTCGGGTAGCTTCCAGAAACGATTGCCTTATGATCGAGCAATGAGCCGTGGGCATGATCGAGGGGTTATAATATTGGCCAAGACAACACGCCCATCGAGGGCACCAAAATCCTCCCAGATCCTAACACTGGCCATCGATATCGGTGGCACGGGGCTGAAGGCTTCCGTGCTCGACAAGACGGGCAAGATGACAGTGGACAGGGTGCGTGTTCCGACGCCAAACCCATGCCCCCCCGATACGATGATCGCCGCGCTGACGGAGCTGGTGAAGCCGCTTCCCAGCTATGCGCGGATCTCTGCCGGGTTCCCGGGCGTCATCCGCGACGAAAAGGTGGTGACCGCCCCGCATTTCGGAAACGACATCTGGCGCGGTTTTCCCCTCGAGAAGGCGATTGCGGAAGCGCTGGGAAAGCCGGCGCGGGTGTTGAACGACGCGGAAGTCCAGGGCCTCGGGATCATCGAGGGCAAGCGGCTCGAAGTCGTCCTGACGCTCGGCACCGGCGTCGGTTCAGCCATCTTCAGCGACGGGCGCCTGACGCCGCATCTCGAACTCGCGCATCATCCCATCCGGGGCGACAAGACATATAATGATTATCTCGGCAACGCGGCGAAGCAGAAGATCGGGCCGAAGAAATGGAACAAGCGTGTGCTGCGGATGATCGAGATCGTCGATTCGCTCATCAACTACGACACGCTCTATATCGGCGGGGGCAACGCCACGCACATCAAAGACGAACTGCCCAAGAATGTGCGCATCGCCAGCAATGATGCGGGCATCACCGGGGGAATTCGGCTGTGGGATGACGATGTCTGGCTTGCCGTCAGATCATTCGACTGAGGCTGTGTCCGGAGCCTGGCCCTAGGGTCAGGGGGGAGACGGACGACGAAGTGACGCCAGTCGCCCGACGATGTCGTCGACGATCGCTTCGACCGGCGGCTCGACATCAATGCGGATCGGATGCTCGTCGCGGGCGGGTTCCTCGAGATCGGCGAATTGGCTGTCCAGCAGGGCCTCCGGCATGAAATGCCCGGTGCGCTTGTGGAGCCGCGAGGCAATAAGCTCCCGGCTCGCATGCAAATAGAGGATGTGGACGTCGGGGCGATCCTTGGCCAGGACGTCCCGGTAGCGACGCTTCAAAGCGGAGCATGCGATAATGGCGTCCTCGCCGGCGGCACGGCGCTCGTCGATCCACTCCGCGATCCGCTTGAGCCAAGGCATGCGGTCAAGGTCGGTGAGAGGGATGCCGGCATGCATCTTCTCAATGTTCGCCGCATCGTGGAACGCATCGCCATCGGCAAAGGTCCAGCCCAGGCGGGTGGCCAAGGCCGACGCGATCGTCGTCTTGCCGGCACCGGAGACACCCATGGCTACGAGGATCATCCCTCCGCCGCGGCCTTGTCCATGAACCAGTGCAATTCTCCGTGGGGGGCGATCCGCCCGGAGGGTATCGAGGTGTCGCCCTTGCGCAGGCGTTCGATCATCGGGTGCTTCTCCGCACCTGCCATGAGGAAGGCGACCGCAGCGGAGCTGTCGAGCACCGGAAAGGTCAAGGTGATGCGCTGCGGTGGCGGCTTCTCACCGATGACGGGAAGCACCCAGGCCTTGCGCTCGTCCAATGCGGGGATGCCGGGGAACAGGGAGGCCGTGTGGCCGTCGGGGCCGAGACCCAAGAGCGTGACGGCAAAGAGCGGGCGCTTAGGATCGATGGTCTCGGCACCGTAGAAGGCCTTCAGCGTCTTCTCGTAGGCTGCGGCGGCCTCGGCCGGGGTCGGCCCAGACGGGATCGCGTGGACGTTGGCGGCCGGGATGGGTACGTGAGCGATCAGCGACTCATCGGCCATGAGGAAGTTGCTGTCGGGATGATCATGCGGCACGTAACGCTCGTCGCCGAAGAAGAGATGGACGCGATCCCAGGGAATGCGACTGCGGTAGGCGTCGCTCGCCAGCAGGGCGTAGAGCTTCTTCGGTGTGGAACCGCCCGACAGGTTCAGCGCGAAAGGACCGGTCGAGGCGTCCAGGCGCTGCAGGATCCAGTCTGCCGCGGCCCTGGCGAGGGCGTCGCCATCCTGTTCGATGTGGAGAATGGGCTGCACGGGACCTAGCCTCTCAAAATGAAGTTATGGACGGCATTGGCAAAGCCTTCATCGTCACAGCTGTCGGTGACGACGTCCGCAGCGTCCTGGACCTCGGGGCCCCCATTGCCCATGGCGATGGCCAGGCCGCCCTTTTCGAACATGAGGATGTCGTTGGGCATGTCACCGATGGTGGCAATCTCGCCGGCGGGAATGCCAAGAGTGCGGGAGAGGTAATCGACGACGCCCCCCTTGTTGGCGGCAGGGTGGGTGACGTCGAGATAGTAGGGCTGCGAGCGGGCGGCGGAGGCCAAGCGGGCCAGCTGCTGCTGGCAGGCGGCCTCGCAGGCCTTCACCCTCTCAAGATCATCGCTGACGCCGACGATCTTCGCATCCTGGCCAAGAAGTCCGTCGAAGCTCCGGACGATGGTCGGCGGGAACTTCACGGTCCACTCCTCGCGCTCGACATGAGGCGCCTTGGGATCGCGGATGAACCAGTCGCTGCCTTTATAGAGCCAGACATCGAGGTCATGGGATTGCATAAGATCGACTGTAACCTCGCCGACGTTGCGGGGGAGGGTGTGACCTTCGATGACCGAGAAATCAGGGTTCACGAAGAGACCGCCGTTGAAGGCGGCAATGGGCGTGTCGATCTTCAAAGGCTCGATGAGCATACCCATCCCCTTGGGAGGGCGACCGCTGGTGACGGCGAAGCGGATGCCGGCGTCGCGCAAGGCGTTCACCGCAGCGACCGCCCTATCGGTCAGCACCTTCTCGTGAGTGACCAGGGTGCCGTCGACATCGGCGAGCAGCAGGGAAATCTTGGCCGGACGTGATCGTTTCACAGGTGGTCTCCGGGGCGGGGGGCATGAGGCAGAATAAATTCGTCGACGGCGTGGGCAAAGCCGTCCTCGGTGTTGGACAAGGTCACCTGATCGGCTTGTGCCTTCACCTCATCACTGCCGTTGCCCATGGCGATCTTGTAGCCGGCGACGGCAAACATGGGCAGATCATTGGCCATGTCACCGATGACAGCCACTTCATGCAGGGGGATGTTCATGGTGCGGGCGAGGGCGCGGACGGCGACGCCCTTATCCGTGCCGGGCGGGGTGACATCGAGGTAGTAGGTCTGCGAACGACGGACCGAGGCGGCGCCGCCGAGCTGCCGCTGCAACAAGGATTCACAGGCGGCGAGGGTGGCCGCATCCTTCGAGGCGCCGACGATCTTTCCGGCCTTGCCATAATAAGGTGCGAGGTCCGGGACGATCGTGGGCTCGAACTGAACGGTCCGACGTTCCAGGGGAACGTACTCACCCTGGGGATCGGTGATGATCCATTCCGTGCCCGTGAACAGCCATGGATCGGCGCCATGGTCGCGGATGGCGGCTATGGCAGCACGGGCGGCGTCGGCGGGCACGGTCTGCTGCTCGATCACCGTGTAGTCGGGCGCCACGATGGTGCCGCCATTGAAGGCACCGAAAGGATGCGTGATGTTCAAGGGGCCCACGAGCATCGAGAAGCCGCGCGGGGGACGGCTCGACACCACCGTGAAAGCGATCCCTGCGGCGGCGAGCTTCGCCGAGGCCGCTATGGCCCCCGGCGTCAGGCTCTTGTCGGGGGTCACGAGCGTCCCATCCACGTCAGAGACGAAGAGGGAGATCCGCCCGGAGAAGCGAGAGGGCGCCGGGGGCTGGTCGTCGTTGGGGGCCATCACTCGAGTGGCAACCACTTGCAGTCGTCGCGCTCCAGGAGCTCATCGGAGCCCTCGGGGCCATTGCTGCCCGCCTCATAGAACTCGAGCGGCCCCTCGTTGCGGGCCCAGCCATCCAGGATCGGCTGCACCGCCTTCCAACCGGCCTCGATGTTGTCGGCGCGCTGGAAGAGCGTCTGGTCGCCGGTGAGCACGTCATAGATGAGGGTCTCGTATCCGGTGGACGGCTCGGATTTGAAGTAGTCGGAATACCGGAAGTCCATGTTGACTTCGGAGATCTGCACCTCGCGGCCAGGAACCTTCGCTGCAAACCGGATCGAGACGCCCTCGTTGGGCTGAATGCGGAATACCATCATGTTCGGCTCGACTTCGCCGGTCGTATGGCGGAAGAGGACACCGGGCGCGCGCTTGAACTGGACCACGATCTCGGTGCGACGGGTGCCCATGGACTTGCCCGTCCGGACGAAGAAAGGAACGCCCGACCAGCGCCAGTTGTCGATGAGGAATTTCATCGCCACGTAGGTTTCAGTGTTGCTGTGGGCGTCGACGTCAGGCTCGTGGCGATAGGCATTCACGGGCTGCCCCCGGACCATGCCGGCGGTGTACTGGCCGCGGACGGCATTCTTCACCGCCTCCTCGGGCGAGAGATCCCGAATGGCTTCGATCACCTTCGCCTTTTCGGTACGGATGGCGTCGGCGTCGAAGGAGTTCGGCGGCTCCATGGCGATCATGGCCAAGAGCTGGAACATATGGTTCGGGACCATGTCGCGGAGGGCGCCGGTCACCTCGTAGAAGCGGCCGCGCTTTTCAACGCCCACGGTCTCGGCCGCAGTGATCTCCACATGGTCAATGTGATCCCGGCTCCAGGTGGGCTCGAACAGGCCATTGGCAAAGCGCAGGACCATGATGTTCTGGACGGTCTCCTTGCCCAGAAAATGGTCGATACGGAAGATCTGCTTCTCGCTGGCAACCTTGAGAAGTTGCGCGTTGAGGGCCTTGGCGGAGGCCAGATCCGTGCCGAAGGGCTTCTCGACCACGATGCGGCGGAAGCCATGATCGGTTTCATCGAGGAGGCCCGCGGCGCCGAGCTGCTCGGCCACCACACCAAAGAAACGAGGGGCGACGGCGAGATAGAACACGGCGTTGCCGCTGCCGGTCTCCTCGGTGCGAGCGTCAATCATGTCCTTCAGGTCGTTGAAGGTCCCGACATTGCCGAAATCGCCGGAGAGATAACGCACGCGCTGCGTGAGCCAGTTCCACGGCTTTTCCTCAAGCTCGGTGGCGGCAAACTCGCCGCCGCCCTCGGCGATGAGGCTGTTCATGCTGTCGGTCAGATATTTCTGATAGCCGGCATCGTCGTTCTTCACGAGATCGACGCCGATGATCTGAAACTTGTCATCCAAAGCCTGATCATTGGCCAGGTTATAGAGGGCCGGCATCAAGAGACGCTTGGTCAGATCACCCGACGCGCCAAAGATCACCACAGTGGAGGGGGGTGCTGCCTTCGTATGGGCAGGCAGGACCGCGTGAGCCGGCTTGTCGTCCATGGCTCAATCCTTCTTCTTGAACTCGGTGTGGCCACCAAACTTGAAGCGCATGGCGGATAGAAGCTTCTCGCCGAAGGTATGATCCTGGCGGGAGCGGAAACGGGCAAACAGAGCGGCGGTCAGCACGTCGGCAGGGACCGCCTCCTCGATGGCGGCATTGACCGTCCAACGACCTTCGCCGCTGTCGGCAACCTCGCCCGGATAATCCGAAAGAGTGCCGTCTTCGATGAGGGCCATGGCGGTGAGGTCGAGCAGCCAGGAGGAAATGACGCTGCCGCGACGCCAGACTTCCGCGATGTCGCCCATGTCGAGATCGTAGCGCTCGTTCTCCGGCAAGTCGGTCGAGTTCTTGTTCTTGAGGATGTCGAAGCCCTCGGCATAGGCCTGCATCAGCCCGTATTCGATGCCGTTATGGACCATCTTGACGAAGTGGCCGGAGCCGATGGGGCCGGCATGGATGTAACCCTGCTCGGGCCGCGGGTCGTGGCCTTCTCTGCCCGGCGTGCGCTCGATGGTGCCGATGCCGGGGGCGAGTGCCGCCAGGATGGGGTCGATGTGATCCACGGCTTCCTTGGCGCCGCCGATCATCATGCAATAGCCGCGCTCAAGGCCCCAGACGCCGCCGGAGGTGCCGACGTCGACATAGTGGATGCCCTTGGTCTTCAGCTCGGCGCCTCGGCGGATGTCATCCTTGTAGAAGGTGTTGCCGCCATCGATGATGATGTCGCCGGACTTCAACATTCCGGAGAGCTCCTGAATGGTGCTCTCGGTGGGGCCGCCGGCAGGCAGCATGACCCAGACGATGCGGGGGGCTTCAAGCTTCGCGACCATGTCCGCGAGACCGGAGGATGCGCCTGCGCCTTCGCCAGCCAGCTCCGTGACTGCGGCGCTGTTGCGGTCATACACCACGCAGTGGTGACCGGCCTTGGTCAGCCGCCGAACGATGTTGCCGCCCATCCGGCCCAAGCCGATCATTCCAAGCTGCATAGTGGTGTCCTTCTGTTGTTCAAATCGATGGTGGCCCGGGGTTGACCCGGGACCATTCTAGGTGTGCAGAGCCTTCGGCGATCCCGGCTCTGCGCTGCGCTCGGGCCGGGATGGCGCAGAGAGTATTCTATGACAGGGCCTTGTCGATTGCCTGACCGAGGCGCTTGAGGCCTGCGTCCACGTCCTTGCCGAGATGGACGCGCAACGCGCGCCGGCCGCGCTCTGCCAATACTTCGAAATCGCCGCGGGCCTGGGCCAGGATGACGACGCCGAAGGTGTATTGGTGGTCCGGCACCTTCAGATCGGCGGATGCATCGGCCGTGATCTGCGTGAAGACGCCCGAGTTGGGACCGCCCTTATAGGCCTGGCCGGTGGAGTGCAGAAAACGCGGGCCAAAGCCGACACAGGTGGCGATCTTCAGCTTGTCCCGGATCTTCGTGCGCAGCTTCGTCAGGACCTCGGTATGGGCGGCGTCGCGCTTGATATAGGCGAGCAGGGCGGCATAGTCGCCGGCATGGGCGCGAGCGAGATGGGCCTTGATGTAGCCGTCGATGGTCTTGTCGGTGACGGCCTTTGCCAGTTCGTCGGCGTTGCGCGGGTCGGCGTAGAGGGTCAGTCCGTCACCGGAGATGATCGGGGTCTCTTCAGGCAGCTTGCCCGTCTTCTCATAGGCATCGGTCATATCGCGCGTGACGATCTTGCTCGCCTCGACATCGGGCTGGTTGAACGCATTGATGCCGATGATCGAGCCGGCGACCGCGGTCGCGATCTCCCAGCGGAAGAACTCCTGGCCGATATTATAGGTGTCGGTCACCTCGATCCGGACAACGGGCTGACCGGCCTGCTCCAGGGCTGCGACCGCATCATCCTGCGCCTTGTCGATGCCGCCGGCGAGGAGGAGATAGGCGAAGATCCGATCGTTACCGTAAACGCCAGGCGCACCCAGAGGCTCGCTGTCGACCGGGATGATGCCGTGGCCCTGCTTGCCGGTCGACTCCGCCAGGAGCTGTTCGAGCCAGGCGCCCACATCAGAGATGCCGGGCGAGGCGACGACGGTCACCTTGTCGCGACCCGTGGTGGCCCCGGTGCCCAGAATGGCGCCGAGGACAATTCCCGGATTTTCGGCCGGAGGAACATCGGGGCCGCAGGAGCGGACCATGACCATGGTCGCTTCGATGAAGCGCTTGAGGTCAAGGCCGATGACGGCCGCAGGAACCATGCCGAAGTTCGACAGCACGGAATAACGGCCGCCGATCCCAGGGTCGCCGAAGAAGATGTGGCGGAACCGGTCGCGTTCGGCCACCTCCTGCATGTGGGAGCCCGGATCGGTGACGGCGATGAAGCGCGTCCCCGCCTTATCGGCGCCGATGGCCCTGGAAACGGCGTCGAAGAAGTAGCTCTTCAGGATGTTCGGCTCGAGAGTGGAGCCAGACTTGCTGGAGACAATGAAGACCGTCTTCGCCAGATCGATGCGGCTTTCGAAGCTCGCAATCTGCTGCGGATCCGTCGAGTCGAGCACCAACAGCTCGGGGAAGCCTTCATGCTTGCCGAAGGTGCGGGTCAGAACTTCGGGGCCCAAGCTGGAGCCGCCCATGCCGAGAAGCAGCGCGTGGGTGAAACCCTGCTGCTTCACGTCGGCCTGCAGATCGAGGAGCTGCTGAACGTCGGCCTGCTGGGTGGCGACCATGTCGAGCCAGGCCAGCCATTTGGATTCGTCGGCACCGGTCCAGAGGGTTGCATCCTTCGCCCAGAGCCTGCGGCTCAGTCCTTCGGCGCGGGCCTTTTCGATCGCCGCCTTCACCTCACCATCCATGGGGGAGGGAAGGGCGTAGGCCTGAGAATCGAGCTTTGCACCGAGCATCTTCATGCGCTTGCCGGCGACTGCTCCCAGGAGCTGATCGAAGGCGTCGGCGAATTGGCGCACGCCATCGACGACGAGTTCGTCGGTGACGGCATCCAGATCAAGGCCCAGGCGTTCGGTGTCGGCGAGGATCTTTCGGGCACCCTCGACGTCTTCGGTGAGGCTCGCCCGCGGCGTACCGTGGTCACGGAAGGCGTCCATGGTGGCCGGCGGCATGGTGTTGACGGTATCCTTGCCGATCAGCTCCTCGACATAGAGGACATCGCTATAGGCTTTGTTCTTCGTGCCGGTCGAGGCCCAGAGCAGGCGCTGAGGCTTGGCGCCCTTCGCGGCCAGTTTCTGCCACCGAGGCGTCTCCAGTAGTGCCAAGTAGTGCTGATAGGCGAGCTTCGCGTTGGCGATGGCGACCTTGCCCTTAAGCTTCGCCAGCTCCGCCGAGTCCTTGTCGCCGGCGGCGATGCGCTCATCGATCTTCTTGTCCATGGCGCTGTCGATGCGGCTCACGAAGAAGGAGGCCACGCTGGCGACCTTGGAGACATCGCCGCCGTTGGCCAGGAGATCCTCCAGCCCGGCAATATAGGATTCGGCGACGGCCTCGTAAGCGGACTGGGCGAACAGCAGGGTGACGTTGATGTTGATGCCTTCGCCTATCAATGTGCGGATGGCGGGCGCACCGGCTTCGGTCCCCGGCACCTTGACCATGAGGTTGCGGCGATCGACGGCCTTCCAGAGGCGCCGCGCCTCGTCGATGGTCGTTTCCGTGAACATGGCAAGATAGGGAGAGACCTCGAGGCTGATGAAGCCGTCGTGTCCGCCGGCTGCATCATAGACCGGACGGAGGGTATCCGCGGCGGCCCTGATATCGCCCATGGCCAGATATTCGTAGATGTCTCCGGCGCTTACATCGCGACCTGTTTCGTATTTCGTGAGGTCTTCATCGTAATCGGTGCTGCCGCCGATGGCCTTTTCGAAGATGGAGGGATTGGAGGTGACGCCTTTGAGGCCGTCCTCGGCGATCATCTTCTTAAGGCCGCCGGATTCGAGAAGGCTGCGACGGACATAATCGAGCCACGGCGCTTGGCCGAAATCACTCAAGGCCTGGAGGGGGTTCTTCGTCATGGTGCTGGTCATCACTCTAAGGGCTCCCGGGGAGAATGCGCCTCATGGAGAGGTGCCGCAACGCCCGTTGTCATGAATTCTTGGCAATCTGCGCCTTGGCTTCGGCGAGGATCTTGTCGGGGGTGAAGCCGAATTTCGACAGCAGCTCCTTCAGGGGCGCAGAGGCCCCGAAGGTGTGCATGCCGATTTTCACTCCGGACCGCCCGACATAGCGATCCCAGCCGATGGTGGAGGCCTGCTCCACCGAAATGCGGGCATTGATATGCGGCGGAAGAACCTCGTCCTGATAGGACTGGTCCTGCTTCTCGAAGAGCTCCCAGGAGGGCATGGAGACAACGCGAGCGGCAATCCCCTCAGCCTTCAGCTGCTCATAGACGGACAGGCATAGATCAACCTCGCTGCCGGTCGCCATGAGGATGACCTTGGGCTCGCCCTGGTCCGGATCAGCCAGCACATAGGCGCCCTTGGCCACTCCGCTGGCGGCGGCGTATTTCGTGCGATCGATGGTCGGCAAATCCTGTCTAGACAAGACCAGACAAGCCGGCTCATGACGGGCGGTGAGCATCACCTTCCAGCACTCTGCCACCTCGTTGGCATCGGCGGGGCGGAGCGTGGTCAAGCCCGGAACAGAACGGAGGGCGAGCAGTTGCTCGACGGGCTGGTGGGTCGGGCCGTCTTCGCCCACGCCGATCGAATCATGGGTGAAGACGAAGATGACGGGCAGCTCCATCAGGGCGGAGAGGCGGATCGCCGGCTTCATGTAATCGCTGAAGATCATGAAGCCCGAACCGTAAGAGCGGAGCTTGGACAGCGACATGCCGTTGCAGATCGCGCCCATGGCATGCTCGCGGATGCCGAAGTGGAAGTTCCGGGCGCCATAGTTGTTCGCCTCGAAGTCGCCGGCGCCCTCAAATGTCAGCCGGGTCTTGGTGGACGGGGCAAGGTCGGCGGCGCCGCCGATCAGCCAGGGCAGGTTCGGGGCGATCGCGTTCATCACCTTGCCGGAGGCGTCGCGGCCGGAAAGACCCTTGGCATCGGCGGGGAAGGTCGGGATCTTCGCATCCCAACCGTCAGGAAGGGTCCGCGACTGCATGTGCTCGATCTGACTGGCCAGATCAGGATGCTGCTTCTTGTATTGCGCGAAGAGCTGTTCCCAGTCGCTGCGCAGCTTTGCACCGCGGGCATTCATGCCGGTCTTGAAACGGTCCTGGACGCCATCGGGCACCAGGAACTTCGCGTCCTCGGGCCAGCCATAGGCCTTCTTCGCAAGACGGATCTCGTCCTCGCCCAAGGGCGATCCGTGAGCGGCGCTGGTGTCCTGCTTGTGCGGCGCGCCGTAACCGATATGGCTTTCGACGATGATGAAGGTCGGCCGATCGGTCGTTTCCTGGGCGGTCTTCAAGGCCTTGGCCAAGCGCTCCGTGTCGTTGGCATCGGACAGGCGCAGGACGTTCCAGCCATAGGCCATGAAGCGGGCGCCGACATCCTCGGAGAAGGCGAGGTCGGTGTGGCCTTCGATCGTCACGCGGTTGGAATCGTAGATCCAGCACAGGTTCGAGAGGCGCAAATGGCCGGCAAGAGAGGCCGCTTCGCCGGAAATGCCCTCCATCATATCGCCGTCGCCGCAGAGGGCGTAGACGCGATAATCGAAGAGCTTGAAATCGGGCTTGTTGTAATGCTCGGCCAGCCAGCGCTCGGCGATCGCCATGCCGACGGACGTCGCCACGCCCTGGCCGAGAGGGCCGGTGGTCGTCTCGACACCGGAAACCAGATGGTATTCGGGATGTCCGGGGCACTTGCTGTCGAGCTGCCGGAACTTCTTGATGTCATCCAGGGTGACAGAGGGGGTGCCGAGACGCTCATAATCGGCATTCACCGACTTCACGCCGCTCAAGTAGAGGAGCGAGTAGAGCAACATCGAGGCATGGCCGATGGACAAGACGAAGCGGTCGCGATTCGGCCAGATGGGATCTTCGGGGTCGAAACGCAGGAACTGCTGCCAGAGCGTATAGGCGACGGGCGCCATGGCCATGGGCGTTCCAGGATGTCCAGAGTCTGCCTGCTGAACGGCATCCATGGACAAGGTTCTAATCGTATTGATCGCCAGGAGGTCCATGTCTTCCTTCGGGCCTGCGCCGCTGGTGGAAGGATTTCGAGAAACGGCGGCGGCGTCTACACCTGTTGAATTCATTCGGCGCCCCTGAGACGACTATGATTTATTTATTCTTACTACGTGAAATCCAAACCTTGCTTAGACTATACGCAGCAGTAAATCCACGATGAAACCGCGAATTGCGGCGCATGCTAGGAGCGAAATCGCACGAGTGTCAACCAGTGACCGACGGTTAAGAATAGGGACTCATGATCATTCGTGTGTTTTTGGAAACGTGATATTAAACGCCGGCGAATATTTGATGACATTATCCGCGGTCGGTGCTCACCGGCCTTTCAAGCTCACAAGATCATACCGGGACAGGGGAAGGCATCATGGAAGCTCCGGGCGCACCAGGCCAGCCGGGTCGCTGGACGTCAAGTGCAAAGAGCGGCGTGGGCACGGCGCTCACCGCGAATAGCAGGATCTGGTTCACCATCAGCCACGGGATCCTGAACGAGGTCTATTTTCCTCGCGTGGACGCCGCCTGTACCCGGGATTTCGGCCTGATCGTCACGGATGGCCGCGACTATTTCTCGGAAGAGAAGCGCCATGCCCATCACGACATCAAGATGGTCGAGGAGGGGGTTCCGGGCTTCCACATCGTGAACACCGCCCGAGACGGGCGCTACAAGATCGAGAAGAAGATCCTCACGGATCCGTATCGGGACACGCTGCTGCAGGAGGTGACCTTCACTCCGCTGCATGGCAGCTTCTCCGACTATCGCCTCTATGCCCTTCTCGCGCCGCATCTGGTGAATGCCGGTGCGAATAATTCAGCCTGGGTGGAGGACTATAAAGGGACTCCCATGCTGTTCGCACGGGGACATTTCGGCATGTCGCTGGCGATGGCCTGCTCGCTGCCCTGGAAGGCGCGCAGCGTCGGCTATGTCGGGACCTCCGATGGCTGGCAGCAACTTTCCTACTACAAGCATCTCGCTCATCACTATGACAGCGCTCCGAATGGCAATGTGGCGATGACGGGGGAGATCGACCTGCAGGCGACGGCAGGACAGCCATTCCTGCTGGCGCTCGCCTTCGCGGTGCGCCCGGAGGAAGCGGCGTATCGGGCGCTGGCCAGCATGCAGACGGGCTACAAGGAAGCGCAGCGGGGCTATGTCAAGGGATGGCGCCGGTGGCAGGAAAGCCTGCTGCCGCTGGACCGGCCGGGCACGGACACCCTCAACCCATACCGCGTGAGCACGACCGTTCTCGCCTGCCACCAGCCGGTGTCGTTTCCGGGTGCGGTGATCGCCAGCCTTTCAATTCCCTGGGGCTTCAACAAAGGCGACGAGGATCTGGGGGGATACCACCTCGTCTGGCCACGGGATCTCGTGGAGACGGCCGGCGGCTTCCTGGCAGCAGGAGCCGTCAACGAAGCCAAGGACATCCTGAGCTATCTGCATACGGTCCAAGAGGCAGACGGGCACTGGTCACAGAACATGTGGCTGGACGGCGCCGCCTATTGGAGCGGCGTGCAGATGGACGAATGCGCATTCCCCATCCTGCTGGTGGACATGCTGCGGCGCGAGGGGCATCTGTCCGCCGACGATCTCGACCGGTTCACCCTCATGGTGCAGAAAGCGACCGGCTTTCTCGTGCGCAACGGGCCCGTCACCGGTCAAGATCGCTGGGAGGAGGATGCCGGCTACTCGCCCTTCACCCTGGCGGTCGAAATCGCCGGGCTGCTCGCCGCGGGAGACATTCTCGAACTGGCCGGGCACAAGCGCGATGCTCAGTATGCGCGGGAGACGGCGGATGCCTGGAACGACCAGATCGAGCGCTGGACGTTTGCAACAGACACGCCGCTCTGCCGGCGGCTGGGGCTTTCGGGTTACTATGTGAGAATCGCGCCGCCGGACCATGCGGACGCGGCGTCGCCGCTCGACGGCTTCGTGCCCGTGAAGAACCGACCGCCGGAACAAACCAACCAGCTGGCAAGCCTGTTGATCAGCCCGGATGCGCTGGCGCTGGTCCGGTTCGGCCTGCGCGCGGCGGACGATCCGCGGATCGTCGACACGGTCAAGGCGATCGACGACTCCCTCAGGGTGGAGTTGCCGCAAGGGCCCCTGTGGTATCGCTATAATGGCGATGGATACGGCGAGCACGAGGATGGACGGCCGTTCGATGGCACCGGGATCGGCCGGGCTTGGCCACTCCTGGCCGGGGAACGGGCACATTATGAGCTCGCGGCAGGGCGAACGGACGAGGCACGGCGGCTGCTCAGCACGCTGGAGGCGTCATCCAATGATGGCGGGTTGATGCCGGAGCAAATCTGGGACCAGGCCGACATCCCCGAGCGCGAGCTGTTTCGGGGAAAGCCGTCCGGCAGCGCAATGCCGCTGGTCTGGGCGCATGGGGAGCACATCAAGCTGTTGCGATCGCTCCATGACGGGCGCGTATTCGACATGCCGGTGCAGACGGTCGAGCGCTATCAGCACCGCAAGGTGACCGCCGCTTTCCGGCCATGGTGCTTCAACAACCGAGCCCGCAGCATTCCGCAGGGCAAGAAGCTGCGGGTCGAGCTTCTGTCGCCGGCCATGGTCCACTGGACCATCGACAATTGGGCGACGGCGCATGACGACGAGGCGCAGGACGTGGCCTTCGGCGTGCATCTGGTTGACCTTCCCACGCAGGATGCTCCCAGCGGTGACAAGATCATCTTCACGATCAAATGGCTCGCCGACGACAATTGGGAGGGCGAGGACTTCGAGGTGATGATCGAGTAACCGCCCCTATTGGGTGGCCGCGAGTCTGGTTGCGAACAGGGCGATCGTCTTCGAATAGACCTGCGCCCTGTTCCATTCGCGCAGGACCGCGAAATTGGGTTGACCCTCATTGTATCCCGCGCCGGCCTTCCAGCCGTACCCCGCGAGATAGTTGGCGGTCGAGGCGAGTACGTCGGGGACGCTGCGGATGAGGTCGCGACGACCGTCGCCATCGAAGTCGACGGCAAAGCGGACGTAAGATGTGGGCAGGAACTGGGTCTGCCCGAGCTCGCCCGCCCAGGCGCCTCGCATTTCCGCGGGCCTGAGATCCCCCTGCTCGACGATCTGCAATGCGGCGGACAACTCACCCTGAAACATCTCGGTCCGGCGGCAATCATAGGCAAGGGTGGCGAGGGAGCGAATCGCCTGCTGCTTGCCCATGTTCGCGCCAAAATCCGTTTCCAGGCCCCATATGGAGACCACAATCTCCGGCGGGACGCCGTATCGCTGCTCGATCCTGCTGAGGACCGAAGCATGACGCTTCATCAGACTGGCTGCCTTCTTGAGGCGGCCAGCGGTGACGCGCGTGGAGGAGAACTGCTCAAAACTCTGCTTGAAGTGCCTTTGGTTGCGGTCAAGGCGGAGGACCGTCTGATCCAGGGCAAGGCCATCCAAATTGGCCAAGGTCTTTTTCGAGAGGTTCGCTTGTTCGGACCGGAAGCTCTTCACCCAGGCAGGAAAACCACCGGCGGGCTCACATTGGGCCGCCGATACGGCGCCGTGAGAACCGATGGATAAGGCCATGCCCAACGCAATGATGAACACAGACCGCCAAGATGAGCGCATTGCCGCTGTTCCCCGCAAAGATGATAGATGACAGCGAATCACCCGACAGGAGATTCACCGATCTCTATCATCATCGACCTGAACAGACGATCCTTACGCCTAGCCTATGGGCTCATCTTGCAGATTTGTGATCACTCTGCGGTTCTGCGACTTGCAACTGATGTCGGGACAATCCTGGATCAGCCGCTCGCGACCGTAGCCTTTTACCGAGATGCGTTCGGGAGCCACTCCAAGAGAGACGAGATAGTTGCGAACGGCCTCCGCCCGCTTTTGCGATAGGCTCACATTGGCCGCCGCATTGCCCGGGTCGTCCGCGAAGCCTTGGATCTTGATCGGCCATTGAGGGTTCTGCGAGAGCCAAGCTGCCTGCTTCTCCAGAGTCACCTTGGCGGTCGAGTCGAGATTTGCCGAGCCCTCGGTGAAATATGTCCGGCGACCGATATTGACCATGAAGTCTTCTTCGGTGCCGGGAGACGTCAAGCTCGCCTGATTGCTCACGGCGGCCGGCACGGGGGCCGACGGCGAACCCGCCCCGCCGCCGCAGCCTGCCAAGGCGATACTCGTCACGATCAGGGACACCGCCGCTAGGGCCGATCTCACCATAGGATGGAAGGTCGTCACTGAAAAATTCCCCGCCCCATTCGACGCGTCAGGCGTCCTTTGACCCCAGATGCCGCAGAACCAAAACCTTGGTTCCCTTCGGGCACCGCTGGTAAAGGTCGATGATGTCCTCATTAAACATGCGGATGCAGCCGCTGGATACATCATGCCCGATGCTCCAAGGCTCCACAGTTCCGTGGATGCGATATCCAAGATCGCTGGCGTCACGGTAGAGATAAAGCGCGCGAGGACCCAGCGGATTGCCCGCACCGCCCTCTACAAACCGCGGCAATTCCGGGCGACGCAGCAGCATCTCCGGCGGCGGGGTCCAGGTCGGCCAGATCGCCTTGCGGTCGACCCGAGCGCGGCCATACCACTTGAAGCCTTCCTTGCCGACGCCGACGCCATACCGAAGCGCGGTCTTGTTCTCGAAGATCACGTAGAGGTGATGATTGGTCGTATCGACAACAATCGTGCCCTGAGGCTCGATCGAATCATAGGGCACGATCTGGCGTTTCCACCGAGGATCGATCTTGGCGAAGTTCGTCGCCTGATAGGTGACGCCATTGTCCACCGTGTTCCCTGCGAAGAACACCGCGGTGTTGAAACCCTGAGAAAAGCTCGGCGCGGCCCATCCCGATGCCGCCGAGACCGCCGCTCCGGCGAGAAATGTTCTGCGTGAGATCGCCATCATCCCCTCCAATCGAAACACGGCCGCCGCTGCCCCGTCGCCATAGTCACAAAATTATCCGTGCGGTCAACTGTCTCAGCGACATGTGGAGTAGGGACCCATGTCGAAATGGAAGTGGTCGCGGTGGGCCGCGTTGTAGTCGGGACTGAGAACCACCTTGAAGAATCGACAGGCCCCGTCCCGAACGCGGCGAAGGAAGCGGCTTGCGTCGGTATCGCCGTCCCAGCCCGAGGTGAGCGAAATCATGCGGCCATCCGCCATGCGAAAGGCAGCAATGTCGATCGCATTGGCGGTGGCATGCTGGCTTCTCCGGCGCGACGCGCTGTGATTGATGTTCCGGCAGGAATAGGTTCCGAAGTGATCCAGAGCCGTGACCTCGGTCCCCAGAATCTCCCGCGCAGCCGGCAGGATGACATGGCGTTCCGTCATCGCCAGCGCGACAGCGACCGGGCATGTGGCGGTGAAGGGAGCGTTGAACTTCAGCATGGACTCCGTCACCTCCACGGCATTGCTCACGCCGCACCCCGTGTCGCTGCTCCGATCCGGAGCGGGGACGAAGTCGAAATCGGACGTCAGCAGAGCGGCCCGACACAAGCCGGGGTCGCCTCGCACCTTGCGCAGCTTGAACGGCGTCAGGAGGTTGGGTTCAGCCTGGATATCGAGCGGAGCCCAGGGGTTCCATTCCGGCGGCACCACCAAGTCTCCCCGCCAGGCGAGCCAAGCGAAGAGACCCAAAATGACGAGGAGCGCAAAGAACAAAAAGCGGATCAATGAGCCTCGCTACGCCGGCCGGTCATCCAGTAGCCGCAAAGCCCAGATGGGGCCAGACCTCCACGGCGCCACGGTAGACCATCTCCAGAGCGACGTAGAGGATGATCGCCAAACCCACATAGGCGATCCACCGATGCCTCTGGAGCAACCGGGCGATGAACGTGGCCGCCAGGCCCATCAGGGCGATGGACAAGGCCAAGCCGAAGACAAGAACGCCGGGATGCTCGCGCGCTGCGCCGGCCACCGCCAGCACGTTGTCGAGCGACATCGAGAGGTCAGCAATGATGATCTGCCAAGCGGCCTGGGCAAAGGTCTTCCGCGGACGACCGGGCGCGGTCGCCGCACCGTTTTCGGCCAATGCGTCGCCCTCGGGATGTTCCTCGTGGGGACCGGCGCGGAGCTCTCGCCACATCTTCCAGCTGACCCACAGAAGCAACAGGCCGCCGGCGAAGAGGAGGCCGACGATCTGAAGAAGCTGCGTGGTGAGGCCGGCGAGAATTATTCGCAGCACAGTGGCTGCAATAATCCCTATGAGAATGGCCTTATTGCGCTGCTCTTTCGGCAATCCTGCCGCGGCGAGGCCGATGACAATCGCGTTGTCGCCCGCCAGGACCAAGTCGATCATAATGACCTGAGCAAGCGCCGCCAACATTTCGGCGGTGATAAAATCGAACATCGGAAACGCCCTTAGCTGTCTTCGAGACAAACAAGAACGACACGCCCAAGACGATCCAATTTCGACGCGACGCGGCACGAAACCACGTCTCATCCAACTTGCAACGCATCGGGCGGCCACTCTGTGGTCGCCCAGTCCGACATCACAGCTTTGCGTAAAGCTGCCAGAGGGGCCCGGCCTGGCGCGCCTATTTAAGGTGAAACGGGTTCGTGCTCAAGAAAAAGAGATCGGGATCGAATGAAGAGCAAGAGCGTTCTTGCTCTCGCCTCAAAACACCGCCATTTGCATCGTCTAGTGCCAAAGCAGGAGCCCGAGCATCATCACTAAAACAGCCATGCTGCTTGTGAACAAGCGTGCCCGCAACGGGGCAGGGCGGATCGACGACGTCATCGAGCTCCTGCGCAACGGGGGGATGGAGGTCATAGAGCCGCATGTGAACGAGCAGGACAGCTTCGCGGACGTCATTCGCCGCAATGCCGACACGTGCGACCTCGTGATCGTCGGCGGTGGAGACGGCACGATGAACACCGCGGCCCCGGGGCTTGCGGATACCAAGCTGCCGTTCGGGATCCTGCCGCTCGGAACCGCGAACGACCTCGCACGGACGCTCGGACTGCCGGCATCGCCCCTCGAGGCCGCAAAAGTCATTCTCGGGGGCGTCACCCGGGAGCTCGATCTGGGAGACGTCAACGGACATCTCTACTTCAACGTCGCGAGCATCGGTTTCAGCGCCGAACTGGCCCGGATCCTGACTTCGGAGGCGAAGAAGCGGTGGGGGAAGCTCGGATATGGCGTCGCCGCGTCGCGCCTTCTTGCGCAAAGCAGACCCTTTACGGCGTTCATCGAGCATGACGGGATCATCGAACAAGCGAGAACGCTGCAGATTTCCGTGGGCAACGGACGGTTCTATGGCGGCGGCATGACGGTGGAGACCAGTGCCCAGCCGGATGATGGCCGACTGGACGTCTACAGCTTGGAGATCAGCCACTGGGCCGAACTCATTGCGCTGCTGCCGGCGCTGCGACGCGGCACGCAGGGGCGATGGAAGAATGTAAGAGCCTTCAGCACCACTGGGCTCACCGTGCGGACGCGACGGAGCCATGCGGTCAATGCCGATGGTGAGATCGTCACCCGCACGCCGGCAACATTCAAGATCCGGCGGCGTGCGGTCACAGTGTTCGTGTCAGAGGGAAGCGAATAGCGCTCAGGCTTCCTGGATGGCGGACAGTTTCCATTCGCCACCGGTAGGCCGCACGAAGGTCCACATTTCGCCGGTCTCGGTCGCTTCGTCCCGCGTGCCGCCGACGACACGTCCCGATTCCCGTTCGACCATGGCGTCCTTGCTGGAATAATGCATGGCGACGGTGGCGTAGTCGTCCCCGTCTTCAGACCAAGCTTCAGCGATGTCGCCTTGCAGAAGCTTCACGTCCGTGACCTCGTTCCGCAAGCCCTGAACGGCGTTCTGGCTGAGTTCTTCGGACATGTAGGACATGATCTCCGGCGTCGTCAGCTCCCGCAGCCTGGCATAGTCCTCGCGGCCAAAGGCCGACTGGATCTCGGTCAGCATGTGCTCGAAAGTATCAAGATCCGTTTCGGTGATGCCGACCTCGTCATTGGCCCATTGGGAGCGGGCGACTTTCGGCGCGGCCGAAGCCGAGGTGCCGGCCCGACCGATGTCGAACCACGGCTGTGGCTCACTCTGTTCGCGGTACATGGGGGCACCACCCGCGACAGCAGGGGCCTGCTGTCCGCGAAACCGGCGCATCAGGAAGCTGACCACCAGAAATACGAGGCCCAGTTGGAGGAGAAGCCCGAGAAAGCCGGTCATTCCGCCCAGGCCATTGCCCATCAGCATGCCGATCAAGCCACCAAGAGCCAATCCGCCCAGAAGTCCGCCGGCCATACCGCCAAACAGCCCCGGCCGCTGCGCCTGGGCCTGCATGGCCCCCGGCTGAGCCTGTGTCTGCGTGCGCGGCGTCATGGAGCGATCCACCGGGGCCGTCTGGCGCGGGAGTGCGTTCGTCGTCGGCGGTGCCTGGAACGTCCGCGAGCCACGGCTGCCAAAGCTGCCGCCACGCCGAGCTTCCGCCACATCCACCATGATCACGCCGAAGGTCATGGCCACCAACAGAGCGGCAACCCAATTGCGGGACCGGGAAACCAGCATTACTCATCCTTCCTGAACCGTAAGTCGTCGTTGACTATTATATAGGCGATACATGCCGGAATTCCCGGTTTGCCCGAAATAAATTATCCGCGCGTTGCCAGAACCCCGTCGCGGACGGTATGCTTGAATCCCAGCGCGTGATCCGGCTGATCACCTCATGAATGTCCCGGCAAGCGCTCCGCCATGACAGACGACACCAAACAGCGCCAAGACAATCCGCTCCTGCAGCACGCGATGGCGAGCCTTGTCGCGAATGTCGCCAAAGGGGACCGGGAGGCCTTTGCGCAGCTCTTTTCCCATTATGCGCCCCGACTGAAAGGGTTCATGATGCGCAAGGGGGTCGACGCAGATGTCGCCGAAGAGCTCGTGCAGGAAACGATGCTCGCCGTCTGGAACAAGGCACGGCTCTATTCGCCGGGCAAAGGCAGCGTCACCACCTGGATCTATACCATCGCCCGAAACCTGAGAATCGACCGGTTGCGCCGCCAGTCGGCAGAGATCTTCTATGACATCGACGACTATGACGAGGCCTCCGACGAACCCAGCAGCGAGGAGGAATTGATCCGGCACGAGCAGGAAACGCAAGTCGCCGATGCAATTGAGACCTTGCCGAAAGACCAGCTCGACGTCATCTCTCTGGCATATGTCGACGATCTCTCCCAAGCGGAGATCGCGGAGCGTCTGGAGGTTCCTTTGGGCACGGTCAAGTCGAGGATGCGGCTCGCCTATCAAAAACTGCGCGAGGCCTTGGGGAATCGCGCGTGAGGATCAACCACCATCCAGATTGCTGTACTTTGATGGCTTATGCGGCCGGCACGCTCAACGAGGCGTTGTCCGTCGTCGTGGCCTCACACGTGGCGTGGTGCCCCAACTGCCAGAAGGAGGTGCGGCGGCACGAGGAGACCGGAGGCGCCATGATCGACCGCATCGACGCGGTGCCGGTCAAGGGAGATTGCCTGAAGTCGGTCATGGACCGGATCGGCGCCTGCGAAGAGCGAAAGATTACACGCCAACCCTCGAAGGCAACGACCGCTGCCCATGAATTGGGCTTGCCGAGGCCCTTGTGCCGATTGCTGGGCACCTCCCTGGACCATATACGATGGCGGAAGATCGCCCCCGGCGTATCCGTCCAGGAGATTGCTCTGGCGCCTGCTTCCCATGGCAAGCTGATGCTCATGAAGATCGCTGCGGGCAGAGCCATGCCGCGCCATACCCATCGGGCCGGCGAGATGACGCTCGTGCTGCGAGGATCCTACCATGACCAGCTCGGTCGCTTCGGCATGGGCGACATCGCCGATCTCGGCAGCGACGTGGAGCACCGGCCGGTGGTCGGCAAGGACATGGATTGCATCTGCCTCGTCGCCCTCGAAGAGCCATTGAAATTCAGTGGTATATTCCTGCGATTGGCGCAGCCCTTCTTCCGAATCTGAACGATTCCGGCTCCGGAAACCTCATTCGGGCGTCATCCGGCCATGCTCTTGCCCTACCATCTGTTAATCCGGCAGGTTGGTTTTGCCGTTGACCGCAACGCGGGAGCGTGGTTGCGTAGGAGCCGGTGAGGGTTGGGCGTCCAATCGGAGAATAAACACCCGCAAGGGGCTAGAAATCCGCCACAGAGCCGGCGCAAAGGCGCGACCGACGTGGACTGGTTCTACGGATCCAAGCCGCCGCTTTCATGGAAGCGGCATGCTGGCACATATCCGATCTCCGAATGACGCTGACAGCGAGTGCCGCACTGGGAGGTGTGTCTAAATGTCAGATTTATTTCGGTTGAACGCTCTCGCGCAAGCCGGCCGGCTGAACCGGCGCGAGTTCATCGTCGGCGCCGTGGCATCCGGCGTGACGATCGCCATGGCCAGCACCATGTTCTCACAAATCGCCCGCGCCGAGCCGAAAAAGGGCGGTCATTTCAAAATCGCCATGGGGAGCGGCTCGACCACCGACTCCATCGATCCGGCGACCTATATCGACACCTATCTGCAGGTGGTCGGCCATGCCATCCATGGCTACATGACCGAGGTCACCAATGACGGCAAGCTGGTCGGCGTGCTGGCGGAGAGCTGGGAGCCTTCGCCCGATGCCACGGTCTGGACATTCAAGCTCAAGCCGGGAGTGACCTTCCACAACGGCAAGACCGTCGAGGCCGAGGACGTGGTGAACTCCATCAATCACCACCGCGGCGCCGACAGCAAATCCGCCGCGAAAGGCATCGTCGATCCGATCAAAGACATCAAAGCGGACGGCAAGGATACCGTCGTCTTCACGCTGAGCGGAGGCAATGCCGACTTCGCGTATATCCTCTCCGACTATCATCTTCCGATCATGCCGACCAAAGACGGCAAGACGGATGCGTCCGGGGTCGGGTGCGGCGCCTATGTGCTGGAAGGCATAGAATATGGCGTGACTGCCCGGGCCAAGAAGAACCCGAACTTCTTCCGGTCCGATCGCGGATGGTTCGATTCCGCGGAGTTCCTTTCGGTCAAGGACGTGGCGGCGCGGACCAACGCGCTGACCACGGGCGAGATCCATGCGATGGATCGCTGCGACTTGAAAACCGTGCATCTGCTGGAGCGGAACCAGGAGCTGGAGGTGGTCTCCGTCGCCGGCACGCAGCATTACACCGTCCCGATGCTGGTGGACACCAATCCCCTGTCCAACGTCGATGTGAGGCTGGCGCTCAAATATGCCGTGGATCGGCAAAAGCTGCTGGACACCATCCTGCGCGGCTATGGCCAGCTCGGAAACGACCATCCGATCAGTCCCGCCAACCGCTATTATGCGAAGGACCTGGAGCAGAGGGCCTATGATCCCGAGAAGGCCAAGTTCCATCTCAAAAAGGCGGGGATGGAGAACCTGAAGATCGACCTCTCCACCGCGGATGCCGCATTCTCAGGGGCCGTGGATACCGCAGTCCTCTACAAGGAGCATGCCGCCGCGGCGGGGATCGACATCAATGTCATCCGGGAACCGAATGACGGCTATTGGGACAATGTGTGGATGAAGAAGCCGTGGTGCTTCTGCTACTGGTCGGGCCGCCCGACCGAGGACGCGATGTTCTCGACGACCTATGCCAAGGGCGCCAGCTGGAACGACACGCATTGGGACAATGCGGAGTTCAACACATTGCTGATCGAGGCACGCGCCGAGCTGGACGAGGCAAAGCGGGCGCAAATGTACTACCGGATGCAAGAACTCGTGCGCGACGACGGCGGCACGGTCATGCCGATGTTCGCCAATTACGTGAACGGCATCTCAAAGAAGGTCGGGCATGACCAGATCGGAAACAGCTCCGATCTCGACGGCCTGGCTTGCACGGAGCGCTGGTGGTTCAACGAGGCGTAAAGCAGACTTTGAGGGGATATGTGCCATTGAGCCTCGATGAGTAAGGTCGCCATCATGGTGGCCCAGCGCCTGGCGCTGGGCCTGTTGATCCTGTGGGTGGTCTCCCTGATCATCTTTCTCGGGGTTTCGCTGCTGCCTGGCGACATCGCCACGGAAATCCTCGGTCAGTCTGCCACGCCAGAAACCGTCGCGGCGCTGCGCCGACAGCTCGGTCTCGACCTGCCGGCACATGTCCGGTACTTCCAATGGCTCGGCGGCCTGCTGCAGGGCGATTTCGGGCAGTCGCTGGCGAACAAGAGGCAGATTGCCGAGCTGATCGGAACGCGGCTGATGAACACGCTGTTCCTGGCCGTGGTCGCCGCGATCATCTCGGTCCCCATCGCCCTCATCCTGGGCTTGCTGGCGGCCTTGTACCGCAATTCGTTTTTCGACCGGGCGGTGAACGTGCTCACCCTCTCGTCGATCTCCTTTCCGGAATTCTTCGTCGCCTACATCCTGATCATGTTCCTGTCGGTCAGGTTCGGCTGGTTTCCCTCGATTTCCAATGTAAGCCCGAGCGATCCCCTGCTGGAGAGGCTGCATTCCGTGGCGCTGCCGGCGTTGACGCTGACGCTGGTGGTGGTGGCGCATATGATGCGGATGACGCGCGCTGCGATCATCAACCTCCTGGCCAGCCCCTATATCGAGATGGCGGCGCTGAAGGGAATGTCACGGCCAAGGATCATCGTGCACCATGCGCTGCCGAATGCGCTGGCTCCGATCATCAATGTGGTGGTGATCAACCTCGCCTATCTCGTGGTCGGCGTCGTGGTGGTGGAGGTCGTCTTCGTCTATCCCGGGCTGGGGCAGCTGATGGTGGATTCCGTGCAAAAGCGGGATATTCCGGTCGTGCAAGCCTGCAGCCTGCTGTTTGCGGGAACCTATATCGTGCTCAATCTCAGCGCGGACATCCTGTCGATCCTGACCAATCCACGGCTGATGCATCCGAGATGAGCAAGGAAACGCCCATCACCGAGAGTGTGATCCGGCCCGAGCCAGGGGTGCCGGAGGGGGAGCAGGAGCTGGTGATCAGCCTCGCCAGCGATCCGGTCCGGGGCCGGCGCAGCACCATTGCGCGGGAACTCTGGAAAGCGCCCTTCACTGCGAAGATCGGGCTGATCATCATCGCGATCTACGTGTTCGTCGCGGTCTTTGCGCCCATCCTCACTCCCTATGGCGAGTCGCAAGTCGTGGGTCTGCAGTTCGAGCCCTGGGGCGATCCCTATCTGCTGGGGACCGACAATCTGGGCCGGGACATGTATACGCGGCTCATCTACGGCGCCCGCAACACGATCGGGATCGCCTTCATCACGACCATTTTCGCCTTTGTCATCGGGGGCGGTGCGGGATTGCTGGCGGCCACGATCGGCGGGTGGGTGGATCAGGCTCTCGCCCGGTTCGTGGACGTGCTGATGGCCATCCCCCAGCTGATCTTCGCCTTGCTGCTGCTCACCATCTTCGGCACCTCGGTGCCGATGCTGATCATCATCATCGCCATCCTGGATTCGACGCGCGTGTTCCGGCTGGCGCGGGCGGTGGGCATGAATATCGTCGTCATGGATTTCGTGGAAGCGGCGCGGTTGCGGGGCGAGGGGCTGGGGTGGATCATGCGGCGGGAGATCCTGCCCAACATCATGCCGCCGCTGGTGGCCGAATTCGGCCTGCGGTTCTGCTTCGTGTTCCTGATGGTCAGCGCGCTGTCATTCCTGGGCATCGGCATCCAGCCGCCGACAGCGGATTGGGGCTCCATGGTCCGGGACAACGCCACATTGATCACCTATGGCGACATCACCCCGCTGCTGCCAGCCGCAGCGATCGCCATTCTCACCGTGGGCGTCAACTTCGTCGTCGACTGGTTCCTGCACCGAACGAGCGGATTGCGCGATGAACATTAGCCAAGCGCGAGGCCGGCGCGGCGACATGCTGCTGGAGATGAAGGGGCTGCGGATCGAGGGCCAAAGCGACGATGTGTGGTCCGAGATCGTGAAGGGCGTCGACGTCAAACTCATGCGCGGGGAGGTGCTGGGGCTGATCGGCGAATCCGGAGCGGGCAAGTCCACCATCGGCCTTGCGGCCATGGCCTATGCGCGGGCCGGCTGCCGGATCACGGCAGGGGAAATCCTCTTCGACGGCAAAGATCTGCGCAAGATGTCGGAGGATGACCGGCGGAAGCTGAGGGGCGTCAAGATCTCCTATGTGGCGCAGAGCGCGGCCGCTTCGTTCAACCCGGCCCATCGGCTGATCGACCAATATGCCGAAGTCGCGGTGAAGCACGGCGTGGCCAGCGAAAAGCAGGCGAAGAAAGAGGCGGTAGAGCTTTATCGCCGGCTGCAGCTGCCGGACCCGGACACCATCGGAGAGCGCTATCCCCACCAGGTCTCAGGCGGGCAGCTGCAACGGGCCATGGTGGCCATGGCCATGGCGTGCAGGCCGGATCTCATCGTGTTCGACGAGCCCACGACGGCGCTTGACGTGACGACACAGATCGAAGTGCTGGCGGCGATCAAGGACATCGTCCAGCAGTTCAATACTGCAGCGATCTACATCACCCATGACCTTGCCGTGGTGGCGCAGGTCGCCGACCGGATCATGGTGCTGCGCTACGGGGAGCTCGTGGAGGAGGGGGAGACCCGGGAGCTGCTCGCCAATCCCCAGCAGGACTATACACGGCGCCTGCTTGCGGTACGCGAGACGGCAAAGGTCGAGGAATCCGGGCACGACGTCCTGCTGCGGGTGAACGCCGTGAGCGCCTCCTATGCGGGGCTGATCAAGGTTCTGGAGAACGTCACGATCCAAGTGCCGAAGGGGCGCACCGTGGCGGTTGTGGGAGAATCCGGGTCCGGCAAGTCGACGCTGGCACGGGTCATCACCGGGCTGCTGCCTCCCTCACGCGGCGAGGTGCTGTTCAAGGGCAAGCCGCTGCCGGCCGCCCTCAAAGGACGCAACAAGGATGCGCTGCGACGCATTCAGATGATCTACCAGATGCCCGACACCGCGCTCAATCCGCGGCAGCGCGTGAGAGAAATCATCGGACGTCCGCTCAGTTTCTACCTGGGTCTCGACGGCGCGGAACGGGAGGCAAAGCTCAGGTCGCTCATGGAGATGATCGAGCTCGAGCCGAAATTCCTGGATCGTTTTCCCAGCGAGCTCTCCGGAGGCCAGAAGCAGCGGGTCTGCATCGCGCGGGCGTTGGCGGCCGAACCGGACCTGATCATTTGCGACGAGGTCACCTCCGCCCTCGACCAACTCGTTGCGGAAGGCATCCTGAAGCTGCTGCTCCGGCTGCAAAGGGAACTGCGCGTCTCGTATCTGTTCATTACCCATGACATCGCGACGGTGCGGGCCATCGCGGACGAGATCGTCGTCATGTATCAAGGCCGGGTGGTCGAGCAGGGCGCCAAGACCGAGGTTCTGACACCGCCTCACCACGCCTATACGAAGCTCCTGCTCTCCTCCGTTCCGGAGATGGATCCGGATTGGCTGGACCGGCTGCTGGCGGCGCGCTCACAAGCGGCGGCCTAGCTCTCTAGATGCCGTTCCTGGGGAGGCTGGAGGTCCAGTCACGGCGGCAGATCAGGACGTCTCCCTCAAACGCCTCGACCCAGGCGTCCAGTTCAAACGCGCCGGGGGTGGAGGTCATGACGGCCCCGGCCTCGATGCGGACCTGCCACGCGCCGCGGCCCATCTCGTAGGTCTGAGTCATTTCGGCACGCGCGGAGTTCGGGTCGCCGGGAGCGATCGTGTAGATGCGCTCGTAACGATGGCCCAGCTCCATGCCAATGGAGTCGATGACAAATTTTCCCCTGGCGCCAAAGACACCCCCGTCAATCGAGACGCGGTGGCTGACTGCGCCGGTGACTTGATCAATGGTGACCTGACGCTCCAGGCTGCCCGGGCGGAGCGTGGTCGTCGAGGCCGGCGGCGGCGCAATCGGCTCAGGAAGCTTGACCTCGTCAAGCGTATCGGTGGACCGCCGAAGGGGAAGCGAGAGCTTGCTCGTGCCCGAGGTGAGGGTGAGCGTCGTGGCCTCTGGCGAAGGCCAGACGATCGGCCAATAGGCGTTGGAAATCACCAGACGCAGGCGGTGGCCGGCGGGCACCGCATAGGCCGTGGGATGCAGGGTCACGGTGACGCGATAGAACGTGCCGGGTTCCAGCGGCTCGATTGCCTCATGCCCGTTGCGGTGGGTGAGATTCAACACTCCGCGGGCGATGACAGGACAGGTGCCGTCGGGGCGCAGATCACACAGGCGGATGGCGAGAAGGGCGGATGGCCTGTCAGATGAGACATCGAGCGTCACCTCGCCCAGCCCAAGAATTTCCAGCCGGTCTTCCAGCGGAGCCGTGTCGAAAGCAAGACAGCCGGCGAGGTCGTTCCCCTGATCACCGGGAACGTCGCCCGGCACCGCGAAGGAACACCAGTCCGCAGCAGCCAGGCCCGTCGTCTGCGGCGAGGACAGGGTCAGGTGCTCGGAGGGTTCAGGATGACCACCGAGGCGATCCTTGTTCAGCACCCAATCGGCCGGCTCGACATTCGCGCTCGGCCAGCCTGCCTCGGCGATCCAGCGGCCGGGTCGGAACGTGTGGATCGGCCGGGGCGGCACAGAGTCCTGCATGTAGAACTGCAAGGGCTGCTCGGACATGACGCCGTTGTCGACAGCCTTGAGCCAGTGATCCCACCAGCGAAGCGCCTCCTGCAGGAAACCCACGGCCGGGCCCGGACTTCCCTCATGAGGATAGAGGTGTGCCCAAGGACCCATGGTCACCCGGCAGGGGGCTTGGAGGTTGGCAGCCAATCGGAAGGGTGTGGCGCGATAGAGATCGGCCCAGCCACCCCAGATCCAGACCGGGCATCGGATGTCCGAATAATTGGTGGCGACGGAGCCGTGCTTCCAAAAATCGTCGCGGGTCTGATGATGGAGCCATGTCTCGGGCCAGAAGGTCTCCTGCTGGAGGCGGTCGAGCCACATGTCACGCCATTGGTCGCCGACGATTTCCGGGTCGGGTGGGCGGGCATTGAAGATCTGCATGATCGTGCCCCACCAGAAATTGTCGTTGAGCAGACAGCCGCCGGCGAAATGGATGTCCTCGTCGTAACGATCATCGGTCCCCATCACGGGGATAATGGCCTTGAGGGCAGGGGGGCGGCGGGCTGCAACCTGGAGGGCGTTAAAGGCGCCCCAGGACTTGCCCATCATGCCGACGGATCCCGTGCACCACGGTTGGTCGGCAAGCCAGGCGATGACCTCGAGGGCATCATCCTGCTCCTGCTTCAGATATTCGTCGTGCATGATGCCGCCGGACTCGCCGGAGCCGCGCAGGTCGACGCGAATAGAGGCATAGCCACGGGCGGCGAACCAGGGATGAATGCTCTCGTCACGCAGGCGCATGAAATCGCGCTTGCGATAAGGGATGTATTCGAGAATGGCCGGGACCGGATGGGTCTCGGCGTCTTGAGGCAGCCAAATTCGCGCGGCGAGGCGCGTTCCATCCCGGAGGGGGATCCAGACGTTCTCAACGTCGCGGATGGCGACCGGAGCCGCAGAACCTTCTGGCATGCACGCCTCAGCACAAATGGACGTCAGTTGCGATCATAGCGGTAGACCGTGTCAAAAAGACAATACAAGCGGGCAATTTGCGTGTCCTTCGTGCTCGGATCAGGGCGACAAGTTTTACGTCGGACTAAATTCCTCACGCAAAAACAATATTTTACAACAACTTCAGTCGACCAAGTATACTTTGGTTGTATAAAAACATAAGTGTCTACAGTCAAAGGATAAAGGTCCGAGATTGCCTCAAGCCAAACGGCGTGCAACAGATTTCGCTGTCTTTTGGGGGTTATCATGACAGTAGTGAAGTTTTTAGGGCTCCTCGCCTTGGGGCTCAGTGTGTCCGGCTGCGCGACCATCGTCAACGGAACGACCCAGTCCATCGCCATCGCCACACCACCCGTTTCCGGCGCGCAATGCGACCTTTCAAGTTCCGAAGGAAAATGGAGCGTCGTCACGCCCGGTGTCGTCACGGTCTCACGCAGCAAGAGTGCCATCGACATCCAGTGCAACGCACCAGGGTATCAGACGGCCGTGTCTCTCATTCCTTCGAATTTCGAAGGCTGGACGGCCGGCAATCTCGTGTTCGGCGGCGTGATCGGGCTTGGTGTCGATGCGGCGACGGGCGCAATGAACCAGTATCCAGGGGCCTTCCAGGTGCCGATGACACCGATCAGCCCCGGAAGCCTGCCGCCGAAGCCGCATAAGGGTGTGCCGGTTTCCTAACAGTCGATTCAGACTAAGTCCTCTGCCAGATTGAAGATCAGGCTTCCCGAAGTCACTATACGGCTGAAAAGCCATATCGTGTCCAAAGGGTGCCGACCATGCAGTCAAAGATCATCGGAACGAACCTGCCCGTGCTCGAGCTGACGCTGGAGCCGGGCGACAAGATCGTCGCGGCTCCGGATCAGCTCTCCTGGATGTCGGGGAATATCAGCCTCAACACGACGACGGCCACCGGCGGATCCAGCGGCCTGTGGGGTGCCGTCGGGCGTGCCCTGGGCGGCGGCGGGCTCTTCATGACAGAGTTCACGGCCCAGGGAGGCCGCGGCTTCGTCGCGATGGCTGCCAAGCTGCCGGGAACATTTACAGAGGTCGAGGTCAGCCCCGGGCGATCCTACATGATCCATCGGCACGGTTTCGTCGCGGGCACTCATGGCGTGGAACTCGCGACCGGGTTCCAGCAAAGCCTCGGGTCGGGGCTGTTCGGCGGTGACGGCTTCATTCTGCAACGGCTCTCCGGCACGGCGAAGGCATGGGTCGAACTGGGTGGCGAGCTGGTCAGCTATACGCTCGAGCCGGGGCAGGACCTGCTGGTGCATCCGGGCCATGTCGGCATGTTCGAGGAGGGGGTCGGCTTCGAGATCACCACGTTGCGCGGAATCAAGACCATCGCATTCGGCGGCGACGGGCTGTTCCTGGCTCGTTTGTCCGGGCCCGGGCGGGTCTGGCTGCAGTCGCTCACGCCGGGCAATCTCGCTCACGCGGTGGAGCCCTATCTTCCCCGGCCCCATTGATCATGGGGCGCGCTGCCTGGAGAGCCCGTGGCGGGTCTTCTGCCAATGGAAGGGACGGCGGATAAACTCCCAAAGCGCGAACCAGGCACCGGCGGAGATCATGAGCCAATAGACGGGCGTCAGCATCAGCGCGAACCGCAGAAACCTCAGATCCGGCCTGTTCGACAAGGCCATCAGGCCGGAGAAGATCGCGACGGACAAGCCGGAGGTGAAGACGACCACCGATAGCGTGGCCAGAGCGATCTCTGCGCCGTTGAGACCGGATGTGGTGGCATCGCTGGAGGCAAGCTTCCAGATCAGCGCGATCGTGAATACGGGATGCAGCAGGCCGGACAGGATGATGCCTGCGCTCATGACCTGGAAGGCCAGGAACCCTGCAGGCCCCAGTTCAGACCAGAGCCGCCGGGGCGAGCGCATATGGACGAACCAGGTCTGGATCCAGCCTTTGATCCAGCGGGATCGCTGGCGCATCCAGTTGCCCGGGCGGCAGTTGGCCTCCTCATAGGTCGTGCTTGGGATCACCCCGATGCGATAGCCCAGTCGCGCCATCCTCACGCCGAGATCGGCATCCTCGGTTACGTTGAACGGATCCCAAGCCCCTGCCTCCCGAAGCACTTCGACCCGGAAGTGATTGGAGGTGCCGCCCAAGGGGATCGGCAGGTTGAACCGCGCGAGGACAGGCAGAAGCAGGTCGAACAGAGTCGCGTATTCGATCGTAAACTGGCGCGTCAGCCAATTCTCATCGGGATTGAAGAATGACAAGCGCCCCTGGAGGCAAGCCGTTGCCGGTCCAGCCTCCTGGAAGCGGGCAATTGCCAGCCGCAACTGGTCAGGTTCCGGGCGATCCTCGGCGTCGTAGATGACGACAAAGCTGCCCCGGATGAAGCGAAGGGCATAATTGAGGGCCTTGGGTTTGGTCTGGGGCAGGAGACGCGGCACCACGATGATCTCGAAGCAGCCCGGGAGCTCAATGGCCTCAACGGCCTTGCGCGTCTCCCGGTCCTCCTCCTCCAGGATGATCTTGATGTCGAGCTTGGCCGCGGGATAATCGATGGCCAGCAGAGAAACGACCAAATCCTCCAGAACGTCCGCCTCGCGGAAGACCGGCACCAGGATGCTGTAGACCGGAAGATCGCGGTCCTTCAGCCGGATCGGGGGGATCCGATGTGCGGATGGGCGATCATGGATCATGGCCCAGGCCTTCAGAGCGATGACGGAGAGAAAGGTCGCGCACAAGACGAGCGTCGCGAGCGTCCCAGCCCAGGCGGGTGCTGCACCAATGAGGGCGATGGCCAAGATGGCAAAAGCGGCCATGGCGTGGGATTGAGGGGGCGAAAAACGCCGGTGGGCGGAAAGATCCGGCCAGGTCTCAGCAAGGTGGTTTCGCGACTGGCGCAAAATGGCCGGGCCCCAGATGTCGATCACCGCAGCGCGCAGATCGTCCGGCGTGGTCAGGCTCGCGACCAACATTCCAAGCCCCGGCCCACGCCACGGAGCCGGGTCGGCCGAGACATGGAAGGTCGCCTCCGAACTGACCGAGGATGGCAGATAGCCGGTCATCAAGACATCCTGGGCGGTATCGGTGGAGAGGCTCGACAGCGCGGTGCGGAGAGCGAGCTCGCCCGCACGCGGAAGACCGGTGACTTGCTGCAAGGCGGAGATCAATGATTCCTGCGTCACAAACCCTTCCGCGAGAAGGACCTGGCCGAGCGGAACATCGGCCGTTTCCGCCAGGCTGAAGGCGGCCGCGAGATCGCCAGCCGCCAGAGCCCCCCGCTCGAACAGGATGCGACCAAGCTGGCGATCGAGTTCTTCGGCAGGATCGGATGTGACGTCAAGCACCGCTAAGTTCAAAGCAGCATGCGACTGCTTCTTCGGTCCTGTCGGCCGAAGCGAAAAAACATTGTCGATGATGGCTGAGCCCCCCGGCCTTCGCTTTCTCGATCATCTCATCACGAAATTCTGGCGCGAGGAAGCCGGCTCGTGCAAAAGTCAGAGGCATGGAGAAGTTATCCACTATGACGCGAACGTATCGGGTTCTGGTCGCAGCGCTGATGATGGCGCTTGGCTCGACGGCGCCTGCGCTGGCCCAGGAGGTCGAGGTCGAGCGGCAGGAACTGCCCTCCCTGACCGCCCCGGCCCCGGCTGCAAAGACGGAGACTCCCCCCTCCACGCCGGACGTCATAGAGGATCCCAAGCCCGCAGACGAGGGGCGGGCCAAAAGCGACCGGGCTGCCGCCACGTCCAAGGCGGCCAAGCCTGCAGCGGGCGCGTCGACGACCGACGGCACACCGCAGGTCTGGCGCCTCAACCCGGCTGCGACGAGGCCCGACCTCACCCAGAGGGAGCCGATCAAGCTCCTGGTGGGCAACGATTACCCGCCGTTCAACTATCTGGATGAAAACGGCGTCGCGACCGGCTTCAACGTCGATCTCGGGCGCGCCGTCTGCGTCGTGTTGCGCGTGCGGTGCACCGTGACAGCCATGGCTTGGGAGGATCTCATTCCGGCCCTGCAGAACGGCACGGGTGACGCGGTCATCGCCTCCTTACGAATTGCGCCGGCAGCGTTGGAGAATGTGGATTTCACCAAGCCGTATTTCAGAAATCCGGCGCGCTTCGTCGTCAGAAGCGACGGGAGAATCGATGTCGCAGATGCGGAGACCCTGTCGCGTAAGCGCATCGCCGTCGTGAGAGGCTCGGCACATGAGGCTTATCTCAGCGCCTTCTTCCCGAACTCGATCATCAGGCTTTATGATACCGATGCCCAGGCGCTGGAGGCTCTGCGAACGGAACAGGTCGATGCCACTTTCGGCGATGGCGCATCGCTGATGTTCTGGACACTCGGGCGCGCTTCACAGGACTGCTGCAGACTTGCCCATGGGGCCTTTACCGAAGCCATGTTCTTCGGCAGCGGCGCCGGGATCGCCGTGCGGAGAGGCGACACTCCCTTGCGAACCGGATTCGAATATGCACTCGATCAGGTCAAGGCCAGCGGAGCCTATGATTCACTGCTGAAGAAATATCTTCCCGCCACATTGTATTGAGCTCAAGCCCTCAGAGCACGGCATAGCGGGCGATCGCCGATCGTTCGATGGCGGCGCAGGAGAGCTTGTCCAGGTTCAGAGTATCTCGGATGATTTGCAGCAGCCTGATCTCCTCCTTCGGCAATTGAAGGTCAGAGGCGGCAATCTCCACTGCAACCGCATAGGCGGTCTCGCGCAAATGATGGGGCAGTGCTTCCTTGACCAAGGCCAGAAGGGTGCGCAGGCCCTCATCGCTGCTCAGCAGCTCGCCGGCTTCTTGAGCGATGTAGACAAGGCGTTCCGGGTCGAAGCCGCGGAACACGGGAAAGCGCTGAACAATCGCTCCGATCCAGCTGAGCTCACGGTCCCCCATGCGGCGGTCGACTGCCGACATGGTCACCATGAGGTAGATGAGGGCCTGATGCGGATTAATGGTGCTCATGCAAACTCCAACGCGAGGTGAGGCGAACCCTAATGGGGGACGGAGCCATCAGCAAGGTGGCTTGGGCAGAAAAGCTTCGATGACCTCGATTGCATCCACCAGACCCAGGCGACGAATTTCAACGCCGGGGGGGAATGCGGTGAGGAAGCGCGAGGCAAGGCGCGGATCGAGAATGGTGAAGACACCCCGGTCGTCGGCGCGCCGGATCAGCCGACCAAAGGCCTGACGCAAGCGCAGGCGAACGATCATGTCCTGATAGGCATTTCCGCCAAAGGCATTGCGACGGGCGCGCTCGAGGATGGATGGCTGCGGCCAGGGCACACGCTCCAGCACGATGAGACGGAGGGCGTCACCGGGGACGTCCACTCCATCGCGAACGGCATCCGTGCCGAGGAGGCAGCCGTTGCGCTCGGCTCGGAAGAGGTCGACGAGCGTGCCGGTGTCCATGGGATCGACATGCTGAGCGAAGAGAGAGAGCCCCTCGGCGCCCAGCGGCCCGGCGATGCGCTTATAAATCTCCCGGAGGCGCGAAATCGCGGTGAAGAGGCCAAGGGCTCCCCCACCCGCAGCCAGGAAAAGCTCGCGATAGGCGGCCGCCACCTGATCGCGGTCCTCACGATTGACGTCGTTCACGACCAGGATCTTCGCCTGACTCGGATAGTCATAAGGGCTCTCGTGGCCAGAGCGTGAGATGGGGTAGGCCAGATGCGTAACGCCGGTCCGCATCTCGGCGCTGGCCCAGTCCTCTGGAACATCGGGAAGGCGATCGCGCAGGGTGGCGGAGGTGATGACGGCACCATCCACGGATTCCAGCACAATCGAGGCGAGCGGGATGGTGGGATCGATCCAGTGGCGGTACATGCCGACATCGGCCTCGCGGCCAAAGCTGTGTTCGATGGCGAACCATTCAACGAAGCCGCGGGGCTCGTCGGCAGCGAGGCGATCGAGCATGTCGAGCCAGGCGGCAAGGGTGATCTCGGAGCGTTGGCGAAGCCCGCGCGCGACCGATTCAATGCGTGACCGCTCGGCGCTCTCCAAGGTTCGGGCCTCGTCCGACAGGCGGGCCATCAGCGCCTTGGCCAATGCCTGCATGGGTGCTGCGAGTTCCTGAAGAGCGGCGGCCAAACCGGCGGCAGCGTCCGCCATACCGGTGATTGCGGGACGGCAGCCGGTCTCAAGCATATAGGTGCCGGCAGCGTCGGAGCGAGCCAGCACCTGTTCGCGGACCAGAGCCAGGAATGTCTCCGCCTCGCCCTCCGGCATGCCGGCCTGGATGCGGCGTTGCCAGCCCGGGCCAGGCAAGCGGCTAGCCGCCTCCACAACGGCGTGCAGGAGTTCCTCCGTCCGGGACTCGTCGTCGGAGATCAGATCGCCAATCCGATCGGTCAGGCTGCGCCCCCGCCGTCCGCGCATCTCGCCGCCGCGGAGCCAGCGACGAAGCTCGGTTGCTTCAAGAGCCGTCAAATGGGCAGCAAAGGCGTTGTCGGCGGCGTCGAAGACGTGGTGTCCTTCATCGAAGACAAGGCGGCGGATCGTACCGGTCGACGTCTGCTCCTCGGCCGTCTGGGAGGATCCCAACAGCTGGTCCTGGGCCGCCTGGGCCATGACCAGGGCGTGGTTGCCGATGACGATCTCGGCCTTGCGAGCGGCGCGGGTCGCCTTCTCTATGAAACATTTGCGATAATGCGCGCAGGAGGCATAGATGCACTCGCCGCGCCGGTCCGTCAGGCCGAGCGCCAAGGGGGACGGCGCCCGTTCCGTTTCCTGATCGGCAAAGAGGGACATCAGCCAGGCGGGGAAGTCACCGCCGATCATGTCGCCGTCGCGGCTGGCGCGCACCCAGCGCACGATCAGGACCGCGAGGAGATTGCCACGCGGATTGCCGCTCATCTGGCCGAGACGCTCCTGCAGGTTCAGGAGGCACAGGTAATTCTCGCGACCCTTGCGAATGACGACTTTGCGGCGGCGCTCCGCTGGATCGGGATAGAGGCGCTGGGTTTCCTGTTCGAGCTGGCGTTGCAGGTTCTTCGTGTAGGTGGAAATCCATACGGTCCCGCCATTGGTGCGAGCCCACACGGCGGAGGGTGCGAGATAGCCCAGGGTCTTGCCCAGGCCGGTGCCGGCTTCGGCCAGCAGGATGTGATTTTCATGACGGCTCGTGCGCGGCGCGAAGGCCGTGACGGTGCGTGCGCAGTATTCGCGTTGAGCCGGCCGAGGCTCGCTGTCGCGACCCAGGGCGCGAAGGAGCTCGGCATCGGCGTCCTGCGCCTGGATCGGCTTGGTATCGGGCTGCGGGCGCGGCCCCTCATCCTCCCATTCAGAGAGGCGATCCCAGACATTCAGGCCCGTGAGAAACGGGGACGGCTCGACAGAGTTGCCGCCAGAGGAGACGGCGTGGAGAACCAGGGGAGCCCAGGGCCACATGCTGCGGGCCAGAAACTGGGCCTGCTCGGCAAGCTCCCGGGTCGAGTGAAGCCGGGCCTCCTGGACGAGACTTGCGAGTAGGGTCCGCGCAATGTCGCGCAACAGGGTTGCGGGCGAGGCCGCATCGTCCAGCTGGAGGGCGCGCGCCAGGCCCGCAGGCGTGGGGAGGGCGAAGCGCGCCGGATGAACAAACGCGAACAATTCCGCCACATCATAATGCGGCTGCAAAAGTGCTCCCCGGGCGGCAGACCGGTCCGCCCCGGACATGATCTTGAGTCTGTTGGCAATGAAGACGGCGTGGCAGAGCAAATGCGGGCCGTCGGCCAATCGCTCGAGACCCAAGGCTGCAGATGTCATTTCCAGGACATCGCCGGATGATGCAATGGCAAGGCCCGCCCGTTCAAGGGCTGCCGCAGGCAATGCCTCAATGGCGTCGGTGACGAGGCCGGCGGAAGTGTGATGGGCTTTGTGAGACATTCGGCGGATAGTGTAGAGGATTCGGTAAGGGTTTTCACGCGTCGAGGTATGAGCGTTGACAGGCAGGATCATCACGCTGGCCCAGCAGAAAGGCGGATCTGGAAAAACGACAATCGCTGCGCATCTCGCGGTGGCCTTTCATCTGCAGGGACTCAGGGTCGCAATTGTCGATGTCGATCCGCAGGGAAGCCTCGGAGAATGGTTCGAGGCGCGCGAGCGGCGGATGGCTGACGATGCCGGTCTCAGCTTCCGCACAGCAAGCGGGTGGGGGGCGCGGCGCGCGGCGCGAGCCTTGGCGCGGGACTTCGACATCGTGGTCGTCGACACTCCGCCGAAGTCTGATGTGGAGGCGAAGTCAGCAATCGAGACCGCAAATCTCGTGGTGGTGCCGATCCAACCGACACATGTCGATCTGTGGGCGACAAAGCCGACGCTGGACTTGATCGGCCAAGTGCAAGTGCCCTCCTTGCTGATCCTCAATCGCGTGCTGTCACGAGTGTCCCTGACGGGCGAGATGGCCGCAGCGATGGCGGAGTTCGGGCATCCGGCGGCCTCAAACACGATCGGAAACAGAGTGGGGTTTGCGGCCAGCATGGGGGAGGGCAGCACCCTGCTCGAGAGAGAGCCAGGCAGCAAGGGAAGCGCCGAGCTGCAGGCGGTCGCGTTAGAGGTCATCGATCACCTTGTCGCGGCCGACGGTGCACAACCTTAGACACAAGCGTGCAATAGGGGTTGCGTAACGTCACCGAGGTATGTTTCACCGTATTTTACATCCAGTGGCCGCATTCCAGCCACATCGGCGCCGTGACCCCCGACGTTAACAGCGCCGCCTGGCGATAAGGAGATCCCTTGCCGCACGAGACCGCTCTCATTGCGATGCTGGCCATCGGCTTCGTGTTTGCATTCATCTTCGGTTTTCTGGCCGACAGGCTGAGACTCCCGCCTCTCGTGGGCTACCTGGTCGCCGGGGTCGCCATCGGCCCCTTCACACCCGGGTACATCGCCGATTCCGGCCTCGCCGGCCAGTTGGCGGAGATGGGCGTGATCCTGCTGATGTTCGGCGTGGGCCTCCATTTCTCGGCATCGGCGCTCATGGCCGTGAGGTGGATCGCGATCCCAGGAGCGGTCGGGCAGATCTGCATCGCAACCCTGATGGGAGTCGGGGTCGCCTGGCTCTGGGGATGGAGCCTCGGGGCGGGGCTCGTTTTCGGGCTGAGTCTTTCGGTCGCCAGCACGGTGGTGCTGCTGCGCGCCCTCGAGGAGAGGAACACCATCGACACGCCCAACGGGCGGATCGCCATTGGCTGGCTCATCGTCGAAGATCTTGCGATGGTCATGGCGCTCGTCCTCCTGCCCGCGTTCGCCGAGGTGCTTGGCGGGCATGCGGCGACCGGCGCCGATCATGCGCCCGCCGCGAGCGACATGGGGCTGGCGCTCAGCCTGGGGATTACAATCGCCAAGGTCGCAGCTTTCGTCGTACTGGCGATGGCGTTGGGGCCCAAGGTGGTGCCCTGGATCCTGAGACAGGTCGCGCGAACGGGCTCGCGCGAGCTGTTCACTCTCTCGGTCCTGGCGATCGCACTTGGCATCGCTTTTGGATCGGCTGCCGTCTTCGGCGTCTCTTTCGCCCTGGGCGCCTTCTTTGCCGGGGTGGTCTTGAGCGAGTCGCAGTTCAGCCACAGGGCCGCTGCGGATTCGTTACCGCTCCAAGATGCCTTCGCAGTGCTCTTCTTCGTTTCCGTCGGCATGCTCTTCGACCCGTCGATCCTGATGCGCGAGCCGCTCAAGGTTCTCATGGTCGTCGCCCTGATCATCCTCGGAAAGTCACTCGTCGCGTTCGCCATCGTGCTTGCCTTGCGTTTTCCCATGTCGACCGCCTTGACTGTCTCGGCCAGCCTCGCTCAGATCGGTGAGTTCTCGTTCATCCTGGTGGGACTCGGCATCGGACTTGGCCTTCTGCCGGTGGAGGGGCGCGACCTGATCCTGTCCGGTGCGCTGCTATCGATCATGCTCAATCCGCTCGTTTTCGCTGCGGTCACGGCGATGCTCAAGAGCATAGGGGGGCAAGCGCAGGAGTTCGGCGCCACCCAAATGAAGGCCTTGACCCAGGAATTGAACGAGGTGCGTCGAGCGGCAGAATCCCGGGAGAACGAGCGCGGCCTGCAGGCGCAGCAGATGGTCGAGAAGTTCCCGATCTTTGCCGGCCTGGATCCCGAAAAGCGGCAGGAACTGCTGATGCTGTTCAAGCCACGATCGGCGGAGCCAGGCAAAAAAATCATCCGGGTGGGGGACCGAGCCGACGCCATGTACTTCATCTCGTCGGGAAGCGTGCAAGTGTCGGTGGGCGACAAAACGATCAAGTTGGGGCCGGGAGACTTTTTCGGGGAAATGGCGCTGTTGAGCGGAACGCGGCGGACGGCCGACGTGACCGCAACCGACTACTGCCAATTTCTGACCCTTTCGGTGCGGGATTTCCGGCAATTCATTGCACGCCATCCTCAGCTCAAGGCGCAGTTCGACGCCATGGCAGCGAAGCGGCGCCTCATGAACGAGGGACGGGGAGACCGCGTAGGCGGGGAGGTGGCAGCGGACACCGCGAGTTGACGCGAACGCGCTTCACTCCTAGGGTCCGCCGCTCCAATGATGCAACCCCTTGAGATCGTGACTTCCGTGATACGTGATCCTGAGCTCGTCGACGCTGCACTGGCCAGCAAGGCCTGGCCTTTCGAGGAAGCTCGAAAGCTCTTGGAGCGCGCCAAGAAGCTCGGAAAGTCCGAGATCCTGTTCGAAACGGGCTACGGCCCTTCGGGCTTGCCCCATATCGGCACCTTTGGCGAGGTGGCGCGAACAACCATGGTGCGGCACGCATTCTCCCTGATGTCGGATCTTCCAACCCGGCTCATCTGCTTTTCGGACGATCTGGACGGGTTGAGGAAAATCCCGGACAACGTGCCGAACAAGGAGCTGATCAGACCCTATCTGAACCAGCCCCTGACGAAGGTGCCGGATCCCTTCGGGAAGTTCGAGAGCTTCGGTCAGCACAACAATGCCATGCTGAGGGCGTTTCTCGATCAATTCGGCTTCGAGTATGATTTCTTCAGTGCGACCGAGTGCTATCGCTCCGGGCTCTTCGATCAGGCTCTGCTGAGGGTGCTCGAATGCTATGACGAGGTCATGGCCATCATGCTGCCTTCGCTGCGGGAAGAGCGGCAGCAGAGCTATTCACCTTTCCTGCCGATTTCACCGCGGACCGGCCATGTGCTGCAGGTGCCCATCGAGGAGCGAAAGGTCGATGCGGGCACGATCGTGTACAAGGATCCCGAGACCGGGGAACTCGTCGAGCAGCCGGTAACCGGCGGCCAGTGCAAGTTGCAATGGAAGGCGGACTGGGCCATGCGCTGGTATGCGCTGGGCGTGGATTACGAAATGTCGGGGAAGGATCTGATCGATTCGGTCAAACTCTCCAGCCGGATTTGCTCGGTCTTGGGCGGAGAGCCCCCGGATGGCTTCAATTACGAGCTGTTCCTCGACGAGATGGGGCAAAAGATCTCCAAGTCGAAGGGGAACGGACTGACCATCGACGAATGGCTGCGCTATGCCAGTCCCGACAGCCTGCAACTCTACATGTTCCAGTCGCCGCGCAAGGCGAAGCGGCTTTACTTCGACGTCATTCCGAAGGCGGTGGACGAGTATTTCACCTTCCTGGGAAAGTATCCGGAGCAGGATCTCAAGGAAAAGCTCGGTAATCCGGTGTGGCACATCCATTCCGGTGAGCCACCAGCCTCCAATCTTCCCATCAGCTTCGCCTTGCTGCTGAATCTGGTCAGCGCGTCGAATTCCTCCGACCGCGACGTGTTGTGGGGGTTCGTCCGGCGCTATGCACCGGATGCATCGCCCGAGGCCCATGCAGAATTCGACCGGCTCGTGGATTACGCGATTCAGTATTTCCATGATTTCGTGCGGCCGAATAAATCCTTCCGCGCACCGAGCGACCTGGAAAGGCGGGCATTGGAGGCGCTGGAACAGCGCCTGGCGACATGCGAACCGACAGCCAGCGCCGAAGCGATCCAGGAAATGCTCTACGAGGTGGGCAAGGACGCGGGATTTGAGACGTTGCGGGACTGGTTCAAGGCCCTGTACGAGGTGCTTCTGGGTCAGGAGCAGGGGCCGCGGTTCGGATCGTTCGTCGCCCTTTATGGCGTCGCCGAGACGCGGGCGTTGATTGCCGCCGCGCTCTCAGGAAAGCTCGGGTGATGAAGGTTCCCTGGCCCCGCCAACTCACGGTGCGGGGCCAAAGCATTCATTCTGGAATACGGCTGGTTTGATTACGGGCGCGCCGGCTTACTGACTGGCCCACACAATGCGGCCGATCCACTCCAGATCTTCCACATTGAAGACGACCACGTCATCTTCAGCATCCAGGGCAAAGGGCAGAAGCTCGATCACCCGCGCCGTCCGGCGATGGAGCGTCTTGATGATCACGCCGCCCTCGCGGCTCTTGCCCACGATACGATCCCCCCGCCGCAACGATGCGTTTGGCGAGACGACGATCACATCGCCATCCCGATAGATCGGGGCGAGATCATCACCGCTGATCTCCAATGCGAAGACACGATCGTCCTTCAGGCCCGGAAAGGCCAAGGCGTCCCAATGTCCCCCACTGGGGAGCCCCTTGTCATCGAAGTATCCGGGCGAATCGACCTGGTTCAAACCAATCAACGGGATGATCGGGCTGTTGGGAGACGTGCAGCCCCCCTGGCCATTCACCAACATTGCAAATTCCATGATGTTGGAGTTGGTCGCCCGCAGAATCTTCGACACGCTCTCCGTGGTCGGCCAGCGTGGACGCCCGTCCGCAGTAAAACGCTTAGACTTGTTAAAGGTCGTTGGATCGAGACCGGAACTCTTGGCCAAACCTGATGCGGATAATTTACTACGGGCCGCCAGTTCATCGATGGCCGACCAAATGTGATTATGCAAAAACATACTCTATTCTCTCGTCAAAAACGTCCGAAATGACATCTCAAAAACAGACAAGTACAAGCGTCATCATTGCCTAGGGCGCGGACATTGCCCGCGACAAAGGCACGCCGGAGAATGGATCCGGCATATGCAACAAATGCGTGAATTTTTATGTAAAAACAACCTTTACGTTAAACGAGGACGCCCCCCATGATTTCTGCGCCTGAGACGCGAGCTAAAACCCAAGATGCGTGAGACTTTGTTCCCCCTTTTCAACAGCGTGCTGCAGCGGCTCGATCCCGAATCTGCGCATAAGCTCACGATCGCCATGCTCAAGGCAGCGTCGCTGGGCCGGCCACCGGTCGATCATCCGGTCCTTGGCGTGACAACCTTCGGCCTGTCCTTCCCAAACCCAGTCGGTATTGCGGCCGGTTTCGACAAAAATGCCGAAGTGGCGCGCGCCATGACCGCCCTGGGCTTCGGCTTTGCCGAGGTCGGAACGGTTACCCCAAAGGCGCAGGAGGGAAATCCCAAACCCAGGATCTTTCGGCTTCGCGAAGACAATGCGGTCATCAACAGACTCGGCTTTAACAATAAAGGTCATGCCGCAGCTTTCGAGGCGATCAAATCGCTCAGTCCAGAAACCCTCGTAGGGGTGAATATTGGCGCCAATAAGGATTCAAAGGATCGGATTGATGACTATGTTCTTGGAGTTAGGAGGTTTGCCGCGTATTCCCGCTATTTAACCATAAATATTTCTTCGCCTAATACGCCTGGACTGCGAGACCTGCAAGCAACGGCAGCCCTCGTAGAACTGTTGGAGAGGGTTTTGGAGGCGCGGCATGAGAGCGGTGCAGTTGTGCCGATTCTGCTGAAGATCTCTCCGGATCTTACAGATGACGACCTTCAGGACGTGTCGGCCGCCTGCTTGAAGCTGGGCGTGGACGGCATGATCGTCTCGAACACGACGATCACGCGGCCTGCTCTGCGCTCCACCCATGCGAGAGAAACGGGCGGCCTGTCCGGCGCGCCGCTCTTTGTCCGCTCAACGCGGGCGCTGGCGAGAGTTTACCTCGCCACGGGGGGGAAGATCCCGCTGATCGGCGTGGGCGGGATCACATCCGCGGAGACCGCCATCGAGAAAATCAAAGCCGGCGCCACACTTGTACAGCTCTATACGGGGCTCATCTATAAGGGCCCGGCGCTCATAACGGAAATCAAACAGGGGTTCGTGCGTTATGTGCAGGCCCACGGATTGCGGAGCATGGCGGATGCAACCGGATCCGACGCCGGTGGCTGGGCAAACAGAGAGGCGTAGAGCATGAGCGTCGTCATCTATCACAACCCTCGCTGCGCGAAGTCCCGCGAGACCCTGAAGCTGCTGGAGGATCGCGGCATCCATCCGCAAATCGTCGAATATCTGAAAACACCCCCGGCAGAAGCCATTCTCACGGATATTCTCAAGAAGCTCAACAAGACGCCACGGGACCTCATTCGCCGGCAGGAGACGCCTTATCAGGAGCTTGGGTTGGATAATCCGGAGCTCAGCGATCAGGAGCTGATGCATGCGCTGAGTGCTAACCCGATCCTGCTCCAACGGCCCATCGTGACTGCCAATGGTCAGGCAGCCATCGGACGACCGCCCGAAGCGGTTCTTTCAATCCTTTAGAGCCAAACGTTGCCGCTTCGTGTCGATGGCGCTGAGATCACACTTGCCGAAGCGGGGCGTCTCGCTCTTCCGGAGCTCTTTGCCGAGTGGTTCGCGGCGCAGGGATGGCAGCCGAGGCGGCACCAGCTGGAGCTGCTCGGCCTGGCCAGCCGGGGGCTGTCCACATTGCTCATTGCTCCGACGGGGGGCGGAAAGACGCTGGCCGGGTTCCTGCCCAGCCTGGTCGAACTGACGGAAGCCAGGGATCACGATCAAAACGCTCGCGTCGGCCCCCATACTCTCTACATTTCGCCGCTGAAGGCCCTTGCGGTCGACGTGGCGCGCAATCTCGAGCGGCCCGTCTCCGAGATGAAGCTGCCCATCACCTTGGAGACCCGAACGGGGGACACGTCCGCCTCAAAGCGCGCGCGACAACGGCTGAAACCGCCCGACATCCTCATGACGACACCGGAGCAACTGGCGCTGCTCCTGGCCCTGCCGGATGCGAGCCGGCTGTTCAAGGGGCTGAGAGCCATTGTCCTCGATGAACTGCATGCGATCGTCGCAAGCAAGCGGGGCGTGCTGCTTTCACTCGGGCTGGCCCGTCTCGCCAGGCTGGCACCCGAAGCGCGCCGCGTGGGGTTGTCCGCAACGGTGGCCGATCCCGACGGGCTGCGCGCCTGGCTCATGCCGCAAACGCCAGAACAGCCCGTCCTGGCAGAACTCATCATGGGAGACGCGGGGGCAAATGCGAACATCTCCATTCTCGCCTCCCAAGAGCGCGTGCCGTGGGCCGGGCATTCCGCGCGCTACGCCATGCCGGAGATCTACAAGGCCATCTGCGAGGCCAAGATGACTCTGGTCTTCGTCAACACTCGCTCCCAGGCGGAGATGATCTTCCAGGATCTCTGGACCATCAACGAGCTCAATCTGCCGATCGCACTTCACCACGGGTCGCTGGATGTCAGCCAGAGGCGCAAGGTCGAGGCCGCGATGGCGAGCGGGCAATTACGCGCCGTGGTCTGCACATCGACGCTCGATCTCGGCATCGACTGGGGGGAGGTGGATCTCGTCATCAATGTGGGCGCACCCAAGGGGGCCAGCCGTCTCATGCAGCGCATCGGGCGGGCCAGTCACCGGCTCGACGATCCGTCGAGAGCGCTGCTCGTTCCCGCTAACCGTTTCGAGGTGCTCGAATGCCAAGCCGCGCAAGGGGCTGCAGCCGAAGGCCAGCAGGACAGCGAGCCGCCCGTCGGGGGGAAGCTCGACGTGCTGGCGCAGCATGTCTTGGGGTCGGCGTGTGGCGAGCCGTTCGATGCGACGGTGCTGTTCGAGGAGGTCCGCTCGGCCTATCCCTATCGCGGGCTCACCCGAGACAATTTCGATTCCGTGCTGAGTTTCGTGGCGACGGGCGGATATGCGCTGAAATCCTATGATCGCTACGCAAAGCTCAGACAGCTGCCGGACGGCCGCTGGCGGTTGGCCCATCCGAAGATCGGGCAACAATACCGTCTGAATGTCGGCACGATCGTCGAAGCGGCGATGCTGAAGGTCAAACTGGTCAGTGCGCGAGGATTGGGAGACCGACGGCTGGTCGGGCGGGGTGGCAAGATCCTGGGCGAGGTCGAGGAATGGTTCGTCGAACAGCTGGCGCCGGGCGACACCTTCGTCTTCGCCAGCCAGGTCCTGCGTTTCGAGGGGCTCGACGATCTCGATGCCCTGGTCACGCGCGCCTACAAGGAAGACCCGAAGATCCCGTCCTATAACGGAGGCAAGTTTCCGCTGTCGACCTATCTCGCCGAACGCGTCCGGGAGATCCTGTCCAAGCCGGACGGCTGGAGGAGCCTGCCGGATCAAGTGCGGGACTGGCTCGGCGTTCAGGACTACAAATCGCTGGTGCCGACGGCCGCAGAAATGCTCGTGGAGACGTTCCCGCGCGGGGCGCGATGGTACCTCGTGTGCTATCCGTTCGAGGGGCGGCTTGCGCATCAAACGCTCGGCATGCTGCTCACCCGACGCCTCGAGCGACTGAGGGCCCGGCCGCTGGGCTTCGTGGCCAATGAATATGCGCTGGCGGTGTGGGGCACGCGGGATCTCTCATTGATGATCTCGTCGGGCAAGCTCTCCCTCGACTTCCTGTTCGACGAAGACATGCTGGGGGACGATCTCGACTCATGGCTTGCGGAGTCGAACCTCATGAAGCGTACGTTTAGAACCTGCGCGATCATTGCCGGTCTCATCGAACGGAGACATCCGGGGAAAGAGAAGACAGGACGTCAGGTGACGTTTTCGTCCGACCTCATCTATGACGTGCTGCGCGAACACGAACCGACCCATGTGCTTCTCAGGGCGGCCTGGGACGACGCAGCGACGGGCCTCCTGGACATTCGCCGCCTCGGCGACATGCTCAAGCGCGTCAAAGGGAGGCTCACCTATCGCGCTCTCGATGCGGTATCGCCGCTGGCCGTACCGGTAATGCTTGAGATCGGCCGCGAACGCATTTATGGCGAAGCGCATGAAGCCCTTTTTGCAGAAGCCGCCGAATCACTCATCGACGAAGCCATGCAGATCAATTCCTCCGTTCACTGAACGCGTCACAGGACTTCAGATCCGCGGCCTCGATCTGCGCTTCGATGTCTCGGGCGCCCTGCACGTCCCGGACCTGCGAACGATCGTCGTCGCCGATCTCCACCTCGAGAAGGGTTCAAGCTATGCCATGCGGGGGGTCTTTCTTCCGCCCTATGACACTCGCTCCACCCTCAGGGCGCTGGATGAGGTCTGCCGCAGGCTCAGGCCAGAGCGGATCATTTCCCTTGGCGACAGTTTTCACGACGGGGGCGCCCGCAGTCGCCTGGACGCCGAGGATCTGGTTCGCATCCGCCACTTCACCGAGGCGCATGAGGTCATCTGGCTTGCAGGAAATCACGACAAGGCGCCGCCCATCGATCTCGGCGGAACGGTGGGATCCAGCATTCGCCTTGGACCGATCACGCTCCGGCACGAGCCTTCGCATGGATCAGCGACAGAGCCGGAGATTGCCGGTCATCTCCATCCGGTGGCTGCCATAGCGCAACGTGGATTGCGGCTGCGAGGCCGCTGCTTCGCGAGCGATGGAGAGCGCTTGATCATGCCGGCGTTCGGCTCGTTCACGGGTGGGCTCAATGTCCGCAGCCCGGCGATTTCCTCCCTGTTCTCACAGGGGAAGTTTGCCGTCTGGATGTTGGGGCGGCAGGCGGTCTATGCCTTTCCCTCGCGCGTCCTCCTCCCGGAGTTCTCCTAAGCGGAGGGCGCCATCAGGATCAGTCTCGCCAGGATGATCAGCAGACCAGTGTTCACCATGGCGGTCAGGAAGAGTTGCAGCTTTCCGTACCAGAGGGGCAGCAAGGCTCGCTGGACCGTTGCCATGTCCCATCCAAACTGAAGGATGAAGCCGGCGGTCAGGAGAATTATTCCGGGGATCGGTGGGAGGAGAAGCGAAGCGCCGCCGATGAGCAAGGATGACAGGCTCAGAATGAAGGCGGAGCGGGTTCGGTCGGCTGCGTAGGGGCCGAGGCCGGTCCCCCAGCGAATGCCTCCGAGAAATGCCAGTGTCACCGCCCCGTAAATCAGAGTGATGACGGTTATCGCGCCGATTTCCTCTGGAGAATCGACCAGCCAGACAGCGACAGCCAAACCGATGAAGGGGATCGCCCCAATACATCCGAAGGCCAAGGCAGACTTAGGGAACTGCCTCGACTCCTGCACTCGGGCCCTCTTTTCCATCGATCAACAATCGTCCGCTGCCATGTCCGGCGCCAGTCTGCACTCAATAGATTGCTGTACTATGGACGAGGACCAAGCGCTATTGGAGCGTCGCCAAAGGCATCTTTCGCGTGATTTCCGCGCGTTGATCCGTTCTCCGCGCAGGAGCATCGCGCCACTCTGCAGGAAGAACGACATTATTGGCTTCGAGAAGCGGCGCCTTCGGCTTCCAAGTCGACACCCGCCGGTTCATCGCGACCAGTGCTTCCGAGGTCAGTCGGGACTTCAGATCTTCGGCGCGGGCTGCTGCATCCTTATCACCGCCGCGCGCACAGAGCGCATACCAGAGATAGGCTTCGGCAAGATCCTCCGGAATGCCGAGACCCTTCTCCAAAAGTACGCCAAAGTTGTATTGGCTGTCGCGAATTCCATAGGCTGCCGCAGCAGCGAACCAGATCGCGGCCTTCGCGTAGTCCGGTGCATCAGCGCCGCCCGCCAGAGTTACAGCCAGGTTGTGCATCGCCTTGACGTTGCCCTTCTCGGCGGCGCGCTGATACCAGACGCGTGCGGCTGCGATGTCCTTCGGGACGCCGGCACCCCGTTCATAGAGCATGCCCAAGCGGTATTGAGCTGGGGCAAAACCCTGCGCTGCCGCCTTCTGAAACCAGCGGGCGGCCAGAGCCGCTTCACTCGGGCCGTCGCCTTCGATCAGCCTGACTGCAACGATGAACTGGGCCAGGCGATCACCGGTCAAGGCTGCGCCGCGGAGAGACTGCGATCCCGCCCGCTCAGGCAGGTCCTCCCGAGAGGCGCTCTCGCGTGCGGCAGGATCGGAGATCCCCCGTTGAGCGGAGGAGGGATCCGGCGTGGGCAGCGGTGGGGGCAGAAGGGTCGGCCGTTGGACGCCGATCGACCCTGTCGTCACGGGATCCCGGAAGGAGGGCGTGACGCGCGTTGGTGCCGGGACCGCTTGACCCTTGGTCGCAACAGTCGCCCGAGCAGGAGCGCGATCGGTGCGGCCTGGTGTCTGCGAGAGCGTGTCTTCCGCACTCAGTTCTGGATTTGCGGTTCCGGCACGACGGGTTCCATCTGCGATCGTATAGGCGGAGGCGGCCAAGAGGAGCAGAATTGCCCCGGCCAGGATCAGGGGCTTGCGGCTGCTCGCAGCGTCCGACGCCGAGTGATCATCTTCGGCTTCCGGCGACTTGGCCCGCGCGAGGGACCTGAGCTTGCTCAGGGGATTGAAGCGTGCCGCGGCGGGCTGCGGCGCCTGGGCTGCAACCTGCGCAGCGCGACGAGCGGCAGCAATGAAGTCATCGCGGCGAGTCACGGTGTCTATCGAACTCGCCTCGTTGCGGGACGACCCGGGCCGCAGTTCGGGGTCAGGGCTCTCGCGCCGATCCGCCGGTGGCGGCGCGGGGGGCATGTCCCCTTTACCGAGGGGTTCTGGGGCTGCAGGCTCTTGATCTGCCGCGAGGTTCTCCTCATCACCGGCGGGAGGTTCCTGATCCTGGTTGTGCGCCTGCTCCAACGAGGACAGACGGCCGATGACCTTCTCCAGGGTTTCGTTGACCGCCCGCAGCGTTTCCTTGGTCTGATGGTCCGCCTGCTCCAACTGCCGCTCAATCGCAGACTGGCCATTCCGGAGAGATTGAAGCTCGCTCGATGCCCCGAGTTCCGAAGGAGAGCTCTCCTCCATGGCGGCCAAAAGCTCAGAAATGCTCTGCTCAATGGCCTCGATGCCGCTGAACCGCTCTTCGGTCAAAGCGAGCTTTTCGGTCAGAGCAACAACGTGGGATTGGAGCTCAAGCAGCATGTCGGCGCTGGGGTTGCTCTCAACGGCCGCGCGCAGACGATTATCAAAGCCATCCAGCCGCTTCTCGATGTCCACGATGCGGCCAGGGTCATAGTCCCGCAGACCGGATTTCTCCACGGCCACGAGACGCTCCGCCAGAAGCGAGACCTGACGGTAAAGATCTTCCAGCCGTGTCGCCGAAGCGTCGTCTGCTTGCGCAAGTTCACCGACGAGAGCGATAATCCTCTGCTCCGCCGTCTTGAATTCGGCCTGCGCCTCCCGAATCGCCGTTACCGCCGCGTTGCGCGCCGCCGCTTCTGCGTTTCGTTCGGTGGTCGCCAGCCGCTGCGCCAGAGCATTGAACCGAGACTCGAGTTCAGAAATTGCGTTGTCGGGGATGTCGGGGCGCGGGTTGACCGAACCCATGCCCCAGGCGGCGCTTCGATCGTGGGGCTGCAAAAGATCGCGTTGACGGCGCTCTCCGGCCTCAATGCGTTCCATGATCGTGCGCAAAGACGCTTCCAGAGAGGTCGGCACCTGAACGGATTGCGCCGACGTTCGAAAATCGCCGAACTGTTTGGCTATTCCGGACAGGCGCTCATTGATGGCAGCCAGAGCCTCGACCGTCTGCCGTTCATGCCGCTCCACGCGCGCCATCAGCACTTCTGTGTTCGATTCCGTCGTGGACAGGCTCGAGCGATAGTCGATGAAGCGGCCTGCCGTGGTCTGCTGCTGTTGGCGCGTCAGCTCCGCGAGTTGCTCCGACAGACGCTCGAGCTTCTGCTCCACCGCCTCTGCAGGCCGAGTGGAGAAGCTTGCCGTCGATGCCTGTCTCACGGTCTCCGGGGAAGGGGGCGTCTCCAGGATCATGGCGTTAAGCCATTCCCCCAATGTCAGCCCCTCCTTCCGCGCAGCGAGCTTGGCAGCCTCTCGAGCTTTCGGTTCAACCCCCTTGATGCTCCAAGGCACGCCCGCTGTCATTGTGCTCTCACTACAAACTCGACTTCGGGGGCGCGCGGATTACCGTGCGCGTGTCCATGCCGAAGCCCAGGAATCACTTGGATAAAAGTTAACCAGTTGGGTAAATTATGAGTTAACTCAGTCGTCGGATCCCTCACTCTTGAAGGTTTTTGTTAAAACTTGCCCAAACACATCGGCGGACCGACCCCTGGATGGAGAGAAGCGCGTATGACGAGGGCGCCCATTGCCCAAGCCGAGCGATGCAAGGTTTTCAGCATTTCGGATCTGTGCGTCGAGTTCGACGTCACGCCACGCACTTTAAGATTCTACGAGCAGAAGGGCTTGCTGGCTCCGGCCAAAAGAGGCTGGACGAGGCTGTTCAGTCAGCGCGATCGGGTGAGGCTTCAGCTGATCCTGCGGGGCAAGAGGGTCGGGTTGTCCCTCGAGGAAATAAAGGAGATCATTGACCTTTATCATCTCAAAGACGGGCATGCGGAACAGCTGAAAGTCGCGGCCGATAAACTCCGGGGGCGATTAAACACCCTCAAGAAGCAGCGCAAAGAGCTCGACGATACCATCACGGAACTGGAACGAACCTGTTCGATCGTCGAGGGCATGCTCAAGGAAAAGAAAAGCTTAGGAGCTGACGCAGCCGAATGACGCCCTTCCTGGAGAATTTGAACCCATTGCTTCGGCATCGCGTTACAGTGGCTGTCATGACAAGGTGGATAGGCCCAATGCAGTGGTTCAGGAGCGGGGCGATCGTTGCTGCGATTGCTCCTTTTTTGATGATTTCCTTCAGTTCACAGGCACAAACACTCGTCGATTCCTCCAAGCGCTACACGATCGAAGAGACGGCCGACGGAGGCTTCATCCGCCTCGATCAGCAGACTGGAGGCATTCTCAAATGTTCGGGCCGCGACGGTGCAATGGACTGTGCTCCCGTCAAGGATGATACCGCGAGCCTCAGGAGCGAAATCGAGGAACTCCGAAAGGAAAATGCTGAACTCAAAACAAGAATAAGCGCACTCGAAAAAGCCGGGGGAAAGTCAGTCGGAGAGCTGATGGAGCCGGCAGAAAAGCAGCTCAACGTGATCATGGGATTCTTCGAGGACATGTTCCGTCGATTCTTCGCGTTGACCCAGACACTCAAAGAAAAGCCGGGCGAAGATATTTGACCGTGAGATCATCAGAGGATGTGCCGCTGAAACAAGCGATGTCCATGCTCGTCATTCCAACGCGTGGACGGAGCATCGTGGACGTCACCTCCCGGATCAACGATTGGCTCGGCGGGGCAGGGGCCGCTAACGGGCTGCTTACGGTCGTAATCCGACACACATCGGCCTCGCTCATCGTTCAGGAAAATACAGATCCAGACGTCCGGAAGGACCTCCTGGATCATTTCGATGTATTGGCCCCCCGCGACGCGCGTTACCGCCATGACTTGGAAGGCCCGGACGACATGCCCGCGCATATCAAATCAGCCCTGACCCAGACGAGCCTCTCGGTGCCGGTCAGCGGCGGAGCGCTGTCATTGGGAACTTGGCAAGCGATTTACGTCATGGAGCACCGCGATCAGCCGCATCAGCGTGAAATTGCATTGCATTTCATAGGGTCAATAGAGGACAAAGGATGAGAGATGCCGCCGGCTCACTGCGTCAGGCGGAGCGGAAAAGCGAGATAATGCCCTCCTATCGGTTCATCATAGCAGACGATCATCCCCTGTTTCGCGATGCTTTGCGGCAGTCCCTGGCAGCATCCTATGAAAATGTCGACATCACGGAAGCCGGTTCCCTCGACGAGGTCATCACGATCCTGGAGGGCGCCGGACCGTTCGATCTGGTCCTGCTCGACCTGAAGATGCCCGGGGTCCAGGGATTGGCGGGCCTGGCATTCCTCAGGGCGCAGTTTCCGGATACACCCACCATCGTGGTGTCCGCCACGGAGGAGCCGCCGGTGATGCGGCGCGCGATCGATCTCGGCGCGTCAGGCTTCGTGCCGAAATCAACCCCGGTCGGTGTCATCAGGGCCGCCGTGGCCGAAGTGCTCAAAGGCGAGATCTGGTTGCCGGCCGACATCGCAGGAAGCGGCAGCTCCGATCACGAAACTGATGAGATCGCCCGGAAAATCGCGACATTAACGCCGCAGCAGGTCAGAGTTCTCATGATGCTGCGGGAGGGATTGCTCAACAAGCAGATCGCCTATGGGCTCGGAGTCTCCGAGGCAACCGTCAAGGCACATGTCTCAGCGGTGCTGCAAAAGCTGGGCGTGGAGAGCCGGACGCAGGCGGTCATCGCAGCGGGCAGGATCGACGGCGACCGCAGCTACGACAGCTAAGCTCGGCCGGATCTGCTCCCGAACCAGGTGTTCTTAAACCAGCGCACCAAGCGGCCCGTCGCCTCCTCGGTGTGATGCCGCTCGCGCAGCAGGCAGATGCGCATGAATCCCTCGCCGCCCGGGCCAAAGGCAGAGCCAGGCGCCAGCCCGACGCCCGCCTCGTCGATGATCCTCAGGGACGCTGCCATGGAGTCCTGCATCCCCTCGACCTTGAAGAACAAATAGAAAGCGCCTTCCGGCATGGCGAAATCGATGCCGTCGATCTCAGACAACCGGCGCGAGACGAAGTCTCTATTCGCACGGGCCAGGGCGATCTGCTGCGCCAAGAACTCTTCGCCATCTTCGAGAGCCTTTATACAGCCATGCTGCATGAAGGCAGCCGTGCCCGACGTGTTGTACTGGATGAGGTTTTCTATCGCATCGCCCAAAAGCTTCGGTGCTGACATCCAGCCTACACGCCAGCCGGTCATGGCCCAGTTCTTGGAGAAGGTGTTGGCCATGATCAAGCGCTCCTCCATGTCGCACACATCGATGAAGGAGGGGGGCAAGGAACTGGTGCCGCCGGCAGAGAAGTAGAAACGGGAATAGACCTCATCGGAAACGATCCAGAGCCCGCGGCTGCGCGCCATGTCGCGGATGGCAACGAGATCCTCCAAGGTGGCGACCCAGCCCAACGGGTTGCTCGGCGTATTGAGGACAATCACCTTCGTCCGCTCGGTGACAGCGTCGAAAAGATGATCGAGATCAAGGCTCCAGCCGGTTGCCGCATAGGTCATGGGGATCTCGACCGGGCGGGCGCCCTTGAGCCGCAGGGGTGCCGCATAATTCGGCCAGGCGGGCGTGGGGATGATGACTTCGTCACCCTCACCCGTGAGGATCTGCATCGCCAATTGGATCGATTGCATGCCCCCGCCGGTGACAAAGAAATTCTCCGGCGAGAAGTCCTTGCGATAGAGCCGTTGGTGATAGGTTGCCAGCGCCTGGCGCAGTTCCGGGATCCCGCGCTGCCACGTGTAGAAGGTCTCGCCCCTGGTGAGGCTCGCGTTGCAGGCTTCACTGATGAAGGCCGGCGTCGGCAGGCTGCCTTCCCCAGACCAAAGAGGGATCAATCCTTGCCGGCCGAAGCCATAATTGATCGGCGTCATGATTCCGCTTTCCGGCTCATCCTTCACGGAGCCACGGATCGCGTCCATCTGCGAAGCCCCTTCGTTCTGCATCAAATGAGGTCCTAGGATGTGAGGGAGTCCCTCTGCGCGAGGATCGACACCAATATCAGGCCGCCGATCACCGAGATATGCTCCAGCGCGAAAAACATCGATATCATGGCCGCCTCTCCCTCCTCGTTCCAGAAGGTATGAACCAGAAGGATGGTCAGGGCCGTGAACACAGCCAGAGCGCCTGCGCCGAGCCAGGTGGCACGATTGAGGATCACCAGAAGAGAGCCTCCGAGCTGGGTGACGATGACGGCAACATTGAAAACAACTCCCGGGGTGAAGCCAAAATGCTCCATTTCGGCCACGCCCTGGTCAAACATGATCAATTTAGACAGACCGCTCGCCCAGAACGGCAGAGTGAGGAGGACGCGGGCGATGAGAAAGGTGAAGCGGTTTTCCAGAATGGAACTGATCGGTTGCGGCGTCATGGGGGCCTCCGTGGAGATTTGCACTCCATACGGCAAGTCCCGCCTGCGGGGAAGATGGTCACCCCTCAGCAGAAAGCATGAGAGGTGAACGCTGCGGAGAGCCTTGTTCAGACGGTGTCAAGTCACCAGCCGAACTCAAAGGCAGTCAGGGGCGGGTCGAGTTGCGGACGAGGGCGTCACGGATCTCTTCAAGCAGGACTTCCTGGCGAGGCGGCGGTACGTCGGCGGTTCCTGCCTCAGCCTTGCGCTGAAGCCGGTTCATCGCCTTGACCACCATGAACATGATCCAGGCAACGATCAGAAAGGCGATGCACGCATTGATGAAAAGGCCCAGGTTGATCGTCACCGCTCCAGCAGCTCTTGCCGCCGCCAATGTTGGGTATTCGCCAGCGCCTTTGAGGGTTATGAAGAAATCGGTGAAGTCGACGCCGCCGGTCAAGAGGCCAACGATGGGCATGAAGATGTCGTCCACCAGCGACTTCACGATCGTGGTGAATGATGCTCCGATGATGATGCCGATGGCCATGTCCACGACATTGCCCTTGACTGCAAATTCCTTGAATTCCTGAATGACGCCTGCCATGCGCAAAACTCCTTCGGCGCTCGTCGTACGACTGCATTAGAAGAAACAAGTGCTTTGTTTCCGGAGAATGATGCCATGGAACATCACCTCCGCCTATGGACAATGGCAATGAACCTCAGCCCTGCGGGATCTCCTCCGCGCCGAATTGACAGCGAGACGTCAAAGATCGAAGGCCAAGGCGCCGGCGATGTTTAACAGCTGGACCATCATTGCCGTGGCACTGGGCTATCTCGGGGCCTTGTTCGCGGTGGCCAGCTACTACGACCGGGTCCGTAAGCGCCGGCAGGGGACACCACGTCCGCTGGTCTATGCCCTCAGCCTCGGCGTGTATTGCACCTCCTGGACCTTCTACGGCAGCGTCGGCCTCTCGGCCCGCACGGGTTTCGAGTTCCTGCCCATCTATATCGGGCCCATCATCGTCTTTGCGCTTGGGTGGCCCATCATCCGGCACATCGTCGACCTGGCAAAACGGCACAACATTACCTCGATCGCCGATTTCATCGCGGCCCGCTACGGAAAGAACCAAGCTCTCGGCGCTGCCGTCTCGGCGGTCGCGGTTCTCGGCGTCATTCCCTACATCTCCCTGCAACTCAAGGCCGTCGCCAATTCGCTGACCACGCTGCTCGCGATTTCCGGTTCCGAGACCGATGGCGTTCTCGGGATCCCCGTGATCGGCGACCTCGCACTGGTCGTCGCCATCGCCATGGCGGCATTCACGATGCTCTTCGGCACACGACATATCGATGCCACGGAGCACCAGGACGGGGTCATCGCGGCAATCGCTCTCGAGTCGGTGGTGAAGCTGATTGCCTTCCTCCTGGTCGGCAGCTTCATCGTGTTCGGCATGATGGGGGGAGTAGGCTCGATGATCGAGGCCGTCTCGCACCATCCCGAGATCGAGGGGCTGCTCACGCGGGGCTTCGAAGGCGGGCGCTGGATCACGATGACCCTGCTGTCGACCCTTGCCGTCATCCTGCTTCCCCGCCAGTTCCATGTGACCGTCGTCGAGAATACCAGCCTGTCCGACGTGAAAAGGGCAGCCTGGTTGTTTCCCCTCTATCTGGTCGCCATCAACATTTTCGTCGTTCCCATCGCGATCGCAGGACTGCTCACATTCGGCGTCGGGGCGACGAATGCCGACAGCTTCGTGCTTGCTCTTCCTGTCGCTGCAGGAGCGCCGATCTTCACACTGATCGCTTTCATCGGAGGGCTTTCTGCCGCAACGGCAATGGTGATCGTCGCATCGCTCGCCCTGTCCATCATGGTCAGCAACAACATCGCTGTTCCCCTGCTGCTGAAGAGGCAGGAGCGAAACTCTCAGAGCGTCGACGACATGGGAGCCGTGCTCCTCATGATCCGGCGGGGAGCGATCCTGATCATCATGGCGCTGGGCTACGTGTTTCACCGGATGATCGGCAACTCGTTCGCTCTCGCCGATATCGGCCTGCTGTCCTTCGCAGCGATCGCTCAGTTCGCGCCTGCCTTCTTCATCGGACTGATCTGGCGCAGGGCGACCGCCAAAGGCGCAATGGCCGGCGTGCTCGTCGGCACCTTCATGTGGGGCTACACCTTGCTCCTGCCAGCGCTCGTCAATTCCGGCTGGTTCTCCCCCATGATCCTCGAGCACGGGCCGTTCGACATCGCGCTGCTGCGACCAGAGTTTTTGTTCAACCTGGAGTTCGAACCCCTCGCCCACGGCGTCTTCTGGAGCCTGCTGCTAAACATCACGGCTTATGTCTCGGTGTCGCTGCTGACGCTGCCGCAGCCGATCGAACGCCTGCAGGCGAGCATTTTCGTCTCCAGCGAGCGATCCGTGGCGACCCCGAGCTTCCGGCTTTGGCGGACAGCCGTCTCGGTCGGAGACGTCCGGCGGACGGTGGCCCGCTATCTCGGAGTGGAACGCACGGATCGATCCTTCGCCGAATTCGCCAGCAGCCGAAACATCGCTCTCGACGATCATGCGGAAGCCGACATCCGATTGCTTCGCTTTTCGGAACATGTGCTGGCCAGCGCGGTCGGGGCGGCATCTTCGCGTCTCGTCCTGTCGCTCATGCTTCAGCGCTTCAGCGGCAATACCCGGGGCGCCATGCGGCTCCTGGACGATGCCTCGGCGGCGATCCAGTACAATAGAGACCTGCTGCAGTCGGCCATCGACCACGTCCGCCAGGGGATTGCGGTCTTCGACCGTGATCTGAGCCTGATCTGCTGGAATCGCCAGTTCGGCCTGCTGCTGGAACTGCCGGAGGACATGGAAAGGATCGGCATACCGATCCACGAGATCGCCAGAACAATCATCGTGCGGGCCGATCTCGGTAGCGAGGATCCGGAAAAAGCCGTCACGCGGCGTATCAACAATCTCATCGTCACGCGCGCTCCCTATCAGGAGAGGATGAGGTCCGGAACGATCATCGAGGCACGATCCAACCTGATGCCGGATGGCGGCATCGTAGTGACGTTCGCGGACATCACAGAGCGCGAGAAAGCGTCCGAGGCGCTGCAAAAGGCCAATGAGAGCCTCGAGCGGCGAGTCCAGGAGCGGACTGTCGAATTGCTGGCCCTGAACAGCGAATACGGGCGGGCGAAGGCCGAGGCCGAGGCCGCCAATCTCGGCAAGACACGGTTCATCGCAGCGGCAAGCCATGACATCCTACAGCCCCTCAATGCCGCGCGGCTCTACACCTCAAGCCTGGTGGAGCGTAACCGGCGAACCGTCGACAAGCAGCTCATTCGCAACATCGACGCGTCGCTGGAGGCGGTCGAGGAAATTCTGTCGGCTCTCCTGGACATTTCCCGTCTCGATGCAGGCGCGATGAAGCCGGACCTCACCTCCTTCCAATTGGACGAACTGTTCAAGGCCCTCGAGGTGGAGTTCGGGCCGGTGGCGACAGAGAAGGGGCTGAAGCTGACCTTCGTCGCGACAAGCCTCACGGTGCAATCGGACAGGCGTCTCCTGAGACGGGCGCTGCAGAATCTCGTTTCCAACGGCATCAAGTACACGCAGTCGGGGGGGCTGGTCGTCGGCTGTCGTCAACATGGCGGAGGCGTGGCCATCGAAGTCCATGATTCCGGGCCGGGCATTCCCGACTCCAAGCTCAAGGTCATCTTCCAAGAGTTCCAGCGGCTCGACAGCACAGCCGGCGACGTGCCGGGGCTTGGGTTGGGATTGTCCATCGTCGAACGCATCGTCAATGTCCTGGGCCATAGCCTGGACGTCCGATCCAAGATCGGGCGGGGTTCGGTCTTCGCCATCCATTTGCCAACCACAGGCCGGGCGTCTCAGGCGCCCAAGGTCAGGCTGCCGCGCATCCCCACGGCGCATCTGAACGGGATCAGCGTCCTCTGCATCGACAATGAGGCCGCCATCCTCGAAGGCATGGAAAGCCTCCTTTCCGCCTGGGGCTGCCAGGTGATGATCGCGAAGGACGCCGAGGAGGCGATGGCCTGGATCAGGGAGGATATCCGGGTCGACATCATCCTGGCAGATTATCACCTGCAGCAGGATACGGGTCTTGCCCTCATCGAAAGACTGCGGAGAAAGGCGCAGCAGAAGCTCCCAGCCGTCCTGATCACGGCGGACCGCTCGCGGATCCTCCAGTCGCGCGCAACCGACCTCGATGTCGGCTATCTCACCAAACCTCTGCGGCCGGCTTCGCTGCGAGCCCTCATCGCCCAATCACTGATCAGAGCCGCCGCCGAAGTCGCGGAATAGGTCAGGCTGCAGCCGTCGGCAAAACCGCTTCGCGCCTGGCGATGAAATCCAGAAGCTCCTCGTGCACAGCCTGGTCCAGTTCCGGCTCTTCATAGTTGGCCAGGAGCGCCTTGGCCTTTTCGACTCCTCGCTGCTCGGCGGTGTGCTCCCCTTCGGCGCTCCATTGCTCCCAGGAATTGAAATCCATGAGGGATGGCATGAAGAAAGCCTTCTCGAAGTGATCGAGGGTATGCTGGGTGCCGAGGAAATGGCCTGCGGGACCCACCTGCCTCACGGCGGCCATGGCATCCTGGAGGTCGTCGAGGTTCACCCCCTGGGCATAGCGATACCACCCTTCGCACTGCTCGGCGTCGAGCATGAACTTGCCATAGCCGCAGGTCAGCCCCGCCTCCAGCCAGCCGGCGGCATGCCAGATGTAATGGGCCCCGGACAGGATCGCCGCATGCATGAGCATGTTGCCTTCATAGCCCGCCTGAGCGTCGGCAATCTTGGAGCCGACATGGAAGGCGGATGTGCGGAAAGGCAGACCATAAAAGCGGGCGAGCTGACCCATGATCAGCGTCATCTGCGCAGCCTCCGGCGTTCCGCCCATGGGAGCGCCGGTCTTCATATCGACGGCCACCATGAACTGGCCATAGACCATGGGGCAGCCCGACCGGACAAGTTGTGTAAAGGCAATACCCGCAAGGGCCTCGGCATTCACCTGGGCGACGGACCCTACGGTCGATGCGGAGGTGGAGGCGCCACAGAGGGCGAAGGGCGAAATCAGACACGGCTGGTTATGCGCGGCATAGATCTTCAACGCGTCGAGCATCGTGGCGTCCCAGACGAGGGGAGAGTTGGCATTCACGACGGAGGCCATCACGGGGTTGTCGCGGACGAAATCGTCGCCGAAGACGATCTTGGCCATAGCGATCGTGTCCTCAGCCCGATCCTTCGATGTCACGATGCCCATATAGGGTTTGTCGGACCAGCGCAGGGTGCCATAATTTATGTGCAGGTGGCGGTGAGGAACGGGCACGTCCATCGGCTCACAGATGATCGAACTGGACGAATGAAGCGCCGGTGACATCTGCGCCAGGCGATGAAAATTGTAGAGATCATCCTTCGTCCCGTAACGCCGCTTTCCGTCCAAGTCCCTGACATAGGGCGCGCCATACATGGGGATGAAAATGGAATTGCGCTCTCCCACACGCACGCTGCGTTGAGGATTGCGGGCATTGAGGGTGAACTGCCGGGGAGCTTTACGGACGAGGCTCATCAGCAGGTCACGGTCGATATGCACTCTGGTGTTCTCGACCGTCGCCCCCGCAGCGCGCCAATAGACCAAGGATTCCTCGTCCCGGAACTCGATACCGATCTCTTCCAAGATCTTCATGGACTCGTCGTGAATGATTTCGACGGCTTCGGCGGGGAGGAGTTCGTAGACCGGGATGTTCCGTTGCAAAGTGGGAAAGGCAATGACGGGGGCGTTCGTTCGTTCACGCATGCGCGCGGCGCGGCCGCCGGCTCTTTTGGTGGCCTTGGCACTCACCTGTTTGGAAAGCTCACGAATATCAATCATGACTTGTTCTCCGCCTCGCCAGCCGCACCGAGGAGCATCCTCCAACGCGCCACCGCGAGTCCGTCTTTCCGGAGCGACCCATTTGGCACCAAGCGCGACACCGCAATCCTAAGCCGGCTCTACCGACTTCCCACTGCTCATCTTGGCATTCTGCAGTCCTCGGGCCTCGGTGGACTTGGTTTTTAACGAGAGATGCCGCGTCATCCGTTGCTCCAACAGATTCCAAACCCGCCGCAGAATTTCGACGATGATCAAATAGAGGACCGCGGCCCAGAGATAGACCTGAAAGTCGAAAGACCGGGCGAAGGCCAGCCGCGTCGCGCCCATGAGATCAAAGACCGTAATGACACTGGCGACAGCGGAGGCCTTGATCATCAAGATGATCTCATTGCCAAGAGGACGGAGGGCGGTGATCAGCGCCTGCGGCAAGGTGATCTTGAAGAAGATCAGCCAACGATGGAGGCCAAGTGCCTGCGCCGCCTCGATCTGGCCCAGGGGCACAGCGCGGATGGCGCCGCGGAGGATTTCACCCTGATACGCGGCCGAATTCAGCGTGAAGGCGAAGGCCGCGCAAAAGAACGCATCGCGGAAGAAAAACCAGAGACCGTATTGCTGGAGGACCGGACGAAACTGCCCAGCACCGTAATAGATGACGAAGATCTGGGCCAGGATCGGGGTGGCGCGAAAGAAATAGCTGTAGGCGAAGGCGGGCGCAGCAATCAATTTGTTGGACGACAGCCGCGCCAGGGCCAGAACCGTCGCGAACAAGAACCCTATGGTCACCGAAATGACGACAAGCTGCACGGTCACCCATAGTCCCTGCAGCATGACGGGGCCGTATCGGGACATCAGCTCAAAGTCAATCATCGCCGGTTGCCCCGCATACCCCGATCCGCCCAACGCTCGATCCCCGTCAATCCGATCGAGGAGACCATGGAGAGGGCGAGGTAAATCAGGCAAGCGACGGAGTAGAAGAGGAATGGCTGTTTCGTCACGCCGACGGCAATGCTGGTTTGGCGGAGGAGGTCGGTGAGGGCAATGACCGACACCAGGGATGTGTCCTTGACCAAAGAAAGCCACAGGTTCGACAGACCCGGCAGGGCATGGCGCATGAGTTGCGGGAAAATGACCAAAACCATGGTCTGGCGATGCTTCAGGCCCAGCGCCATCGCGGCTTCAGGCTGACCCTTGGGAACGGCACGCAGAGCCCCGAGAAAGACTTCGCTGGCGAAGGACATGAAGACCAGCGACAGGGCGATGAGCCCTGCCAGGAACTGATGGATCTGAATGTCGATGTCGCTGAAGAGCAATACGAAGCGTTGCAGTAGAAGCTGACCGCCATAGTAGACGATGAACAGCGTCAGAAGCTCCGGGAGGCCGCGAAAGACGGTGGTGAAGGCGTCACATGAGGCTCTGAGATACCGGTTCTCACTGTTTCGACCCAAAGCGAGAAGAAACCCGCAGACGAGTCCCACGGGTACCGTCGCCAATGCCAACCTGATGGTCAGCCAGGCTCCGGCTGCAAGTTCATCTCCCCAGCCCTCCGGTCCAAACGACAGGAGGGTCATGGCATCAGCCATGACCGTGTTCCGTTATTCGAGGGTGTCCATCTCTCAATATACCGAGAAGGGGAAATACTTCGCGTTGATCTTCTCGTAGGTGCCATCAGCGCGGATCTCGGCGATCGCCTTATTCAGCTTTTCCCGCAGTTCGGTTTCATCCTTTCGGAGCGCAAAGCCCGCGCCGATCCCGAAAAAGGCGGGGTCACTGAGCGGCTCTCCGACGAATTCGCAGCACTTTCCATCCGCCGTTTTCATCCATTCGTACAGGACAGTCGAGTCCGCCAGGATCGCATCGAGCCGCCCGGAGACAAGGTCGAGATTGGCTTCATCCTGGGAGCCATACAACTTAATCTCGGCGTCCTTGTATTTTTCCTGAAGGTAGTTGGCGTGGATGGTCGCCGACTGCGCCCCAAGCGTCTTGCCGGCCAGGGCAGCGGGGTCAACCGATTTCACATCGCTATCCTTGGCCGCGACGAAACGTGCCGGCGTATTGTAGTATTTGTTGGTAAAATCCACCTTCTTCTTGCGTTCTTCCGTGATGGACATCGATGCGATGATCACGTCAAACTTCTTGGCCAGGAGGGCCGGAATAATCCCGTCCCAGTCCTGGGCCGTGAATTCGCACTTCATCTTCAGTTTTTCGCAAACCGCATTGGCGATATCGACGTCGAAACCCTGGAGCTGGCGGTTCGAATCGAAGAAATTGAAGGGAGGGTATGCACCTTCCGTTCCCACACGGAGCACTCCCTCCTGCGCCAATGCAAAAGCGGGCATCATCATCGCGACGAAAAATGCCGCGAGCGCCGAACGTACCAACACCATAACAACCTCCACCTAACTGGCTAGCCGCATCCGCCTTTCTCGACCTTGCGCTCTCAGGCGCTGAGACGGTGATCCTGTTCAACAGTAACCAGATCGCGGAGGAGCGGGCAATGGTGATCGCCCGTCAACTTTCGTCGCGTTGCTGCTGGCGTGCGTCGGTCAGCTCAGTGGTCGTGCGCTGAAGCCGGTAGGCCAGCTCGCGCATGATTTCCACGGCCATTTCCGGAAACTCACCCAACATGCGAAGAAAGTGATCCTTCATGATCTTCAGCGTCTCGACGCGTTCGGCAGCCCGGATCGTGGCGGTCCTGGGGACATCGCACAGAATTGCAATTTCACCGACGAAGTCATTCTCGCCTATTTTCGCCACGGGTATCATCCCCTCCGGCGTATCCACCAGCACTTCCGCGGAGCCAGAAATGATCACGTAGGCCGCATCCCCCGTGTCGCCTTGATGAAACAGCTCCTGTCCAGGCTCGAACGACATCCTCTCTGACGTGAACGCAAGGAGCTTAAGCTTTTGCGGCTGAACATTCGCAAAGAGAGGTATTCTTCTGAGAGCGTCCACTTCGTCCTTTAGAGATGCCATCAGAAGCCCCTGTCAGATTTTTTCAGTATCCGCTGCATCGTTCGTTCACGCCACCAGTTCGGCGAAGCGCGCATTCTTCGTCGTGAGCTCATCCGGCCGGCCATCATCGACGATCCGACCCTGCTCGAACAGGATCACTCTGTCGAAGCGCGTGGCGATCTGAGGATTGGCGAGCACCCAGAAGATCCCAAAGCCCCCATGCTCATCGCTCTTAGAAATATCGAGCACACGCCCGATAATTTCGGTGAGGTTACGAGCATCCAAGGCCGAAAGGGCGCGATTGACGATCAGGTAGTCAGGCCGTTTCAGGATAGCCCGCGCCATCGCCAACTTCTGGCGTTGTGAGGCGGACAGACGCTTGCCTCCCGATCCCACATTGAAGCTCAACCCAGCCTCGATGACGGCGTGCTCCATTCCGAGCTTTTCAAAGACCTCACGCATGGCCTGGCGGACACGACGGGGACCGTCGGCAATACCATAGGCTATGCGACCGAACAGGACATTGTCCTGGAGGCTGGAGGGCGGATTGTATTCGGCCGGGTCATAGAAGGCGATCGCGTCCGCATATTCCTCAGGCAGGTTCTCGTGGAAGGCCTTTCGAGCCTTCAATATCTTCTCCTCAAGCTCGCTGTCGAACAGACCCAAGCGATGGCGCGGCTCTATGTAACCGAAGGCCAGCTTGAGCAGCATCGCGCGCTCTTCGTCCGCGGTGGCGCCCCCAGACGACGCCCGCGTGAGCAGGGTCTTGTAACCGGGGATCTCTTCGGACGTCATCAGGCTCAGTTGTTCGAAGAACGGGTGGTCCGGCGGGAGACCCGCAAAAAGCTCGATGACGGTCGAGGCGATCTCCCTGCCCATCTCGATGAGCTTCTCATCGAGCCCCTCCTGCTCCAACAGGATACGGACATAATCATTCATGGGCAGGCTGGCGGCTGCGAAGGTGTCTCCCAGGGCCGTGCCAAAAAGCAGGTTCTCGCCGACCGTCGCCTGGTGATTGTATCGATCAGGGTCAAAGCCCTCGACGAGTTGATCGAAGGGAGGCTTGGAGAAGACCTCGCGAAGAACAACACGGGCCTGGAGGACAAGCTCGACAATGTCCGGAGACTGTACGGGGTCGACGCTCGATCGCAGCCCCAAGTCGAACATATCGGCGTGCAGGTCGACGATCATCAAGACCTTCAACATCTGAGCACCAAGCTCTTCCGGTCCCTCGACGCCCGCGCTTTCGTAGTCGACCCAGTCGGCCTTGATGTCCAGTGTCGTGTTTCCCGAAAGCTTCGCTTCCTGGAGCATGGTCTCCTTGGAATGATCGCCCCCTGCCTCGCTACTTCCTGCGCCGGTATAGGGAGAGGTGGGGACATGGCTCAGTCCGTAGAGGAGCACCTCGCGGATCGTGGCATGTGGAAAGTAGGTGTCCGGGCCCAAATAAGCAAAACGACGGCCCGTCAGGGCCTCGGAGAGCTCACTGAGGTTCTGCCCGTTCAACGTGATGCGGCCCGTCGTGGGAAGTGCCAGTCTCACAAGCAACTCGCTGACCGTTTCGGCACCACTGTTGATGGGGCCGACGGCAGCGACCCTCTCCTTCGGCTGAAGGGTGAGGGAGGTCGTCTCCAGAAGGCGCGCGCCGGTGTCATCCACGACGCTCACACCCGACAAGACGATCGGATCGGTAATGTGCGGCACCGGAGCGTCGGGTGGAAGCTGCAGCGAAGAATCGAGCATGTTGTCAGGACAGAACTGCTCGATGACCTGATTGTACTTCACCTGCACGTCAAGGCGCTGCTGGTCCCAGTCGATGAGTTCCTTGATGGGCGAGGGGAGGTCCTTGTATGCGGAGATCACCGCGACGAGCTGGCCGATATCCATCGAGCCGCGCAGAGCGAAGTAGCCACCGATCAGATAGAACATGAACGGTGTCAGCTGGGCCAAAAAGTTGTTCAGCCATTTGACCGCGAATTTCCGCTGATAGAGTTCGTAGCGGATGAAGAAGATGCGGCCGAGGCGATCGGCAATGTCAGCGCGCTCGCGATTCGAGGTGTCGTTCAGGTGGACATCGGCCACGCCATCGACGATCTCCCCGACCCGGCCTGCCAATTGGCGGGCCGTGATCTGGCGCTGCTTCGACAAGACCAACAGCCGGCGACGCAGCTTCGGAATGATGTAGGCCTGGATCGCCACAACGCCGAAGGCGATGAGACCCAGCCAAAAGCTTTGGGCGAGTATGAAGGCCAAGGCCGTGAGCGCCTGGCCTCCGAGAAAGACCGGCTGGACGAAGGCATCACCTATGAAGCCACCCATGGGCTCCACTTCGTCCTTCACCATGGTGGCAATTTCCGGCGCCTTCACGCGTCGAAAGTGGCCCAATGGAAAGCGCATCACCCGGTCGACGAGATCATAGCGCAGCCGGCGCAGCATCCGTTCGCCGAGGCGGCCCTTGAAGGTGTTGATATAAAACTTGAAGGCGCCGTTGACGCAGACCAGGAACAGGAACGCCATGGACAGGGCGACCAGATACCCCATCCGCCCCAGCTCGATGCCCGGGAAGAGCTCGAAATGCGATCCGCCCAGAAACTCGGGAAGATCGAATGAAATGTGAAGGAAGCGAGCCGTCGCCGTGGGGTCTTCAAAACCCTCGCCGGTTATGGGTCCATTCACAATCTGCTTCGGAAGATCCAGCGAGACGAAATAGACCGGCATAGACAGAAGGATGATGAACAGAACCCAAATCTGTTCACGCTTGGTATGATTCCAAATATACCAAAATAAATTGGTTTCCATGCCCGCGTCCATGAGCCGGAGAAAAGCTGCGGTGGCAGCTTCAGGCGGCTAGTTCATCCCCGACCTAGCTTCATCACACCGGCTGGTGCAGATCAATCTTCATTCCCATGTTCTCGGCATTTGAGTAAGAACATCCTTTGCAAATCTCAAATTGTTTCAAATATCCCTTCTTGCGGGCTCGAGCCGCCTCGTCGGAGCGATAGGCATCGAGAAAGCCGCCGGCACCGATGTTCGGCAACTGCACCATCTGATCGTAATCGATGCAGCACAGTCCCAAGTCGCCATTCCAGAACACGACCGTCTGGTGCAGGGGCGCGGTACAGGTCGCCCGCTGTATTCCCGTCGGATGCCGCCGCAATTCTTCCTTGGTGGGCAGGAAGCGGCTGAAGTCGCGCTTTTCCTCCTCGCTCGTGTATGACCCGATGCTGAAGGTCTTGAAGCGGATCTGATCGAAGCCTGCGCTCTCCGCCCAGGCGCGGATGTCATCCATCTGATGCTCGGAATAGCCGGTCAGCAACGTCTGCAGCACGCATTTCGGGTTTTTCACCCCCAGCCGGCGACGGGTGGCCAGGAACATCTCGATATTGGCCTTGACCTCCTCGAAATCCGAATTCACGCGGTAGCTCTCCTGAGCCTCCTTCGAAAACCCGTCCATGCAAAGGTAGACGCGACCGAGACCCGCCAGAATGAGGCGCTCCGCCATTTCCACGGTCAGTTTCGTGGCATTGGTGGAGAGGAACGTCTCGTGGCCGTTCTCATGGGAGTAGGCGATGAACTCCGGCAGCGCCGGGTTCAGGGTCGGCTCACCAGAGAAGTTGAAATACATCGCAGGCTTTTCGCGCTCGGACTTGAAGTCGTCGATGATCTTCTTGAACACCTCGATCTTCATGAGGCCGCGCTTGCGCGTCATCGCAATCGTCACCGGGCAGACGGGGCAGCGAAGATTACACGAGTTGGTGACGTCGACGACAATGATGGTCGGCGGCTTCTTAAAATAGGAAAGCGGCAGCGCTTGCGCAAAGAAGCGAATGGCACGCGACGCCCATGGCGCCCGAACCTCTGAACCTTCGGCTGCTGTCATCTCAATTCCGTCATCAGGATCAAAAAACAAGGCGGCGCACTTTTCATCCGGGTCTAAGTCCCGACGACACCCATTCAGAACACGCGCTTCCCATTTAAGCCTCGAGTCGAGCATAAACAATGCACTGCGCTGGCGAGGCTGTCGAGGTTCGCACTGAACCCTTCGTTACCTGAGTGTCGTCATCTGATGCCAAATCATGTTCTCACCTCATGAGACAACGTGCTAGGCATTGACCGGGCGACGAAGCCATTTCGGCGTGGGGAACGTGAAATGGCGCATGAGAGCATCGAGGGGGACTGCTATGGCTCGTGGCAAAAGCAGCGGCGCCAAGATACTGCTTTACAGCCATGATACGTTTGGACTCGGCCATCTGCGCCGATCGATGACGATCGCGCATAGTCTGGTGGCCCGTCACAAGAAACTCTCCGTTCTCATTCTGACGGGATCGCCGATCATCGGCGCCTATGATTTCCGGTCACGGGTCGATTTCGTGCGCGTTCCCGGTGTCATCAAGCTGCGCAATGGCAACTACACTGCCCTCAATCTCCATATCAAGATCGACGAGACGATCGAGCTGCGCAGGTCGATCATCGAGCGTACAGCTGAGGTGTTCGATCCCGATGTGCTGATCGTCGACAAGGAGCCGAACGGGCTGCATGGGGAGGTTTCGGGAGCGCTCGACATGCTGAAGGCGCGGGGGACCAAGTTGGTGCTCGGCCTTCGCGACGTGTTGGACGAGCCCAGCGTGTTGCGGAAGGAGTGGCGACGGAAACACTCCATGGAAACCGTACGCTCAGCCTATGACGAGGTCTGGGTCTATGGGCACAAAGCCCTCTACAAACCGCTGACAGGGCTCAAAGTGCCCCCGGATGTGGAGCAGAAGACAGTTTACACCGGGTACCTGCCGCGACCTCTGACGCAGGCGGGGTCGACCCAGCACTGGCCCTCCATCGTCGATCAGGACTTCCTCCTGGTCATGACCGGAGGCGGCGGCGACGGTGCCGAACTCGTGGATTGGGTTCTGCGAACCTATGAGACGGGCCGGGCGCTGCCGTGGCCCGCCCTGTTCGTCCTGGGGCCGTTCATGGCGGTGGAGGAGCGCGAAGCCTTTCGCGAGCGGGCCAGCAAGCTTCGCAACGTCGATGTCATCGTGTTCCACAATCAAGCGGAGCAGCTGGTCGAGCGGGCAAGGGCCGTCGTCTGCATGGGCGGATACAATACGTTCTGCGAGGTCCTGACCTATGACAAGCCGGCCCTGATCGTGCCGCGGACGCATCCGCGGCGGGAACAGCTGATCAGAGCCAGTCGCGCGCAAGAGCTCGGGCTCGCCCGCATGCTGCCGGGGACGGACGAGACGGGACGGTTCGTGCCGGATGTCGATGCGATGACGAAGGCGCTTCACGACCTTGCAGATCAGCCGCCACCGTCGGCGCGCATGCTGCCAGACCTCATGGCCGGGCTGGACACCGTGAATAGCCGCGTAAAACGTTGGCTCGGTGCGCGAGGCCGGGAACTTCCGCAAGATTGCGATGACACGCCAAGGCTTCGCAGCGTTTCAGGGTAATCCGCCGCGATGAGTCCCAAAGCCCGCATCATCGCGGTGGTGCTGAAGGGGTATCCGCGCCTTTCGGAGACGTTCATCGCGCAGGAGCTGAGGAGCCTGGAGCAGGCGGGGCTCTGCCTGCGGCTCTATTCTCTGAGAGATCCCACGGATACAGCCGTGCATCCGGTCCACAAGGAGATCGTGGCGCCGGTCGTCTATCTTCCCGAATATATTGTCGATGATCCGATGCGGGTGGGCAAAGGTCTCGTCCGTGCGCTCTTCATGCCCGGACTTATCCCCGCCTTGCGGATCTTCTTGAAGGATCTGTGGCGCGACAGGACACATAGCCGAGGACGCCGGTTCGGGCAGGCCGCCGTGCTGGCCCGCGAGCTGCCGAAGGATGTTTCCCAGATCTACAGCCATTTTCTGCATACGCCGTCGTCCGTGGCCCGCTATGCCGCCGTCTTGAGAGGGCTGCCCTGGTGTTTCTCCGCGCATGCCAAGGATATCTGGACGACGCCCGATTGGGAGAAGAGGGAAAAGATCCTCGATGCCGTCTGGGGGACGACGTGCACCGAATACGGTTTTCACCACCTGCAATCGCTGGTGCCGGAGGGGCAGCGCTCCAAAGTGATGCTGAGCTATCATGGGCTGGACATCGGCCGGTTTCCGACCGCTCCGGACAGAAGCGGGGGACGCGACGGCCGCGATCCGGCCGATCCGCTGCGGCTCGTTTCCGTGGGGCGGGCGGTGCCGAAGAAGGGCTATGATGTGTTGCTGACAGCGCTCGCCCGGCTGCCTGAGGATCTACACTGGCGGTTCATGCATATCGGCGGGGGGGAGATCGCCTCAGAATTGGAGGCCCTGGCCCTTCGGCTCGGGATCGCCGATCGTGTCGAATGGCGCGGGGCACAGCCGCAGCCAGAGGTGATTTCGCTGTTGAGGGAGGGAGACCTGTTCGTGTTGGCCAGCCGGGTGGACGAGACGGGCGATCGCGACGGGCTGCCGAACGTGCTGATGGAGGCGGCGTCGCAGGGACTGTGCTGCGTGTCGACGGCGGTCTCGGCGATCCCGGAATTCATCCTTGACGGAGAGACGGGAATTTTGGTGGAGCCGGATGATCCTACCGCCCTGGCGGGGGAGATCGCACGGCTTGCCGGCGTGCCGGACCTGAGGCAGCGCCTGGGGTTAGCCGCTCATGCCCGGCTGACGACGCGGTTTTCCAAGGATGCCTGCAGCCGGATGCTGATCGAGAAGTTCATCGCCGAGGCAGAATGAACATCGCCTTCTATGCCCCGTTGAAAGCGCCAGACCATCCAGTGCCCTCCGGTGACCGGCAGATGGCGCGGCAGCTGATCCGCGCCTTGGAGATGGCGGGGCATCGGGTGGTGGTGGCCAGCCGGTTCTGCAGCTTCGAGAAAACGGGAGAAATCGAGGCGCAGAAAAAGGTTAGGCGGGAGGCCGAGGCGGCTCTGCAGGAGGTCGAGGAGAGGTTTCGGGCGGAGGGTCCGCCGGATCTCTGGTTCACCTATCATTCCTATTACAAGGCGCCGGACTGGCTAGGGCCGGCGGCGGCCAAGGGTTTCGGACTTGCCTATGTGACCTGTGAGAGCTCCTATGCCGCAAAGCGGTCGACCGGGCCGTTTGCCGAGGCACAGCAGCAGGTTAGAGTGGGCCTAGAGCAGGCAGCGGTGAATTTCTGCTTCACGGATGGCGACCGGGAGGGGCTGGAAAAGGTGGCGCGCGCTGGATCCCTGGTGGAGCTTCCCCCCTTCGTGGATCTGGGGCGGCTGCCGGCGGGGACGGCGCGGGTCCGGCGTGAGGTGCCGCAGCTGCTGGCAGTGGGCATGATGCGGGCCGGCGACAAGCTCGACAGCTATCGGATCCTCGCCAAATCATTGTTCCCGATCAGAGATCTGAGCTTTTCGCTGGCGATCGCCGGGGATGGACCGGAACGAAATACGGTGGAGACGCTGTTCGGGTTCCTGGGGGACCGGGTTCAGTTCCTGGGCGAGGCCGCTCCCGAGGATATGGCAGAAATATACGCAGGATCAGATCTTTACGTGTGGCCAGGCTGCGGCGAAGCCTATGGGCTGGCGTATCTGGAGGCGCAGGCGATGGGGCTGCCGGTGGTGGCGCAGAGGATCCGGGGCGTGCCGGCGGTGGTGCTGGACGGGGTCTCGGGGATCCTGACGGACGAGGGCTTTGAGGAGAATTACAGCGGCGCGATCAGCAGGTTCGTGGTCGATCGGGGATTGCGGCTGCGGATGGGCCAGGCGGCGGAGGATTTCGTCCGAGGAAGCCGGGGCCTGGAGCATGCCGCCGACATCCTTCGGGCGGCGCTGAAATGAAGACGGACAATCCCCGGGTGCTGATCTGGGTCACCCATGTGCTGGGGATCGGCCATTTCAGGCGCATTTCCGCATTGGCGGAGGCGCTGGTGGAGGCCGGGCTGGAGCCGCTGATCACTTCGGGGGGAATGCCCGTCCCGGGCGGGGCCACGCCCGGTGTGCGGCTAGAGCAATTGCCGCCCGTGAAAAGTGCGGATGACGGTTATACCAATCTGGTGGACGAAAGCGGTGAGGTCGCGAGCGAGGGGCTGTTCCTGCGCAGAACGGACAAGCTCCTGGCATTGTTCAGAACTTTCGATCCCGGGATGATCGTCACGGAGCTCTATCCGTTCGGACGGCGGCTCTTTGCGCAGGAGGTGGACGCCTTGCTTATGAAGGCGGCGGAGGCGGCGCGCCGACCAAAAATCATCTGTTCGGTGCGGGATATCCTGCAGCCGCCGAGCCGGCCGGAGAAGATCGCGGGGATGCGGCGGCGGATCGAGACCTTCTACGATGCCATCCTCGTCCATGGGGATGCCGATTTCGTCAAGGTCGAGGAGTCGCTGCCGCTGATGAGCGAGTTCGCGGATCTTATCCGCTATACCGGCTATATCTCACAGGCTCCGGGCCCGGACGGGGACGGGGGGGCTGGAAAAAATGAGATCATTGTCTCAGCCGGCGGTGGCGCGGTGGGGCGGGATCTGCTGCTCGCAGCGGCCGCAGCGCGGGAGATCTCGGCGGCGCGGGGGCATACCTGGCGGTTCCTGGTGGGCCATAACATGATCGCGGAAGAAGCCAACAGAGTCAGAGACTTGGCGGGGCCAGGCGTGATCGTGGAGGCCGCGAGAAGCGACTTCGCGACGCTGCTAAAGCGGGCGCGCCTGTCGATCTCGCAGGCGGGCTATAATACGTGCACGGATGTTTTCAACACTATGGTCTCATCCGTGTTCGTTCCGTTCGCCGGGGCGGGCGAGATCGAACAACCTCTCCGTGCCCGCATCCTGGAGGAAAAGGGATTCGGGATCTCGGTTTCGGCATCCGATCTCAGTCCACGAAGGCTGGCTGCGGCCATCGACAAGGCCATGATGCTGGATGCGGGATCGGCCTTGCGACCGCGGCTTGACGGAGCTGCGCAAGCGGCCCGATTCATGGCGGACATGCTGGAGAAGGCTCGGCCGTGACGGAGGGTCTGAAGCGCCTCACCGAAGAGCTGGAGCGCTGGGACGCGGCGGGGCTCAGGCCCCAGTTCTGGTTGCGCGACGACGACGCCGTCCGGGACACGCCGGAGTTGCGGCGGCTCGTGGATGCCTGCCGGCCCTCGGCCGTGCCGCTGTCGCTGGCGGTGATCCCAAACGGTGCCGAACAGTGTCTCCAAAACGCCTTTGAGGACGTGTTCGGGCCCCAAATCAGCCTCCTGGTGCATGGTTTCGCGCATGAGAATCACGAGCCGGAGGGGATCAAAAAATGCGAGCTGGGACCCTCGCGCCCGCTTGCGACGGTGGCGGGGGAGGTCGCGCTCGGCAAGGCGCGTCTCGAGCAGCTGTTCGGCGCAAGGGTGCTGCCGGTCCTGGTGCCGCCCTGGAACCGAATGCGGCCGGATCTGGCGCCGCTGCTGTCGGAGCTCGGATTCGTGGGCTTGTCGACCTTCGGTGCGCAGTGCTTCGGGGCCGGTGGGCTCGTGGAGGTCAATACGCATGTGGATCTGATGGATTGGCGGTCGCGGAAGGGCAAGACGGCGGATGCGGTCGCGGAGGAGATCGCGCAGCTGCTGGCCACGCGGCGGATTGGGTCGGCGCGGGGGCCGGTGGGCGTGCTGGCGCATCATCTCGTGCATGACGACGCGGCCTGGGAGGCGTTGGCGGCCGTCTTCGCCGCGACGATGGGCAGAGGCGCTTGGCTGAGAGGCGAGGCGGTGTTCGGAGGGGAGGCCCTGGTTGAGGGGGGTCCCGGCTCTGCGCTTCGCTTCGGCCGGGATGACGGTGGTCCTTCGAGACGCAGCCTTGCGGCTGCTCCTCAGGATGAGGGGTTTGGAGGGGGAGGGCCTTCTGCGGGGGGGAGAGTGGGGGGCGCTGGGTTTCGGCAGCCTTGGGGGGTGACGGTGGTGGCGGTGCTGAAGGCGCTGGCCGGGCTGGCGGTCACGGGGGCGGTGGCGCTCGGGGGACTGGGAAATCCCTGGGTGCTGGCGATCGCAGGGATCATCGCCTTGCTGTTCGGGGCTCAGCTCATCGCGGCCGTGGCCCGTCACATGAGCGTCATCGGGATCGACGATGACGCCATCACCCGGTCGACACCGTTCGGGCGGCAGATCCGATGGGCGGATCTGGACGATGTGGAACTGCGTTACTTCTCCACACGACGGGACAGAGAGAATGGATGGATGGACCTCGTGCTTCGCGGCGGCCGACAGAAGATCGTCATCGACAGCGATCATCCGGGCTTCGATCCGGCCGTCAGACGTGCCGTCCGCACCTTGAGAAAAAAGGGCATTGCCATGAGCCCGGCGACTATCGCTAATGCGATAGTATTGGGTCTCGATGTCGGCCCGACTGGAAGATGACATGAGCGCTGCGCTGCTTTCCATCCGCGGATTGACTATAGATTTCAAGACAATGGCTGGAAATGTCCGTGCAGTGGACGACGTTTCCTTCGACATACCAGCGGCTCGCACCGTCGCGCTGGTCGGGGAATCCGGCTCCGGAAAAACCGTCATCAGCCAAGCCATTCTGAGAATTCTGCCAAGAGTGGCAAAAATCACCAGCGGTTCCATGCTGTTCCGCGACCCGCGCGGCGGCGAGCACGATCTCGCAGCGCTGGAGGCGGAATCGGACGCGATGCGCAAGATCCGGGGCGGTCGGATCTCGATCATCTTCCAGGAGCCGATGGCCTCGCTGTCGCCCCTGCACACGATCGGCAATCAGATCGGCGAGGCGCATCAACTGCATATGGGCTCCTCGGCGACCCAGGCGCGGGCCGCGACCGAGCGGATGCTGGGGCTGGTCGGCTTCGTCGATCCGAAAAGGGGCGTCGATACCTACCCGTTCGAATTGTCCGGCGGCATGCGGCAGCGAGCGATGATCGCCATGGCGCTGGTCTGCAAGCCGGCGCTGCTGATCGCCGACGAGCCGACGACGGCCCTCGACGTCACGGTGCAGGCGCAGATCCTGAAGCTGATCAAGGACCTGCAGGCCGAGTTCCAGATGGCGGTGCTGATGATCACCCATGATCTCGGGATCGTCGCCAATCTGGCGGACGAGGTCGTGGTGCTCTATCGCGGCAAGGTGGTGGAGGCGGGTTCGACGGAGGTGATCTTCCGCGATCCCCAGCATCCCTATTTGAAGGCCCTGCTGGCGGCGGTGCCGCGGTTCGACATGGCGCCGGGTGAGCGGCTGAAGGCGATCCGCGAGGTGAAGCCGGTGAGCGGCGGCTATTTCACCCAGGTGATCGATACGACTGAGAAGGGCCAGGTGCTGCTTGACGTGCAGGGGCTGGAGAAGCGCTTCGCCCTGCGCAAAGGAAGCATGTTCAAGCCGAAGGCGGCGCTGCCGGCGCTGGCGCTGCGCGACGTGAGCTTCACCGTGCGGGCGGGTGAGTCGGTCGGACTGGTGGGGGAGTCCGGTTGCGGCAAGACGACGACCGCCAAGATCATCGTGCGCGCCATGACGCCCGACAAGGGCGCCGTGAAGTTCCGCATGAACGGTGCCATGAAAGACGTGCCGACGCTGGCCGATGGCGAGCTCAACGCCTATCGCCGGGAGGTGCAGGTCGTCTTCCAGGACCCGTTCTCCTCGCTCAATCCGCGCATGACCGTGCTCGACCTGATCACGGAGCCGCTCGTCATCCACAATATCGGGACGGGGTCCGACCGGAAGAAATGGGCGCAGGAGCTCATGGCTCTGGTGGGGCTCGATCCCCGGTTCCTCAACCGCTATCCCCACTCCTTCTCAGGCGGGCAGCGGCAGCGCATCGGCATCGCCCGGGCCCTGGCGCTCAAGCCCAAGCTGCTGATCTGCGACGAGCCGGTCTCGGCGCTGGACGTCTCGGTGCAGGCGCAGATCCTCAACCTGCTCAAGGACCTGCAGGCGAAGCTCGGTCTGTCGTATCTGTTCATCAGCCATAATCTGGCGGTGGTGGATTACATCGCCGAGCGCATCCTGGTGATGTGCCGGGGGATGATCGTGGAGGAGGCGCCGCGGGAGAAGTTCCGCGAGAAGGCGCAGCATCCCTATACGCAGGCGCTGCTGGCCGCCGTGCCGGAACCCGATCTGGACCAGCCGATGGACCTCGAGCTGCTGTGCGGCGGTTCGACCTCGGATCCGGATCTGTGGCCGGGCGCCTACCGGGTGCAGGCGGATGCGACGCCGCGGCGCGTGGAGGTCGGGCCGGGACATTTCGTATTGTTCGGTGACGAAGCACCGGGGCTGGCCCCCGTGCGGCGCGAAGAGGCCGTGGCATGAGCATTGTCGTGACGTCGAGATTCCGCGCAGTATGCGCAGGCATGTTGCTCGCCCTAGGCCTCGTCGCGCCGGCGGCGGCGCAGGGGACGATGCCGGCAGCGTCGCGGGGGATCACCTATCCGATGGTCGCCGAGGTGCATGGGGTGGTGGCCCCGTCGCGACCGTCGCTGGTGGAAACACCGATGCTGGCGGATCAGGTCGCCAAGGGGCTGGTCCCGCCGGTGGCCGATCGAGTGCCGGCCGAGCCGCTGATCGTGGACCTCGCGGCGGAAGGTTTGAAAGTAGGCCGGCAGGGCGGCACCATCCGGACGATCATCGACCGGCCGAAGTCCATCCGCTACCTGGTGGCCTGGGGCTATGCGCGGCTGGTGGGCTATACGCCGAAGCTCGAGCTGAAGGCCGACCTCCTGAAGTCGTACACGGTGGAGAACGACAACCGGGTCTTCACCTTCACGCTGCGGCGGGGACACAAGTGGTCGGACGGGTTCCCGTTCACCGCGGAGGACTTCCGCTATTACTGGGAAGACGTGGCGAACAACAAGACGCTGTCGCCGGCAGGGCCGCCTTCGACGCTGCTGGTGAAGGGCAAGCCGCCAAAGTTCGAGGTGATCGACGAGGTGACCGTCCGCTATTCCTGGGACGATCCCAACCCGGTGTTCCTGCAGGAACTGGCGCGGGCGCGGCCGACCTATATCTACATGCCTTCCCATTACATGCGGCAGTTCCACGAGAAATATGCCGATCCCAAGATGCTTCCCCGGATCATCGCAGCCGAGCGGGTGACGGATTGGGCTGCGCTGCATATGCGGCGCGAGACGATGTATGCCTTCGACAATGTCGACTGCCCGACCTTGGAGCCGTGGGCAAATACGTCCGTGGGGCCGACGACGCGCTTCGTGATGAAGCGCAACGACTATTTCCACCGCATCGACACCAAGGGCCAGCAGCTGCCCTATGCGGACAACGTCATCATGGACGTGGCCTCCAGCCGGCTCATTCCCGCCAAGACGGCGGCGGGCGAGAGCGACCTGCAGGCGCGGGGCCTGAACTTCTCCGACCTGGCGGTGCTCAAGCGGAGCGAGAAGCGCTCGGACTACAGGGTGCTGTTGTGGCCGAGCGGAAAGGGCGCGCAGATCGCGCTCTATCCCGACCTCAATTATGCGGACGACCAATGGCGCGCACTGTTCCGCAACGCGACGTTCCGGCAGGCACTGTCGATCGGAATGGACCGCTATCTGGTCAGCCGGACGCTCTATCTCGGGCTGGCCAAGCCGGCGAATAATTTCGTCACCGAGGCAAGCCCCCTCTATGACAAGCAGCTGGCTGCGCTGTGGAGCGATTATGCGCCCAAGAAGGCCAATGAGATGCTCGACTCCCTGGGGCTAACGAAGCGGGATTCGAGCGATTACCGCCTGCTGCCTGATGGGCGGCGGATGGAGATCGTGGTGGAGACGGCAGGGGAAGACCCGGAGGAGGTCGACATCCTGCAACTGGTGGCGGAGGACTGGGCACAGCTCGGGATCCGGCTGCTGATCAAGCCATCGATGCGCGATGCGCTGCGGGAGCGGGCCTATACGGGGCAGGTGATGATGACGACCTGGTCGGGCTGGGACAATGGCATGGCGGTGCCGGACATGGTGCCGGACGAACTGGCGCCGACGCATCAGGACAATCTCGCCTGGCCGAAATGGGGCGAATATCACGAGACCGCGGGAAAATCGGGTGAGAAGCCGGACCTGGCGGCCGCGGAAGAGCTGATGAGGCTCTATGAAAAATGGTTCGAGGCGAGCGATACGGAGCAGCGGGCGGAGATCTGGCACCGGATGCTGGAGATCAATGCGGAGCAGCAATTCGTGATCGGGATCGTTTCGGGCGTGCCGCAGCCGGTGGTGGTCTCGAAGCGGCTGAACAACGTGCCGGAAGAGGGATTCTACGGATGGGACCCGGGCGCACAGTTCGGGATCTACCATCCGGACCAGTTCTGGTTCACGGAATGATTTCCGGGCTGCCTCAGGATGAGTGGGCTTTGGGCGAGGGTCAGGGGATGCTGGGGGCCGAAGAGTAATGTTGCGCTATATCGTCCAACGGCTCCTGGTCATGGTGCCGTCCCTCATCGCCATCAGCCTGCTCATGTTCGTGATCATCCAGCTGCCGCCGGGGGACTATCTGTCCAATCAGATCGCCGAACTGAAGGTGCGCGGGGAAGCGGCGGGACTCGAGAAGATCGAGTTCATGCGCAAGGAATACGGCTTCGACGAGCCGTGGTACGTGCAGTATGGGCGCTGGGTGGGCGTGCTGCCGGGGGCGCGCGGGTTCAGCGGCTTGCTGCAGGGCAATTGGGGATGGTCGTTCGAGCACCAGAAGCCGGTGTCGGAGGTGGTGGGGGACAGCGTGATTCTGACCATCGTGCTGAATGCCGCGGTGGTGCTGTTCATCTATATCGTCTCGTTCCCGATCGGGATCTATTCCGCGACGCGACAATATAGCTGGGGAGATTACGGCTTCACGTTCCTCGGCTATCTGGGGCTCGCCACGCCGAACTTCCTGCTCGGGCTGGCGATGTTGTATTTCGCGAATATCTGGTTCGGGATCTCCGTGGGCGGGCTGATGGACCCGACCTATATCGGCGAGCCCTGGAGCTGGGGGAAGCTCTGGTCGGTGATCGCGCATCTGATCGTGCCGGTGGTGGTGATCGGGACCACGGGGACGGCGGCGATGATCCGGCGGCTGCGGGCTAACCTGCTGGACGAGCTGCATAAGCAGTATGTGACGACGGCGCGGGCCAAGGGGCTGACCGAACAGCGGCTGCTGTGGAAGTATCCGCTGCGGATGGCGCTCAATCCGTTCGTGTCGGATATCGGCAATCTGCTGCCCAGCCTGATCTCGGGCTCGGTGATCGTGTCGGTGGTGCTCAATCTGCCCACGATCGGGCCGGTGCTGCTGGACGCGCTGACGAGCCAAGACCAGTATCTCGCGGGCTTCATCCTGCTCTTCGTGTCGGTGCTGACGCTGGTGGGGATGCTGATCTCCGACCTCCTGCTGGCGGTGCTCGATCCGCGCATCCGGCTGGGCGGGGAGGGGCAAAAATGAGCGACGTGATGGAGCCGCGGCCGAAGTCAAGCCTGGCGCATTTCGTATCCACGGCCCCCTTCAACCCGGCGGATGCGGAGGCCCTGACGCCGGAACAGGAGCGCGTCTATCTCGCTTCCGGCTGGCGGATGATGTGGTGGAAACTGAAGCGCCACAGGGTGGCGGTCGCTTCGGGGATCTTCCTGCTGCTCATGTATCTGACGATCTTCGTCACCGAGATCCTCGCGCCCTACAACAGCACCACGCGGCATGCGGATTACCTCTACGCACCGCCGCAGTCGATCCATCTGTTCCATGAGGGAGAATTCGTCGGCCCCTTCGTCTATGGCTATGATTCGCGGGCCAATCTCGAGACGTTCCGGTGGGACTACACGGTCAATCCGGACAAGGTCTATCCGCTGCGGTTCTTCTGCCAGGGCGACCCCTATCTATTCTGGGGGATGATCGAGGGGCGGACGCATCTCATCTGCCCGGCGGTCGACGGCGTGTTCTTTCCGCTGGGAACGGACCGGCTGGGACGGGACATGCTGAGCCGGATCATCTACGGCACCCGGATCTCGCTGACGGTAGGGCTGATCGGCATCACCATCTCCTTCGTGCTGGGGATCACCCTGGGCGGGCTGGCCGGCTATTATGGCGGCTGGATCGATGCCGGGATCCAGCGGGTGATCGAGGTGCTGCGCTCGCTGCCCGAGCTGCCGCTGTGGCTCGCGCTGTCGGCGGCGCTGCCGGTCACATGGTCGCCGATCGTGGTCTATTTCGGCATCACGATCATTCTGGGGCTGCTGGACTGGCCGGGTCTGGCGCGATCGGTGCGCTCGAAATTCCTGGCGCTGAGGGAAGAGGATTTCGCCACCGCAGCGGTGCTGATGGGGGCCAAGCCGTCACGGGTCATCGGGCGGCATCTGGTGCCGAACTTCATGAGCCATCTGATCGCCAGCGCCACGCTGTCGGTGCCGGCGATGATCCTGGGCGAGACGGCGCTGTCGTTCCTGGGGCTGGGCTTGAGGCCGCCGATCACCAGCTGGGGCGTGCTGCTCAACGAAGCGCAGAACCTGGCGGCGATCGAATTCTATCCGTGGATCATCACGCCGATGATCCCGGTGATCCTGGTGATCCTGGCCTTCAACTTCCTCGGCGACGGGCTGAGGGATGCGGCCGACCCCTATCATTGAGGGGCGGCTGCCGGGCGGGAGTGCGCGTGGCCGGGGATCTGCACGGCAGCATTTCGGGCTGCAGGGCGCAGGAGATCACGGAGAGAATTGGGAAAGGGTGAGCGAGAGGGGGAGAAATTGGCTTATGGGACGCCTCGACGCCCCATAAGCCGAAGGATGCCGTCACATTTATCGGCTCGCTTTACGCTGCCAAATGCCGACGCTCACGTTCCGTGCGTATGCCCACCAGAAAGTTGAGGAAGAGCTCGGTTTCCTCGAGGCTTGCGAAATCACCGAAGCTGTCAACCTCGTTACGGGTATCAACGATGTAATAAACGCGCCCTTTTTCAAGCAGGGCCGGAACAATACGCTTACGCACCGAAAAGCCGAAGCTCTCCGCCTTAGACTGTAAACGCCGATGTTGTTCCCCAGAAAGGTCCACGACACTGTCTCCCAATGACGTTTACCAATTTTAAATGATTCGAGTCCGGGTGAAAACAGAATCGGAACAGAGCGGTCTTAACTATGAGCAGGAATTTTCCCGACACGGGATGGCGCGCTCCTGCAAGATGGTGGATAAGATCCTGAAAAAATAGTGGTATTTCAATAAGATGCCCGTGGTCCGCCAGTTCATCCAGGACGCCAGCTTCGTGCTGGGCCTTCTCATGCTCGCCCTGATGACGGGCTATTTCTTTAGCTATGCCGTCGTGATCATCCCGGCATTGGAGACAATTCCTCCGGAATCCGCCATTCGCGCCATGGACGGGGTCAGCCATGTGATAAGACGGCCACTATTTGCGATAATCTTCTTCGGTGCCTTTCTGTTTCCCATCGCGGCGGGGCTTCTGTCGGCACAGAAACAGCGGGTGGCCGAATGCGCGCTTGCCGCAGCGCTGATCTACGGATTCGGCGTCATCGCCGTGACCTTCGGCGCCCTGCTGCCGCTCAACACGGCGCTGGCAACGGCGCATGCGGCCGGCCAGCCCGCCGCAGAGGTCTGGCGGCACTATTCCGGCCCCTGGCAGATGTGGAACCTCATTCGCCTCGCCAGCGGGCTCGCGGCCTTCATCATCGCCATGGCGGGGTTCGCCCTGAGACACCGAAGCCGATTACCGGTCTCGGCAAAGATGACCGAAAGATGAATGGAAGTCTTCGCGCATTGCATGCCTCGCCTGCGAAATGCGCGCTTTCGGAATATCGAAATGAGGATCAGAACAGACAAACTAGAGAGAGCACCCGTCGGAGAGTAAAATGTCTTCCGTCCCCGCAGCCGCCCATGCGCCTGCGTTTTTTTCGTTTCCCTTCTCAGACCTTCGCGAGAGACTGAGCCGCAGCCTGATCGGCGAAAGCCCCATGAAGGGGGTGTTGCTGATCGTGATCGCCACGGTCTTCTTCACCTGCTCGGACATGTCCGCGAAATATCTCACGCAGGACCTGCCGGCGATCGAGATCGCCTGGATCCGCTATGTGGTGTTCTGCGCGATCGTCATTCCGCTGGCCCTGATGAAGGGCGGACGGCAGGTACTGAGCACGAGGCGACCGGGGCAGCAGATCATGCGCGGTTTGTGCATGGTGCTCTCGACGATCCTGTTCCTGTTCGGGCTGGGACATCTCAGCGTCGCGGACGCCACCGCCATCAATTTCGTGTCGCCGGTCTTCATCACCGCCCTGGCCATTCCCTTGCTGGGTGAAACCGTGGGGCTGCGCCGCTGGGTGGCCGCCGCCATCGGGCTCGTCGGGGTGCTGATCATCGTGCAGCCGGGCTCCAGCGCCTTTCAGCTCGCCGCCCTGTTTCCCGTGGCGGCTGCCGCGACCTGGGCTCTCGCCGCGATCGCCACGCGAATCATGAGCGCCACGGAAAGCCCGCAGACCACGCTCGTCTATTCAGCCGGGACCGGGCTCGTGGTGCTCACGGCCGCCGTCTTCTTCGAATGGACCACGCCCACCTGGGGCCAGCTTGGCGTCGGCGTGCTGGTGGGCCTGTTCTCGACCATCGCGCATTGGCTGTTCATCCTGTCCTATCGGCACGCGACCGCCTCCATGCTGGCGCCGTTCTCCTACATCCAGATCATCTGGGCGAGCGGGCTGGGCTTCCTGATCTTCGGCGCCATTCCGAGCGTCGGGACCTATATCGGCGCGGCCGTGATCGCGGCCAGCGGGCTCTATACCGCGCATCGGGAGCGGGTTCGCGGCAGGCTCGAGGCGGAGGCCCGGGCCGAAGCCGCCGCCCGGTAGACGCCGCGCGTGGTTCTCGACACGGAGCGGCTCGCGTTGCGGCCGCCGCGGCTTGCCGACGTGCCGGCGCTCTATTCATTCCTCGGGGATGCGGAGGCCATGCGGTTCACGCATGCGGATGCTTCGCCACGGGACTGCCGTCGGCGGGTGCTGGTGCATGAATGGTTCCGCCGCAGGGACGGGTTCGCGCCGTGGACCGTCATCCGGCGAAGCGACCAGCGGATCATCGGGTGGGGCGGGCTGTACAAGGACCCGTTCGATCCCGGATGGGGCATCGAAGTCGGCTATCACTTCCATCGCGACGCCTGGGGCCAGGGGTTCGCCAGCGAGCTGGTGCGGGCCGCGCTGGCGCTTGCGGATCACAGGCTGGGGCTCCTGGAGGTGTTCGCCTTCACGCGGGAGGAGAATGCCGGCTCGCGGCGGGTGCTGGGGAAGGCGGGGTTCAGCGTGGTCCGGCCGGTGCCGGAGATGGAGCGGCTGCTGTGGCGGCGCGGGCGGTATGGGTTGTGAGGCGAGCGGGTGCTGAGGAGTGCTTGGCTGCTGTGAAGTGTTTGGCTCCTGGATCCTCGGGTCAAGCCCGAGGATGACGGGGTGGGGGGCCCGAGGATGACGGGGTGGGGGCCCGAGGATGACGAAGGGCCTCAGGGATGAAGAAGGGGCCCAGGATAAGGAATGGCCCTGCTGTGGTGGCGCGGGCGATTTGGGCTGTGAGGCGGGCGGCTGCTTTGGAGTGTTTGGCTCCTGGATCCTCGGGTCAAGCCCGAGGATGACGAGGAGGGGGGCCCGAGGATGACGAGGAGGGGGGGCCCCAGGGTGACGGAGGGGCGCTCGGATGACGGAGGCTGGCCCTGAAGTTGGTGAAGGCGGCCTTGATCAGGCGGGCAAAGCGGGGTCGCGGTGGACCTCTTGGCCGGCGAGGAGGGTGAGGAGGACCTGGGTGTCGGCGAGCTCTTCGGGGGCGATCGTGAAGATGTCGCGGTCGAGGATGATCAGGTCGGCGAACTTGCCGAGGCCCAGCGAGCCGGTGTCGGCGGAGCGCCAGGCGGAGGCGGCGGCGTCCAGGGTGTAGCCGCGGACCACGTCCTCGACGGTGATGCGCTCCTCGGGCAGGAAGACCGGGTGGTTGGAGAATTTGCGCGGCGGCTTGCGGGTCACGGCGACGGCCATGATCTCGAAGGGATTGAGGGTGGAGACGCCCCAGTCGCTGCTGACAGCGAAGATGGCGCCGGCATCGCGGAGCGTCGCCCAGGCATACATGTAGCGACCGCGCTGCTCGCCCACCATGGGGAGCGCGATGTCGGTGACCGAGGGTTCGTTGCGGGCCCAGAGAGGCTGGATGTTGGCGACCGCCCCAAGCTCGCGGAAGCGGGGGATGTCGGCGGGGTCGATGACCTGGATATGGGCCACCTGATGCAGAGCGGGCCATTCGCCATTGGCTTCGCGGGCCGCCTGGAGGGCATCGAGGCAGGCGCGGACGGCGCCATCGCCGATGCAGTGGGCGTGGAGCTGGAAGCGGGCCTTGTCGAAGGCGATGAAGAGCTCGCGCAGATGCTCGGCCTCGAACATGACGGGGGCGTTGCCGCCGATCTCGTCGGAATAGTCCTCGATCATGGCGGCGGTGCGGTTCTCGAAGACGCCGTCGAGGAAGAATTTCGCCGAATGCACCGAGGACATGGGTGTGGTGAAATCGCGGCGCAGCCTCTCGATACGCTCCAGGGCGTCGTGGACGGTGTCCTCGGGGGTGACGAGGGCGGTGGCGCGGATGCGCACCGTCAATTCGCCGGCGTCGGCCAAGTCCTTGTAGACGCGCATGTGGCGCTCGCCGACGCGGGCATCGAGGACGCCGGTGATGCCGTGACGGTTGCAGAGAGCCTGGGCATAGCGGACGCCGGTCTTGAAGTGGCCGTCGTCGAGCGGCGGCATGCGGTCCTGGACCCAGAAGAGGGCGTCCTCGTAGAGCAGGCCGGTGGGGACGCCCTGCGCATCGCGGACGAATTGGCCGTTGTGCGGATCGGGCGTGGTCTCGTCGAGGCCGACGGCCTTGCAGGCCAGGGTGTTCAAGCAGGCATTGTGGCCATCGGAGCCGTAGATCCAGCAGGGGCGATCGGGGACGACGGCGTCAAGGACCTGGCGGCTGAGATTATGCTCGCCGAAGACGCCAGTGTAATAGCCGCTGCCGCGCACCCAGGGCTCGTCGGGGTTGGCGGCGGCATGCTCAGCGAGGCGCTGGAGGAGCTTGTCGAGGTCGGTGATGCCGTCGAGGGCGACGCTCATGGAGCGGGCGGTGCCGGAGTCCTGCAGGTGAATGTGGGTATCCTGGAAACCGGGCAGAACGAGGCGCCCCTGGGCATCGACCAGGCGCGTCGTGCCATTGGCGAGGCTGCGGATCTCGGCATCCGTGCCCAGGGCCCAAACCCGGCCATCCTTCACCGCCAGGGCTTCGGCATGAGGGTGAAGCGCATCCATGGTGCGGATGTGGGCATTCACGACGATGAGGTCGGGGGACGCGTGGTTCATTGGGAAGGCCTCGATTGTCAAATTGTCTGAGCGGACCCCCGCCGGCGAATGAGCTCCGAGACCACCACCACCAGGGTGGAGACGATGAGGATGCTGGAGCCGAGGGCCAAGGTGAGGGGCAGCTTCGATGGGAAACGGAGCTGGCTGTAGAGGAAGATGGGCAGGGTCTGGTCGATGCCGGAAAGGAAGAAAGCCAGCACATATTCGTCGAAGGAAATGGTGAAGGCCATGAGCAGGCTGGAGACGACGCCGGGCAGCATCAGCGGAAAGGTGACGCGCCAGAAGGTCATCCAGCCATTCTCGCCAAGGTCCTGGGAGGCCTCCTCGAGGCTCCGGTCGAAGCCTTCGAGGCGGGAGACGAGGACGAGCATGGAGAAGGGCACGCAGATCAGGACATGGGCGGCGCCGACGGTCCAGAGCGTCAGCTCGAGGTCGAGAAACTGGCGGATGATGATGAGCAGGGCCACGGCCAGGATGATGGAGGGGATGACCAAAGGCAGCATGATGAGGCCTAGGACAGGGCCCCGGCCGGGCAGGCGGTAGCGGGTGGCGGCCATGGCGGCGAGCAGGCCGAAGACAGTGCTCATGACCGAGACGACCGAGGCGACGATGAGGCTGTTCTTCAGCGCGTTCATCAACGGGCGCTCGGCCACCATCTGCTCATAGGCGCGGATGGTGAAGCCCTTCAGGGGAAAGACCGCGAAGGTGTTGTCGTTGAAGGAGAACATGGGCAGCAGGAGGATCGGCGCGTAGAGGAAGACGATGAACAGGATGCCGTAGAGGGTGAGGGGATCGAGACGGGTCCGGGTCATGCGTCGGCCTGTTTCATGCGACGGAAGCCGATGGCCCAGAGGAAGAGGCAGACGATGAGGGTGACCACCAGCATCATGGTCATGGACAGGGCCGCTCCGAGAGGCGCGTCATTGGCGCGGCCGAAGAGGGTCTGGATCGAGTTGCCGATCATGATGCCGCCGGAGCCGCCGACCAAGGTGGGCGTCACGTAATCGCCCACGGTGGGGATGAAGACGAGGAGCGCCGTGGCGATCACGCCGGGGGCGGAGAGCGGGAGGGTGACGCGGCGGAACCGGTCCCAGGCGCTGTCGCCGAGATCGGTGGCGGCCTCCAGCAAAGAGCGGTCGATCTTCTCGAGCGACACATAGATCGGCAGGATGGCGAAGGCGACCCAGGCATGGGTCAAAGTGAGGATCACCGCGAAGGGATTGTAGAGAAGGAATTCCAGCGGTTTGTCGATGAGGCCGAGGCTGATCAGGCCGGAATTGATGGCGCCGTTATAGCCGAGCACGAGCTTCCAGGCGAAGACGCGCAGGAGATAGCTCGTCCAGAAGGGGATGGTGATGAGGATCAGCCAGGTGAGCTTGTGGCTCTTGACCCGGAAGGCCAGGAAATAGGCCATGGGATAGGCCGCCAGCACGACGGCGACGGTCGCTGCGAGCGACATCAGCAGCGATTTCACCAGGAGCATGATGTAAACGGCATTCTCGAAGGGGAGCGGAATGCCGAGGAAGGTGATGCGGGCCTCGCCGGGCTTGATCAGCGACCAGTAATTGTCCAGCGTGAAGGTGCGGTCGATGCGGTAGCCGTCCTGGGTCCAGAAGCTGGTGACCACCAAAGCGATGACCGGTGCGACGAGCATCACCGCCATGACGAGCAGGGTCGGCGCCATCAACCCGTAGCCGCGGATTGCTTCGTGACGATGCAGGAGGCTGCGCCAGCCGTCGCCGATCTTTCCCGTCGCGGAACGCGCCTCGCCAGCAGTGATGGCCAATAATTATGCTCCCCACAGCCCCGGTGTTTTCACCGCGAACAGGACCAATTACGTGCAGCAAGGGGTGCGCTTGTCAATCATCCCGACGGCTGACGGAGAACCTAAACTCTTTTGAGGATTGACAGTTAGGGCCGGCCAGCGTCCATTTTCAGGGACGTAGATTGATTGAAGCGTCAATCAGGGTGAGGGAAAACAACGATGAGAAAATTCCAGTTCGTCGACAGGATGGCGCAGGGAAAGATCTCCCGGCGCGACATGCTCAAAGCGTCAGCGGCGTTCGGCGTGGGCGTCGCGGTCATGAAGGGGCGCAGCGCCCAGTCGGCCGAGGTGCTGACCTGCATGGAATGGAGCGGGTATACGGACCCCGCCTATTTCAAACCTTACGAAGCCAAATATGGCGCGGCGCCCAATTTCTCGATCTTCGCCAATGAGGACGAAGCCCTGCAGAAGGTGCGCGGCGGATTCCAGGCGGACGTCATGCATCCCTGCACCTATTCGGTGCCGCAATTCGTGGAGGCGGGCCTGTCGCAGGCGGTGGACACATCCAAGCTGTCCAACTGGAAGGACATCTTCCCGACGCTGCAGACCACCCCCGGGGTGGTGATGGACGGCAAGGTGATGATGGTGCCGGCGGATTGGGGCAATTCCAGCATCGCCTATCGGCCCGACCTGGTGGACGAGGCCTATGCCAAGGACGAAAGCTGGGGGATCCTGTTCGACGAGAAGTATGAGGGGCGGGTCTCGACGCTGGACGACGACGTCTCGCTGGAGATCGCCGGGCTGATGCTGGGCTACGACCGGAAGAAGATCTTCGAGATGTCGGACGAGGAGCTGGCCGCCACCCGGCCGCTGGCGGAGAAGGCGGTGAAGAACTCGCGCTTCCTGTGGAAGGACAATACGGAGGTGGCGCAGGGGCTGGCCTCGGGCGAGATCGTCGCCGCCTATGCCTGGAACGAGACGGTCAAGTCGCTGGTGGACCAGGGAATCCCGGCGAAATATGCGATCCCGAAAGAGGGGATCTTCACCTGGCTGTGCGGGCTGACGCTGCTGAATACGGGCAAGGCGGATCCGGCGGCGGCCTACGACTTCCTGGATGCCTGGATCTCGCCGGAGACGGGCAAATATGTCATCGAGGAGGTGGGCTACGGGCACAGCAACAAACGCGCCTTCGAGATGTCGGACCCGAAGAAATATGCAGCGCTGGGCATCGCGGATCCGCAGAAGCACCTGGAGAGCGGCATCCTGCTCCTGCCGGTGACGACGGAGCGGAAGGCGAAATACATCAAGATGTGGGAAGAGGTCAAAGCGACGAAATAGGGGTTGCGGGGTTCGGCGCGATCCGGGGCGAAGGCCGGGCTTGACCCGGGATCCCGGGCTGCATGGGGTCCCGGCTCTGCGCTGCGCTCCGGCCGGGATGACGGGTGTGGGGGGGGGGGGGGGGGGGGGGCGCATGGGGTCCCGGCTCTGCGCTGCGCTTCGGCCGGGATGACGGGGTGCGGGTGGTTACCAGCTGGGGAGGACGGCGCCCTTGAAGCGGGTTTCCACGAAGTCCTTCACCTCGGGGGTCTGGTAGACGGCGACGAGGTCCTTGACCCATTGGGCGTCCTTGTCCTTGGCCTGGACCACGATGATGTTGACGTAGGGGCCCTTGGGGGATTCCCGCAGGATGGCGCTGGTGGGTTCGATGCCGGCGTCGACGGCGTAGTTGGTGTTGATCGCTGCGGCGTCCACGTCCTCGAGGGAGCGCGCCGTCTGGGCGGCTTCGATCTCGATGATCTTCAGGTTTTTCGGGTTCTCCACGATGTCGGCGGGGCCGGGCTTGAAGCCGACGCCGGGCTTCAGCTTGATGATGCCCTTATCCTGCAGGAGCAGAAGGGAGCGGCCGCCATTGGTGGGGTCGTTCTGGATGGCGATGGTGGCGCCGTCGGGGATGTCCTCCCAGGTCTTGTGCTTGGCGGAGTAGATGCCGAGGGGGAAGTTCACCGTGGTGGCGACGGAGACGAGATCGAAGCCGCGATCGGCATTCTGATTGTCGAGATAGGGCTGGTTCTGGAACGAGTTGGCATCGAGCTCGCCAGCGTCGAGGGCGGTGTTGGGAATGACGTAATCGGAGAATTCGATGATCTCGAGGTCGAGGCCCTTGGCCTTCGCGAGGGGCTTCACCTTCTCGAAGATCTCGGCATGGGGGCCGGGGCTTACGCCGATCTTGACCGTCTTGGTCTCGGCATGGGCGGTGGCGGCGAGGGAGGCCGCAAGGGCGATGGCGGCGAAGAGGGTTTTTGGTGACATGGGGGCAGTCCTTCTGGTCTGAGTGGGCTTGACTGGTTCGAGACGCAGCCTGACGGCTGCTCCCCAGCATGAGGGGGCTTTCCTCTGCGGGACGAGGTCCCGGGTCTGCACGGCACCGCTTCGCGCTGCGGTGCGCCCGGGATGACGGGGTGGCGGTCTCCTCAGGCGCGGGCTTCAGGTTATGGTGGCGCGGGCGCGTTTGTTGGCGCGACGGGCGAGATGTTCTCCGAGGCTTTGCAGTCCCTGGACGAGGACGACGAGGACGACCACCACGAGGGCCATGACTTCCGGGCGGAAGCGCTGGTAGCCGTAGCGGATGCCGAGATCGCCGAGGCCGCCGCCGCCGACGGCACCCACCATGGCGGAATTCGCGACCAGGCTCACGGCGGACAGAGTGAGGCCCAGGATGATGCCGGGCATGGCCTCGGCGACGAGTACCTTGCGGACGATCTGGAAGGGGGTCGCGCCCATGGCCAGCGCCGCCTCGACAAGACCCTGATCGACCTCGCGAATGGCGGTCTCGACGATGCGGGCGATGAAGGGGGTGGCGGCGACGGCCAAGGGCACGATGGCCGCATCGGTGCCGATGGAGGTGCCGACGACGAGACGGGTAAAGGGAATGATCGCCACCACCAGGATGATGAAGGGGGTGGACCTGAGAATGTTCACGACGAAGCCGAGGCTGCGGTTCACAGCGGGGGCGTGGAACAGTTCGCCGCGGCCGCTGGTGGCGAGATAAACGCCAAGGGGCAGGCCCAGGGCCGTGCCGATCAGGCCGGAGATCGCGACCATCTGCAGGGTCTCCGACAAAGCGCGAAGAATGAGTTGGACGAGTTCAGGCGACATAGCCGAGATGCTCCAAAGTGAGGCCGAATTCGGCGAGATGGTCGCGGACCTTGTCGACGACCTTGGGGCCGTTGGCGAAGGCCACGAGCAGGGTGCCGAAGGGGCGGCCGGCGATCTCGTCGACCTCGCCCTGAAGAATGGCGACATCGACGCCGAGAATGCGGGCGAGGCGGGAGATGACGGGTGCGGTCGCGTGCTCGCCGGCAAAGGTGATGCGAACCAGGGCCCGGCTGTCCTGGCGCGGCTCGGCATGGAGCTGGCCGGCCACGAAAGCGGGGAGGGCGCGGGAGCGGTCGGCGCCGAGAAAGGCGCGGGTGACCTCGTGCTGCGGCGCGGAGAAGAGGTCGAAGACGTCGCCCTGCTCGACGATGCGGCCGGCATCGAGGACGGCGACGCGGCTGGCGATTTGTTTCACCACGTCCATCTCGTGGGTGATGAGGGCGATCGTCAATCCGAACTCGCGGTTGATGCGGGCGAGGAGCTCGAGGATCGACCGGGTGGTCTCGGGATCGAGGGCCGAGGTCGCCTCGTCGGAGAGGAGAAGCTTCGGCTCCGTGGCGAGCGCGCGGGCGATGCCGACGCGCTGCTTCTGGCCGCCGGAGAGCTCGGCGGGGTAGCGGTCGCGCTTGTCGGCCAGGCCGACGAGGTCGAGAAGGGGCTCGACGCGGGCCCGGATGCGGCGGCTGTCGAGGCCCTGGAGCTCGAGGGGGAGCGCCACATTGTCGTAAGCGGTGCGCGAGGAGAGCAGGTTGAAGTGCTGGAAGACCATGCCGATGGCGCGGCGGGCCGCACGCAGCTCGGCACCGTCGAGCCGGGCGATGTCGACGCCGTCGACGATGACTTCGCCGGTGGTGGGGCGCTCGAGGCCGTTCAGGAGGCGGACGAGGGTGCTCTTGCCGGCGCCGCTGCGGCCGATGATGGAGGAGATGCCGCCGCGGGGGATGTCGAGGCTGACGTCGTCGAGGGCGGCCACGGAGGCGGCGGCACCCCGGGCCTCGAAGCGTTTGGACACTCCGGCGAGGCGGACCATGGGGAGGTCGGTGGGCGGGGATGGGTACTGCTGGGGACCGTGCACGACGACGTCCTCGGGAAAATTCTCGCCGGCGACGGCGCCGTAGGGCAGAACCAGGGCATCGAAGGGCGCGGTCAAAGTGATGGGGCTGTTCATGGTGGCCATCATGAGCATGCGGCGGCGCCACAGGGTGCCGGCCGGAGTGAGACTGTTCAGTGTTCGATAAGATTTCAGGCGCCGAAAGCGGCGTGCCCGATCAACAGTGCTCGATACAGGTCATGACAACACTCCTCACGCGGAGCCCGGCGATCAGCCGTGGCGCTTTAGCCCTTGATGACGCGGCGGCAAGCTGCTGCTCAAATCCCGCGGCCGTCTAGCGGCAGACGTGAAGATGAGGGGGACGGTTTGTTTTGTCAACCGTTTTGTTTGTAATAACGAACGGGGGAGGGCGGGGGCAGGGGTGGGGAGGGTGCGAAGGGTGCGGAGGCCGTGGCGGTCCCGGATCTGCGCTGCGCTCCGTCCGGGATGACCGGGGTGTGGGGGCTCTTCTGTTCTGGCTGTCATCCCGGGCTTGACCCGGGATCCCGGGCGGCATGGGGTCCCCGAGCCGCATGGAGTCCCGTCCTTCGAGACGCAGCCTCACGGCTGCTCCTCAGGATGAGGGGGATGAGGTCTTGGCGGTCCCGGATCTACGCTGCGCTCCGGCCGGGATGACCCGGGGGTGGGGGGCTGCGCTCCGTCCGGGATGACGCGGGTGTGGGGTGCGCTGCGCTTCGGCCGGGATGAGGGGCTGGCGGATCAGAAGAAGGGGAGGCTCAGTCCGTAGCGATAGACGTAGCCGGCGATGCATCCGGCTGCTATTCCGCCAAACAGGCTCATGACATAGGCAATCAAGGTGCTCACGGGAATGCTCCGCGCAATGCGGAGGTCGTGGCGCTCAGCATGCAGTCCCCCCTCGCTCTTGTTCCCGCCGCCGATTCGGGCGGCGTGGTTTCACACTCACCGGAGGCTCCTGCGGCGCCCCAAGTGATTCGACCCGTCTGCTTCCATTATGCCGGATTTGTGGCGCTTTTCGGGAACGAAGATCCCTCCAAGCCATTGTTATGCAGTATTCACGGAGGCGGTCATGGCCGAGAGCAATCTTCAGGTTTCCACACCATCATCTGAGCAGGGCGGTGCGGATGCGAACCGGACCGGAGGCGTGACCCGCAGCCTGGGCGCCTCGGCGCGCGAGTTGCGCAACGAGGCCAAGGACATGGCGCAAAGCGTCGTGTCCCAGGCGAAGGGCGCCGTGGACAGCCAGATCGACCGGGGTGCCGACCAGTTGTCTGGCGTCGCCGAGGCGGTTCGGAGATCGGCCGACGAGCTCGAAGAGAAAAGTCCCCTCGCGGCGCGCGGCGTCCGCCAGGCGGCCAGCGCCATTTCCAGCGTCGCGGCTTCCATCAAAGGGCGGGGCCTCGACGGCGTGGTCGGCGCGGTCGACGATTTCGCGCATCGGCAGCCGGCCGCATTCTTCGGCGCCGCCGTGCTCGCCGGGTTTGCGCTGTCGCGCTTCCTCAAAAGCTCCGCCGAGCGGCGGGAGGATGATTTCTACACCCCGGATGACGGCTATCCGTGGACGCCGCCAGCCGGGCATGCGCGTGCCGATTATGCCGCTTCGGCCACCGACCAGCCGACACCGGAAACGGACGCTGCGTATCGCGAGTTCAAGACCCAGGCGGAGCCGGGCGGAGGATTGTCATGACCATGCGAGGCGATGACAGCGTGCGCAGCGTTCCCAACCTGCTGAGCGAGGTGCTGGGACAAATCACCAGCCTGTTCCGCAAGGAAATGCAACTCGCGCGCGCCGAAGTTTCCGAAAAGCTCGATACGGCCGTGGGGGCGATCGGTGCCATCGTGGCGGGTGCCGTCCTTATCATCGCCGCCCTCGGCGCGCTGGTCCAGGCGGCCGTTCTCGGCCTGATCATGGCGGGGATTGCCCCCCATTGGGCAGCCCTGGTGGTGGGCGTCGTTCTCGCCATCATCGGCATTATCGTCGTGAAGATGGGCATGAGCCAGCTCAGTGCCGCCAAGCTCGCGCCAAAGCGCACGGTGGCGCAGGTCAATCGGGACGCAACCCTTGCACGGGACCAGGTAAGATGAGCCAGTCTGATCACATGACCAGCGCAGAAATCGAACGCGACGTCGAGCAAACCCGTGCCCATCTCGCGGGAACGCTGGACGAGCTGCGGGAGCGGTTGTCTCCCGGGCGCATGCTGGACGAGGCCTTGACGCTGGCGCGCGACAGCGGTGGTGCGGATTTCACCCGCAATATCGGGCGCCAAGTGCGCGACAACCCGCTGCCGGTCCTGTTGATCGGCGCCGGCATCGCCTGGCTCATCGCCGGGCGCGGCGGTCCGTCGTCGAGCCGGCTGGGGCACCTGGCGAAGGATGCACGGCGCCGTCTGCCGGCACCGCAGAGCTGGGGCACGGACGAAGTGGCCCGCAAAATGAGCGAAGGCAGCCAGGAGATCGGCTTCGAAAATCGTTCGTTCCAAGACCAGAGCCACAGCTCCGGAACGCGCGGCGGCACCCACCGGCTTGCTTCCCTTGCCGGATCCGTGACGGAGACCGCGGGAGGTGCAATCCGCTCCGCCCGCGACGGTGCCCGGTCTGCGGCCGGGGCGCTGAGTTCCGGCGTCAGCGGCCTTTCGTCGGCGGCCTCGGGTGCGGCTTCGCTGGCAGCGGATGCCTATGACGCCGCGGGCCACCTCGTGTCCGACGCGCGCTCCGGGCTTTCAAGCGCCGCCGGCAGCGTCCGGCATGGCAGCCTGGACGCGGCGCGCTTTGCCCGTCGCGGAGCCCGGTCGACGCAAAAGGGCATGATGCAGATGATCGAGGAACAGCCCCTCGTGGTGGGTGCCCTTGGCATCGCCCTGGGCGCCCTCATCGGTGCGGCCCTGCCCTCGACGCGGCGCGAAGATGCCTGGATGGGGGAGCAGGCCGACCAGGCCCGGGAGATGATCGGTGATGGTGCACGTCACGGCGCCTCGGCCGCCGTTGATCTCGTGGAAAACACCTATGACGCGGCCAAGGCCGAAGCGAAGGCCCAGGGCCTCAATCCCTCCGCTATGAAGGAGGGCCTCCGAGACCTGGGCGAACGGGCGACCGCCGTCATCCATACAGCCGCGGAGACAGCCAAGGACGAGCTCGGCGTGGCGACCGGCGCCGCGGCCGGCGAGCACGGCCAGAAGCAGGATGCGAGCCCGACCGGTCCTGCGACCCCCGGCTTGAACGGGGCGGCGACGATCGGCGATCCCGCGACGGACCCCTCCAGCAAGCCACCCGTCCCCACATTGTAAAAGATTCCCGCGGTATGGCGTATGCGGGAAGGAAGCGGCCATTCGGCAGCAATGCTGGATGGTCGTTTCCAAACCGGCCTCGCTGACGATTGCTTGCCCGGGACGCTGAGGCTATAGCCAAGCGCAGAGTTCAAAGGCGGCGCCTCGGGTGCCGTCCGATGCAGCAAGGCGCCCCCGGCGATGGTTCAACGGCTTCACCACGATTCCCCCGGTTTCGAGACCGCATTCGCCGCGCTGCTCGGCGCCAAGCGCGAGGCCGCCGCCGATGTGGATCAAGCGGTCAGTGCCATCCTCGCACAGGTGCGGGCGGAGGGGGACGCGGCGCTGTGCGCGCTGACACGGCATTTCGACCGGCATGAGGTATCCTCCGAGCGCCTCGCCTTCAGCGCGGCGGAGATCACGGAGGCTGCCGATGCCGTGGAGCCGGAGGTGCTCGCGGCCTTGCAGGTCGCCTATGAGCGGATCGTCGCCTATCATGTGCGGCAGCGCCCCCAGGACGATCGCTTCACCGATGCCTGCGGGGTCGAGATGGGCCATCGATGGACGGCGGTTGAGGCTGTCGGCCTCTATGTTCCCGGCGGTACCGCGGCCTATCCCTCCTCGGTGCTCATGAATGCGGTGCCGGCCAAGGTGGCCGGAGTCGAGCGGCTGGTGATGGTGGTGCCCACGCCGGACGGACGGGTGATGCCGGCGGTGCTCGCCGCGGCGCGGATCGCCGGGGTGGATGAGATCTACCGGATCGGCGGGGCGCAGGCGATTGCCGCCCTGGCCTATGGAACGGCCACGATCGCGCCCGTGGGCAAGATCGTCGGGCCGGGGAACGCCTATGTCGCAGCGGCGAAGCGGCAGGTGTTCGGAACCGTGGGGATCGACATGATCGCGGGCCCCTCGGAGGTGCTGGTGCTGGCTGATGGGAGCAATGATCCCGCCTGGATCGCGGCGGATCTCCTGGCGCAGGCGGAGCATGACGCGGCGGCGCAGTCGATCCTGATCACCGATGACGAAGACTTCGCGGAGGCCGTGGCGGCGGAGGTCGAGCGGCAAGTGCCGCTCCTGCCACGGGCCGCCATCGCGGCGGCGAGCTGGCGCGATTTCGGTGCCCTCATCATCGTGGAGCATCTCGAACAGGCCCTGCCGCTGATCGACCGGCTGGCCCCGGAGCATCTGGAGATCGCGGCAGAGGAGGCGGAAGCGCTGGCGGCACGGGTGCGCAATGCCGGCGCGATCTTCATCGGGCGGTATACGCCGGAGGCGATCGGGGATTATGTGGGCGGGCCCAACCATGTGCTGCCGACCGCCCGCAGCGCACGATTCGCCTCGGGGCTCAACGTGCTCGACTTCATGAAGCGGACCTCCCTCCTCAAATGCTCGCCGGAGGCTTTGCGCGCCATCGGCGGTCATGGCATGGTGCTGGGGCGAGCGGAGGGGCTCGACGCCCATGTCCGCTCCATCGCCATCAGACTCAACGGTGCGTGACGGCCATGGGTGAGCGGGAGAACGGCCAGGACGGCACTCCCTCTCCCGAGGGCAAAGGCGGCGCGCCCACCAACCGGCTGATCGAGGTCGGGCTGGACGAAGCGAGCCTGGGATCGGCTTCGCGCGACATCGAACATGAGCGGCGGGTGGCGATCTACGACCTGCTGCAGCAGAATGAATTCGAGCTGGTGGGCGCCAGCCGCGGACCCTATCGGCTGACCCTGTCGGTGGCGGAGGGGCGGCTCGTGTTCGAGATCACCGACGAGGGGCGCCAGCCCTGCGCCATTTTCGGGCTCTCCATGTCGCCCCTGCGGCGCATGGTGAAGGACTATTTCCTAGTCTGCGAAAGCTATTACCAGGCCATCCGGACGGCGAGCCCGAGCCAGATCGAGGCGATCGACATGGGGCGGAGGGGCTTGCATAACGAGGGAAGCACACTGCTGCAGGAGCGGCTGAAAGGAAAGGTGGCCGTCGATTTCGACACGGCGCGGCGTCTGTTCACGCTGATCTGCGTGCTCCATTGGCGCGGCTGAGGTTGCGTTCATGAACCGGGAGCTGCCTCAGGCGGTGCTCTTCGCCTGCGGGCACAATGCGGTGCGTTCGCCGATCGCCGCCGGGCTGATGCGGCATTTCTACGGGCATCGGGTGCATGTGGTGTCCTGCGGGGTGCGTGCCGGGGACCTCGACCCGTTCGCGATCGCGGTGATGGCGGAATGGGGGATCGACATCTCACGGCATCATCCGACCAGCTTCGAGGACCTCACCGACACCATGATCGACGTCATCGTGTCGTTGACGCCCGAGGCGCATCATCAGGCCCTGGAAATGACGCGCAGCCTGCCGCTGGACGCCGAATACTGGCCGACACAGGATCCGACGCTCACGGAGGGAAGCCGGGAGGCGCGGCTCGAGGCCTATCGCAGCGTCCGCGACGGGCTGATGGCGAAGATCCGGTCGCGATTTCGCAGGGAGGGCGCCCCGGTGGTCTAGCGCGCGCCGAGATCGAGGCCCCGGGGGCTCGCATCCCGGTGCGAACAGCCGGGGTTCGCATCCCGGTGCTCGCCATGAATGCTGGACGATTGCCTTCGGACGGAGTTCAGATGTAGTCAACGACGGGGGCGAATGGCAAGGTCGCCCGAATCGACCATGACCGGAACCGTGCATGTCTGAAGATATCGTGAAGCTGGTGCTCGCCAGCGCCTCGCCGCGGCGCATCGCGCTTCTGGAACAGGCGGGACTCAAGGCCGATCTCATCTATCCCGTCGACGTGGACGAGGAACCGCGGCGGCGCGAGGCGCCCCGGCTCTTGGCCGCGCGTCTGGCGCAGGAAAAGGCGCTGGCGGCGGTGGCCACCGCGACGGTGCGCGGGCTGGGACGCAATGTGTTCGTTCTCGCCGCAGATACGACCGTGGCGGTGGGGCGGCGCAATCTGGGGAAGACGGAAGACGTCGACACCGCCATCGACACCCTGAAGCTGCTTTCGGGCCGGATGCACCGGGTTTACACGGGCGTGTGCGTGATCACGCCGACGGGCAAGCGGATCCGGCGCCTGGTGGAAACGCGGGTGCGGTTCAAGCGTCTGTCACGAGAGGACATCGATACCTATATCCAATCGGAGGAGTGGCGCGGCAAGGCCGGCTGCTATGCCCTGCAAGGCCGGGCGGAAGCCTTCGTGCGGGCCCTGGGCGGCACTTATTCCAATGTGGTGGGACTGCCGCTCTACGAAACGGTGACCATTCTGGAGGGGGCGGGCTATCCCGTCTATTTCCGATGGAACCAGACGCCGGGAATGTAAATCGAGACGGTTGGATGGCGGAGACAAAACAAACGAGCGAGCCGGTGCGGCTGAGGCCACGGCGCGGCTGCGCGGTGTGCGGCAAAACGACGGTGCAGAAGTATCACCCCTTCTGCTCGGCGCGTTGCGCGGATGTGGATTTACATCGGTGGCTCAGCGGACATTACCGCATTCCCGGGAGTGCGGTGGATCTGGAGGAAACCGACGGCGCGGAGGGCGTGGGAGAGGGCGGTCCCCTGCCGTCCGGCGGGGCCAATGACGATTGGCGCGAGGACTGAGACGGTCCGATCGGCCGAGCCAAGACCTCGGTCGGATGGCCCTTGCGGGCGGATTTCCGTTGCCGCAGCCCGCGCGCGAGGCGCTGCCGCGCGGAGGAGCCGGGAAAGGCGGACAAGCGCTGGACAGGGCCGGGACGATCTCCTATAACGCGACCCGGTTGCCCGCGAGGCGGCACCCCTCGGCCCTCCGATGGCGTCCGCCCCGCAGAAACAGCCGCCCAGGTAGCTCAGTTGGTAGAGCAGCGGACTGAAAATCCGCGTGTCGCTGGTTCGATTCCGGCCCTGGGCACCACCTATTTTCCCCGCCAGATCAAACACTTACCAAAGGAATATGTGTCATACATATCCCTTTTCGTGTCGCATGTGTTGCAGTCCGCTCCCAAGCATTTCTGCGGATTTCCATCTGTTGCCGGCAGGTCAACGCAACATGGATGCGACATGAAACGGGCATAATGTCGAAACAAACATTATAATGTCAAAGTAAGCATTGACTATTTGGAGCGGCTTGGTTAGATTGGGTTAATCTGGGAGCGCTAGAGGGTCACCCGCATGGAACTGGGCGAATTAGAAACGATGCTGGCAGGCCTCCATTTCGTCCAGGACGACGGCATGAAGGCCTTTCGTGCGCGCCTTCGGGTGCTTCGTGACCTCGGTGTACCCAACGTCGAGAAGGTCGGGAAAGGGAAACGATTCTCATATCGCTATCTGCATCTCTGGGAGTGCCACATTGCATTGAGGATGGTAGAGGCCAACTGGCCACCGCTTCGAATTGCTGAGGCCATCCAGGATCTCCGAGAGGTGGATATCACGCCCGAAAAGGTCCGAGGCTCGGCTGATGATCTTTGGCTATATCTCCAATACATTCTCTTGCCCGATGGCCCGGACGACAACCACCCCACCCGGGGCTACGAGTTAATGACAATGCCGGTGCTCCAGAACCACCTCAAATGGATTGAGGCGGACGGCAGGGACTCGTTCTTTCATTCGATCTTGAACATCTCGATTTTGACTCGTGAGCTGGATCAGCTCTGCAGACCGGAGTGAATGCCATGCTGGATAATGTCAATGTTAACAATGACGATGCTCTTGATGTTCTGTATGGAGCCGCGAGCGTCAATGAGTATTTGGGTAATCCCGGGGTCAAGCGGGTCTACCACTGGGCGTCATCGGGATTCATTCCGACGTTCCATATTGGCGCTCTGGTCTGTGCTCGAAAGTCTGCTCTGCGGAAGATGCTAGGGGAGGGCGCCTGATGATGCGCGCTGCTTTCATCGCAGCATGGCTCAGGTCCGCTCAGGCCATACCGACTGAACAGCTATTTGCAGAACTTCTGAAGCAGTTCCCAAGCATCACCGCGGAAGAATACGCGGAGGCTATAGATCTATCGCATCGTGAGCGGGACAGGAGGGTGCATGACCACAGTCCAGGCTGACAAAATGAAGCCCGCCAGGGGGAATGGCGGGCTCCGAGAGAAAGATACGACATCGCACAGATCAGACTATAGCAAACGTCGAATAGCAGCGCCACTACTTTTCGAGCCAACTCTTGATGAGCGCCGCGATCATCTGCTGTCTGAGCTTCGAGTTCATCGTGCTAGGGCCGCGTTGTTTATCAATGAAGTCGACTACTATGCGGTAGGCATCAAGAGCGGCCTTCTTCCTGTAGGGGAAGGTGAGGCATGGCTTGATGAGGTCTTCGGCAGAACCGACAATTCCGACGCGGAGGCGCCCGATGCTTCATAAGAAGATGGCGACCTTCACCGCAGCAGAACTTCAGCAAAGACGCTTTCCACCTATCGCCTTCGTGGTTGACCCCTATATCGTCGAAGGCCTTACAATCCTGGCGGGTCGGCCAAAGCTTGGAAAGAGCTGGCTGGTTCTAGATATCGCACTGTCTGTTGCCTGCGGAGGTCCTGCCTTCGGCAGCATTCCTTGCGAGCAAGGCTCAGTGCTCTACGCCTGCCTCGAGGACAATCCGCGACGCATCCAGAGACGCACGCAACAGCTTATGGGCGATGTTGCTGATTGGCCTGAGAGCCTCACGTTCACCCATGCACTTCCGAGGCTAGATGAAGGTGGCATTGAGGAATTGGAGATGTGGCGCCAGTCCGTTTCAAAGCCTCGTCTCATCATCATCGACACGCTCCAAAAGGTCAGAGCGGTGCGCCGGAACAATGACGGGATCTACGACAGCGATTATCAGGCCCTTATTCCGCTTCAGGAATGGGCGAGCCAGCATGGTATCGCGGTCATTGCCGTGCATCACACACGCAAGGCCGAAGCTGACGATCCACTCGATACCGTCTCCGGGAGCACTGGCCTAACCGGCGCGGCCGATACCATCGTTGTCCTGCACAGAGATAGCGGCGGCGTGGTGCTCGTCGGCAGAGGACGCGACATCGATGAATTCGAGACGGCAGTGAAGCTGGATCAGACCACCGGCCAATGGTCCATCCTGGGTAAGGCTGCCGATGTCCGACGCTCCGATGAGCGCAAGTGCATCCTCGAAGCATTAATGCACGGGAAGGCCTCTGTGGGTGAGCTCATGGCAGCGACCGGCATGGCCCGGAACAACATCGATGTGCTGCTCTATAAGATGGCCAAAGCAGGTGAGATTGAGCGTGTCGGACGCGGATCTTATTCGCTCTATGACCCTAGTAAGAACGATAAGACGGTAAGAAACTGGGGAGAAGCCTATGATTAGCAATGGTTTAGGCGACCGCCCAATCTTACCAGCCAATCTTAACCCGGTAAGAAGCACATCACCAATCTTACCATCTTACCAATCTTACCGGGGTTTAGAGGGGCAGGGGATGTGTGTCACACATCCAGTCCATCAGCATCAAAACCGAGGATCGTCCTGCTCCTCGCGGGTGGTCGGCAGATCCGGGTCTGGCTCACGAGATGGAGGCAGGTTCGGCTGTGTCGGATCAAGCCGCTCATCAGCTGGCTCGTGCGGGACAATCTCTTTGGGTGGCCGCGGCGTCATCCTAATATCCAATTCAGTTGGTGAAGGAGTTCATGCGCAGACCTTCTTCGTGGTCATCGGAAAGATCCTTGAGAGCCTCGTAAAGTTTGGCCAGAGTCCGCTCAGTCTCTGCAAGATTAATTCGCGCCCCATGTTCGCTGCGGTTCAGAGCGACAGCCTTTTGAATGTTCGCCAGATGTTCAAAGCGCTTTTGCTCGAGCGCAGCAATTTTTCGGGTGAGGAACGACCTGTCCACCATGTCACGGCTCCTGTGCAAGGCCACAACCGTTTTGGAGGTCAAGCAGTTCCGACTCGAAAACACAGATGGATAGGGGGAATGTCAGATTACTGGGCTAGTCTGCGGCTACACCCGCAGCCCAACCTTCCTTTGTCGCTAACACAGGAATTCTCTCGTGCGCGCGCAAAGAGGGTTCCCCATGGCTAGTCCGCCGAGCGACCGAGTTCGCCGGTACAGGAAGAGACAGAGGGAAGGCCGCATCGTCCTGATGATTGAGGTGGACGAGGCAAATCTCGTAGACGTCCTGACCCACTCGGGTGTGCTTTCGCCATTGATGGCCGACGACCACGAGAGCATTCGTGAGGCTTATCAGGCATTCACCGCAACACTAAAAGTGGTACGTGATGATGAGATGTAACGCGTTACCACAACAGATTTAGAAGTGTGTCAGGATCACTGCAAATCAGGAGATTCCGCGATGCGCGTTGTTGCTGACTTAGAAAATAAATACCCGGCTCCAAGTGTTCATGTAGAGCGCGCAGTGAGTGCGCGAGTTCTGGCAGCCGCCGGGGTCTATGCCGGTGGATTCGAAGATTTTCTGAAGAAACGATATCCAAACGATCAGTTGTCGGCCGCTGTGTTTGATCGAGCTAATGTGCTTCCAGCCTTCACAACCAGCCAGACTGTTATTGTTCAATCGGCCTTCAAAAGCTTTCTAACTTCCCTAGTTCCTCTCAGCGCTGCTGCAGAGCTAATCCGGCGCGGCGTGCAAGTGGATATCGGTCGCGATGCATCTGCAGCCTACCCGGCACGCTCTGGCGCTCCTACTGCAGCGCCTTGGGTGGGAGAAGGCGAGCCGATCCCAGTAGTGACTAGGGCAGTCACAAGCGTCACTGTCGGGCCTGCCCGTAAGATCGCATTGATTTCCGTCATTACCAGAGAACTTGCCCGGCGCGCCGATGGCGAAGCAGTGGTGACGCAGCTGTTGCGTGAGGACGTAGCGGCGGGACTTGATGCCGGATACTTCTCGACGGCCGCGGGAAGCGCTAGCGCTCATGCCGGTCTGCTGAATGGCGTGTCTCCGCTCACAGCAACATCTGGCGGCGATTATATCGCCATGCAGGCTGATCTAGCCGCCTTGGCTGCGGCAGTCGCGGCGAACGGCAGTGGACAGGTGGTCTTCATCGTCTCTCCCACCAATGCCGCGATACTGCCGATCAAAGTTCCGGACATTGCGTCGGGGATTACGGTGCTCCCAAGCTCCGCTGTTTCGGATACGCGAGTCATTGCAGTGGACCCGATTTCCATCCTGCACTTCACTGACCCTGAACCAGAAATCGACATTTCCAAACATGCCACGGTGCACATGTCGAATGTGCCGCTGGAGATCGTGAGCGATACCGGCCCGACGATCGCTGACCCCGTGCGCAGTACCTTTCAAACCGATGCCCTCGCAATCAGGCTCTTAGCCGATATCGCCTTCAGCAAGAGGCGCAGTGGCGCGGTGGCCTACATGGATGACGTGGATTGGAGTCCAACATGACCGAGAAGACTGAAGAGGAAGTTCGGGCAAGGGCCATGGAGATCCTGGCACGGCCAATGGACACCTATCGCGACCCCGCTGTTGTGGCAGCAGCTGAAGAATGGATGCGAGAACATCAAGCACGCAAGGATGAAGAGGCACGTCTAGAGTCTGTCCGAGCGGCTGAAGCAGCCAGGCGCGCGCCTCGGCAATACCGTGATCCAGACATCGGACGTAAGCCCAAGGTCATCCATCGAGGAGCAGAACGCCATGAGTGGTGAACCCGTGAGTTGGGCCGAAGCCTGCATCTGGAGCGACATAGTCAGACAGTTCTTCAACGCCTATGGCCGAGACCCAAACGAGCATGAGCACAGAGGCATCCTAGAGCTCTGTCGCGCAGGAGCCGCCGGCAAAGCCGCAACGGTGACCATGACGAATGTGAGGCCGCTGCGTCCCCTCGGGGCGGGCCGTCCGAATTTCTTGAAGGCTGTTGCTCCCTGACCGGCGGCATCCCGTTCCTTCGCTAAACATGGATATTTTTTATGATCCAACGAGGCAGAAAATCTGCGGCATCTCTCTCAGTCATCAGTAGGCAAGGTATCGCGACCGTCTCCAGACCGGCACCGCCTGAGGAGTTAACGGCACCGCAACGGGCTGAATGGAAGGCCATTGTCAATCGAATGCCGGCGCACTGGTTTCCGCGAGAGACTTGGCCGCTACTTGTTCAATACTGCCGGCATGTTTCCTCTGCGACTTTCATCGCGAAAGAGATGGATCGGTTCGAGCCGGAGTGGTTCGAGGCAGATGGTGGCGTTCAGCGCTACGACAAGCTCGCGTCCATGCTCGAGCGCGAAGGTCGCGCAATGTCGTCCCTCGCGACCCGCATGAGGATGACGCAGCAGGCGACCATGAAGGCTGAGACGGCCGGCGTGAAAGCTCGATACGAGCCCGGTGACCGTCCCTGGGATTACACAGGCTTGGATGGCACTCATGAAGACCCGTGAGGAGTGGCTCGCAACCTGGCAGAAGGCCACAGCGGAGCTGATGCTCGATGGAGAGAAAGGCGGCGCCGATCTCGCAACGATGACGACCACATTACTGGCCGCAGCATTAGCGGCCCGCAAGGCGCATCGGGGCAGCCGCTTTTTGGCATTGGAACTGTGGGTCATGGTCGAGGAAATGCTGACCGAGGCTGTCCAGGACGACGCGGACGTGATGGCTGCAATCGTGGCCGAGGGTGAGAGGGAGGTACGTCACTGATGGCCACTGACATCGAGCGGCTAGTCATTCAGATGTCGGCCGACATTAATCGCCTGGAAAAGGGCTATGCCCAGGCACGGGCGAAAACCAACCAAACAGCGGCGAGCATTGAGCAGCGCTTCAAGCGCATGAACAGGAACGTCCAGAGCAGTCTGACCGGCTTCGGAAAAGGCCTTCTGGCAGGTGCGGCAGGGGCTATATCGGGCCGCGAGCTGTTGAGCCTCGCAGATGGCTATACCAGGGTTCAGAACGCGCTGAAGGGCACCGGGCTGCAGGGTCAGGAACTCACTAAGGTTTACGATCAGCTTTTTGCCAGCGCTCAGCGCAATGCCGCTCCGATCGAGGCGCTAGTGACGCTCTATGCCAAGTTATCCCTTGTTCAGAGCCAGCTTGGGATTTCTCAGGATGAGCTTTTAGGTTTCACGGACCGGATATCGTTGGCTCTCCGCGCAGGGGGAACATCTGCAGAGCAGGCCAGCGGTGCCCTTCTGCAGCTGTCGCAAGCACTCGGCGCCGGTATCGTGCGGGCGGAGGAGTTCAGCAGCATCATCGACGGCACGCCGACAATAGCGCTCGCTATGGCGCGAGGCCTTGAAGAGGCGGGAGGGTCAGTGGCCAAGCTGCGCCAGCTCGTTACGGCAGGCCTAGTGCCGTCGAAGGCTCTCTTCGATGCCTTCATTTTCGGTTCGCAGGATCTGAGCAAGCAGGTCGCTTCGGCGGAAACAACTTTTGCCAACTCCATGACCCGCATTCAAAACGCGTTGAAGGACACGGTCGGCAAACTCTCTGGCGCCACCGGGATCAGTGACAGCCTCGCCCTGGCCCTTGCCAATGTTGCCGAGCAAATCGCATTCGTAGGCCGCAATGCGCAGGCGATCGGCGGCTATCTAAAGGGGATGGATGACTGGTTTAAACGGGTCGAGAATTCGATTGGCGCCGCTGGTAGAGCCCTTGGTGAATATCTCGGCATCAGGGACAACACCCTTGCTGGGCAACTAGCATCAGGTCGCCCGCGCGATTATGGCCTTCAAAGCTCATCCGCCCCAGCCGGGCCGATGCCCAGTCTCGCCGACCCAAAATATTCCACTCAGGGCACTAATGCCCCTGCCAAGCAAAAGGCCGAGGTCGATGCTCTGAGCACGAGCTACAAAGGGCTCGCAGCTGATATCAAAACCAGCGCGGACGCTCAGAAGGAGTTGGAGGAAAGTTGGGCATCATCCAAAGAGCTTAGTCAGGACTTCGCCCTCAGCTTTGCGCAGGGCATCCGCAGCGGTGAAAGCGCGGTCGATAGCCTGAAGAATGCAGTCGATAGGCTGGTCGACAGTCTCATCGAGATGGCAATTCGCATGGCGGCTACCGGTATCTTTAAGGGCATCGCAGGCGCGACGGCATCAGGCCCCACGAACATCATTCCAGGCGGCTATACGACAAACGCACATGGCAATGTCTATGGTCGTGGCGGACTGACTCCGTTCGCTCGAGGCGGCGTCGTCAATCGTCCGACGCTCTTCCCCTTTGCCCAAGGCACGGGGTTGATGGGGGAGGCTGGTCCTGAGGCTATCCTTCCATTGAAGCGAGGAGCCAATGGCGACCTGGGCGTCACGATGCCTTCTGCGCGTCGCGGCGGTGGACCGTCGGTGCACATGCCTATCACCATCGTAAACAACAGCGACGCCAATGTCCGCACCGAGAAGAAGGACAACGGCTTAGGCCAGCAGGAGCTGCTCGTGATGATCGACCAAGCGGTTTCGAAAAAGCTTGGCGATCCATACAGCAAGAGCGGGAAAACTATGCGGGCCGCCTATGGAGCGCAAATGGTGCCGCGGAGGGTGTGATGGGCGAGCGCAATCGAAATTGGGCGTATGACCAGCGGAGAGGATCCGCCACCGATCGAGGCTATGGAGCTGCTTGGCGCAGGCTTCGTGCGAGGCACCTCTCACAGCATCCCCTATGCGTGTTCTGCGAGAAGATGGGCAGGATAGAGGCGGCGACCGTTGTTGATCATCGCACGGCTCATAAGGGCGATCACATGCTCATGTTTGACCCGGGCAACCTACAGAGCCTTTGCAAGGTGCATCATGACAGCACGAAGCAATCGATGGAGAGGACGGGCAAGCCGCTGCGCATCATAGACAGTGACGGGTGGCCATGCGACTAGAGGCGTCTATTCCACCAGTCGTCAATAAACTCGGGAACGGTTCTTGCGAGCCTTTGGTCCATTTTCATGTACGGCTCGCAAGCTTTAGTGAACTTGTCGGGGATTCCATATATTGCATTAACGTTCGCTACACCCTCGTCTATTTCGACAACTTGCACGCACTGGCGTGCTCTCATTTCCAACATGGCCTTCTGTTTCAGCAGGACATCAAATTCAGTCAAGACACCTGTAACAGGTTCACCAAAAAGATAGCGAAATCTGACCCGCAGCGGTCCCAAATCCCGTAGCAGGAGTGATGCCTCGTCAGTGTGATAACGAGCATATAGCTGGGCGAATTCGTCAAACAACTGGCTGCGCCGCTCGAAAAGGGACAACACCATCGTCTGATGCTGAGTTCTCCATTGAAAAATGGCAATGACCGCGGCAAGCAGACCGATGCTTCCTGAGATTGCCCATTCCATTCTCGAAGTTCCATTAATATTTTATTTTAAAGAAGAACGAGCATCTTTAACAATTTCTCGGATGCCTTCTTCCAAAATTTTCGATCGATCTTCAAGTATCTCTACAAAATTAGGGCTGTCGCTATCGGCATCTAATTTTTTCTTTAATTTTTTGAGTATACTAAAAGATTTTTCGCTAAATAGAAGCCTGGCAACTGGAAGAGAGTGGTCGATGGTCTTTCTTGCTGTTTGCTCGACCTGGAATAAATCAGCATCTTTAGCGGGATCGTCGATATGCCGCTCTTCCATCTCCCACCGTCGATTATTCGCCTCTTCTAGTGCAGTTAATGAGGCAATCACGTCAGAATAAACTTTGAGCTGTCCTTCCCAATTTTTCTCTCGTTTGTATCGGTTGAGTGCCCAATAAACAGTGAGTCGCGCAACTGATACCAATACGGCGGCTTGAATAGATAACTTTGCTATTTCAAACACGACTGTAGCCCAGGTGAAGTCTTGGCTCATAAGGTTACCCGTCATTGCTCGAATTCAGCTCATCGACCTAAGTGACCTCGACAAACGGGGCCTTCATCCGCACCCCAGGCTGACCGCCATTAGTGAACTCGACGCCAGCAGCCTCAAGGGCGGCGCAAAGCTTCTTTGCGGTGGAAGCCATACCGCCAAGCTGACCATCTTGAGCTTCCAGACGGGCGATAGTGGGGTACGAAACCCCTGACTTTGTGGCCAGGTCGTGTTGAGACCAAGCTAGCAGAGCTCGAGCGGCCTTTATCTGACGAGTGCTTATCATTTCCTGCCTTGATAGAAAATATATTGACAACGATCCCGAACGCTGTTGATATAAATTCTATTATACCCCAGTGCATGGAGCACAGCAATGCTGAACACACCCGTTCCGGCAGCCCCCCGAGGTTTGCCCGGATTTATTCCCGGCTTAGACGATCCTATAACCCGCTCGATGCTCTGCCCCGGCAACGCTGCGGACCCTTTCCTCATCAGCCTGCAATCAAGCAGCTTAGACCCTAGCGGGAATTACGAACTCCGGCGCCAGCTCGAGCACTCAATCGAGAGAGCGATTGCTTTGCTCGATGTTCTCGACGGCGATCCAGACATCGAAGACGACGATCCTGATGAGGACGTTGATATCGACGATGATCGTGACGGAAGTGCCAGCGAGGACACGGCTGAGTGGCGACCAGTTATCAGGAGGAGGAGCAGTCGATGAATAAGATTCTCGAAGCACAGGATCGTTTAGGCGAGGCGCGAAACCTCGTGGAGGCCATCTATATGGCAAGCCACAATCTCACCCACGAGGAGTGTGGCGCGATTGGCGCCGTCGCGACTGTGGCGATGGAGAAAATCCAAGAGGCAGTGAAAATGCTGGAGGGAGGCAAAGATGATTCAGAACAGTGAAGTGACCAGCCCGATCTTGAACCTGTTCAAGGAATGGCGGCGATTGGAAGCCGATGCCGCTGCGGCGGTAGACGATGAGAATGAGGATTTGCTTGATGAGGCAAAGCAGAAAATTGAGGAGGAAATGTTGGCCATTACGCCGCAGACAGCGGCTGAGCTCGGAGCCCAAATCCTCGCCTACACCCAGGATGGAGGGTTTAGCCTCAATGATGACTTCATAGACAGGCTTAAGAATATTGTTGAGTGAAGATATAGGCCGGCTGCATCGGGAGCCGGGCTAATTGTTCGCCGCTCGTTCCAATGCCTCAATCGCCTCCTGAATTTTTACGATCTTTTCAGCAAATAAAGCCACCTCAGTGGTTGTTGAGAGCATTTTCTCCGCAGTCGCGCGCAATTCAGCCTTCAGACGTTCTTGCGCATCGAAATATACCATTCCGTCAGTCATCGTTCACCTCATTGACAAGCGGACTTATTGCGACATTACTGTCAGCCCCTCACAGTTGTCACATAGTGGGAGGTGAGGTTGGCTGTCCGCAAGCGCAAGTGGAAGACAAACAAAGGTGTGGATAAAGAGGCGTGGGTAGTCGATTACTCTGACCAGACCGGCCGCCACATCGAGACCTTCGCGCGCAAGAAGGACGCTGACGCCAGACACGCCGAAGTCACCGTTGATATCGGCAAGGGCGTTCACACCTCGCATGCTCAAAGCCTGACGGTAGGGGAGGCGGCAGACCGCTGGATTGAGTATATCCGTCTTGAGGGCAGGGAAGCATCCACCATTGCCCAGTACACTCAGCACGCTGAATTTCACATCAAGCCGCGTATCGGTGACGAGCGCTTGTCCAAGCTCACCACGCCTCGCGTCCAGGCCTTTAGGGACGAGCTCCTGCGCGACATATCAAGGCCATTGGCAAAGAAGGTGCTGACCAGTCTGAAGTCGCTCCTGACGGATGCGCAGCGCCGCGGGAACGCAACCCAAAACGTGGCTCGAGGCGTCAGCATTCGCGCTGACAAGCGGCAGAAAAAGCGGATTCAGTCAGGTGTAGATTTTCCGACTAGGGAAGAGGTCAAAACCATTGTCGAGCATGTGCAGGGCAGGTGGCGTCCTCTTATCATCACTGCCATCTTCACGGGCCTACGCGCCTCAGAGCTGCGCGGTTTGAGATGGGAAGATGTAGACATCGAGAACAAGCGGCTTCATGTCCGGCAGCGTGCAGACCGCTATAATGTCATCGGCTCTCCAAAGTCTGAGGCAGGCAATCGAGTGGTGCCTTTGCCGCCGCTGGTGGTGAACACGTTGAGGGAATGGAAAATCTCCAACGGCAGCGTTGGACTTGTTTTTGGCAATACCCTCGGCAAGGTCGAGAGCCTGGCGAACATCATCAATCGTGGCCTGGTGCCTCCGCAGATAGCCGGGGGCGTGGTAAATAGTAGAGGCATCCCTACTTTTTCGCGCCGACACGAAAAACAAAAGGCGGGTGACCTCCCTTTGATTTTGCCGCCGGCGGCAAAGTATACGGGCATGCACTCGCTCCGACATTTCTATGCATCGTGGTGCATCAATCCAAAGCCTGCGGGCCTGGGACTATCGGCAAAGGTGGTGCAGGAGAGGCTGGGGCATTCGTCAATCGTCATGACAATGGACGTCTATGGCCATCTATTTCCGAGCGATGATGAGGGCGAGGAAATGGCCGCCGCAGAGAGTGCACTCTTAGCGTGAACGCGACACAAACGCGACTTAGAGGCCTGAAAGTGGCTGTGAGAGCCAATATATAGCGGACTGAAAATCCGCGTGTCGCTGGTTCGATTCCGGCCCTGGGCACCATATTGGTTCGTTTTTACAGAGACTTATCCTGTTTAACCCTTCCTCCGCCCATGACATGATTTTGTTAAGTAGCAAATAGGTAGCGTGAGATAAGTCGACTGTGCCCGATGTCTGCGCTAGCGAGGCGCGTTATCTTTTGAGCGCTGCTGTTTCAGGACGGGTCCTTGCAGCTTATAACGACTGTCAGAGCGCGTTTTTAAAAACGGATTTCCTCTAGCGCGTTGTGCTGATTCGACCCTGCCGATAACAGGCGGGGCGAGGGCTGATATAGAATATTCGGCACTGAAATTTTCGTTGTCAGAATCCCCGTCCGGTGCTCATTCCTCCACCGGCCTCTCTCATCTTGCGGCGAATAAAGTAATTAGCATCAAGTGTATAACTCAGCGGCCCGACCTTCGACATCGGACCAGCTCTTTTCGAACTCATGCTGATGCGGCCGGAGGATCGGGCGATCGTACACTGGTCCTTGGGGTCCTAAGTGAGTTTTACGAGAATGACGGCACCTTGACCGAACTTACAGGTCAAGCTCAATCCGGGAGGCCCCGGATGCGTTGGCGATCACCAGCGTAAACCGTGGGATCCGGAGACTGTGGCATTAAGAGTCTTTCGCACCGCTCTTACCCGTGCCGCGCCGCCCCGGCCATATGCCGAACGAACCGTCTCAGAGCCTAACGGTGGCGGCATAGGACACCATTAGTGCGGTATATCCCGTGGCGCGACCGACGGAAGGGCTGGTAGGCCCTTACCATCGCCCTGGTCATATTCGAGCAGCCGGTGCTGGGAGTGCTGCTGCGCTCTATCCTGATATATACTTTGCTTCTGGGCCTAGGTCGGATCGCTTTCTCCAGCTCTTCCATCGCCAGAATAATGTTCTGCACGTCCTCGGCGATCCGCGACGTTCGCTAGAACGAGCATTCTGACCGTGCCCCGCTGATTGAATAGGCCGCATGGGTTCTCCGTCAGCAGTGATGAATGCAGTTATCATTTTCGCTGATGTTCTCGAATAAAAATCGTACACCTCAGGTTCGGCTCTATGCCGAACCTTTGGGAACAGACTTATTGAGCGCTGTGTTGATGCTCTTCAACCTTTACAGTGCCAAGGCGCCCTGAGGGCGCGCTGATTCAGACTGTAAATGCTCCGTGAAAGGTGCCTTGTCGGATCGCTTCCAGCGCCGTGCCAACGCGGGCAGCGTCTCCAATGGCGATAGCCTGGGTTGCGAAGACGGGACGCGTTCGACTGACCCGTCCGACCGCTGTTACGATAATCTCCGTGGAATGCTCCGTCACCTCTTGGTTCTTTCTTAGAAGGATCGTGTCTCCGCCCTTTGCCACAACCTCGGTCGATGGGTGAAGAGTTACCATCCTGTCCAGTAACGCACGTTCATAATCGAAGCGACGGGCCCTAAAAGCCCCGAGTGGATCATCATCCCGATCACAGAGGATGACCGAGTGGCCATTATTCGCCAACCAGATCGCTGCATCGCAGCCGATCTGTCCTGCTCCGACCACGACTACGTGGCGCGGTCCCTGTAACAGTTCGGGAGCATCTAAAAACTCCCACCCATCGATTACCGGGATTGAAAGGTCCTCTGACGGCCATTGCTTAGGCACAGAACCTCCAGCCCAGAAAAGTTGGTCGAAACCGGCTGCATCCTCCTCTGCTGAGATAGCATCTGGTCCAAGTTTGAGAACGATACTCGACGATTGCACTCGCTCTTGAAGCCACGTCATGTAGCGGCGGTATTGCTCCTTTCCGGGAATTTTCTCGCAATAGCGATACAGGCCACCAATCTCTTCTGCCGTGTCATAGAGCGTTACGGATACGCCGCGGTCGGAGAGCGCAAGAGCGCACGTGATGCCGGCGGGACCCGCGCCGATAACGCCGTAGCGGGGTTGACCCTTCGCGGCCACCACGCTCGCGAATTCTGCCTCGAAGCCGAGGCTAGGGTTCACTGTACAAACGATTTCTTTTCTTGAGATCAGACTATCGGTGCAGCCTTGATTGCAGCCGATGCAAGGAACCGTCTGATCAGGGGTGCGGCTGGGCCAATCCGGATCCGCCAAGGCGGCGCGGTGCGCTGACCAATTGATATTGCAGGCCGATCTCTTTGGTTTCGGAATGTGATTGGTTGAGAACGGCATCTAAGCTTCAAATATTCACCCCGTCTCACGGTCGGAGTCACATCTGAGATTCCGATTCCAATGTCAGGATGAGAACTCCACCGGTTGCGAAGTTCTCGACATCCTTGACAGCCGCCATACCCTCGGGTGATGCCAATGACGCCTCTCTTTCGGCTGCGTTTGCGAAGCTGAGAATGGCTGCGCAGTGATAGTGCACGCCCTGATCACTAGCGGAAACATTACCGATATTGACCTCAAACCCGGCTAGGTGCGGCATTTTAAGGCAAAGCGGAATGTGAATATCCCGATAGTGCCGATCGAAGGCTACTGGATCCTTCGGCATTCCGTAGAGCACGATGACGCGGTTCATGTTTTTACTCCGTCAAAGCCTGTTCATGTTGATATTGTCCAGTACAACTCTGCCGCGTGAAGCAACGAAGTCCACGTTGAGATTCCGGATTTCATCGATGGAAACTGTGTAGGGATCTTTATCCAGGGCGATCACATCGGCATATTTACCTGGCGCCAAGCTTCCCTTGACATCCTCCTCCCCCATGGCTGCCGCTGCATCGAGCGTATGCATCCGCAAGGCCTGATCCAGGGTCAACGCCTCTTCGGGATCGATGAAATTTCCGGAATAGGTCTCCCGCTTGAGGCAGCACCAGATGCTGAACAAGGGGTTCGTCGCTTCCCGTTCCGAGCCTACCCAGACGTCGGAGCTGCCATTGAGCCGCCAGCCTTGCGCCAGCAAGGACTTGAAGGGGAACCGCCCTTGGGCTCCAAAGGGGCCCAGGTAGTCCGGGAAGTACTCACCGAATGTGTAGATGAAAACCGGTTGCGGCACCGGAATGATGCCCGCCCGGGCCCACCACTCGACGGTTCGCTCCCGCGGCAGCAGATTGCCTGCGTGTTCGACGCGCGTTCTCGTGCGGCCCGAGGAGGTGCCTCCCAGCTCATCGATGCAACCGCACAGCCATTCCTGGGCCCGATCGCCATTGGCATGGACGGAGAGCTGCAATCCTGCCTCCTGGCTGAGTTCGAAGGCGCGCCTGAAGAAATACTTCGGGAAGGCGATATCGCCGCAGGCGCCGTCTGTCCCGAGATAGGGGCAGGTGACTGCAGCGCTCTTGGCCGAAAAACCACCATCGGAGAAGAGCTTGATACCCTGGATCCGGATCGCGGCCTCCTTGGCATCGAGGCGGATATGATCTCGCCAGGTGGCGGCCGCCTCGAGCTTGAGGGTGCCGGGCGCCCAGATGTAAACCCGATAACTGACGGGGAGGTCGTCCTTCTGGGCCAGATCCCCCATTGCCTCGATCGCATCGACGCTCTCGGAGATCTCGCCGATCGTCGTCACGCCATAGCGGGTGAAATACTTGTGGATGCCCTTCTTCAGTGCCTGAGGAAGCTCGCTTTTCGGTGTCGTCGTGAAGGGGAGAATGGAGTCCATCTCTTTCACCACACCGGTCGGATCACCATTGGCATCGCGGTCGATGGTGGGCAGGCCGCTGAGGCTGAAATCCGGCGGCCTGTAGTTGCGGTCGATGCCCGACACTTCCAGGGCTTTGCTGTTGAGCACGCTGATATGCCCGCCGGCACGGATAGCCACCGGCCGGTCCCGGCTGACCCGGTCCAAGTCGGCGCGGCTTGGCATTCGACCGTCCTTCAGCTTTCGATCGAAAAACAGGTTGCCCTGCCCGATGATCCATCCCTCCCTGTCCTTTGCCCCATCCGACAAGGCATCGCAGACCGACTCGATGTCGCTGCATTCAGGCGCCCGGCAATCGATGGTCTCGTAGTCCGTCCGGCAGACGGTCTCGCTATGAGCATGGACATCGACGAAGCCTGGCATAATCGGCCGGTCGCCCAGGTCTTTAATGCGGGTCTGCGGGCCCTTCAGGCGGTCCACTTCGTCCCGGCGCACCAGCCGCATAATCCGCTCGCCGCGAATGGCGACCCCATGGGTCGCGGCACCCACCCCCTCCTGCATGCTGATTGTCCGCCCGCCTAGGATAATCAGATCTGCCGGCCCTGCCTCGTCGCTCATCGCACGCCCTCCCGAAATAACATCACTGATTCGCCTCTCAAAATCAGAGGCTAAGTATTTAATTTCATTAGACAAAAATGACTAAATCAGTAGACTGGACGCAATCATTTCACGTGTCCTCCAGGCGGTTTTCCATGTCGCAGCCCCCCATTCCCGTCACCGTATTGACCGGCTACCTTGGCGCCGGAAAAACAACCCTGCTCAATCGGATCCTGAGTGAGCCCCAGGGCCGTCGCTACGGGGTCATCGTCAACGAGTTCGGCGAAATCGGTATCGACGGCGATCTCATCGTCGGCACCGACGAGACTGTGGTCGAGTTGAACAATGGCTGCTTGTGCTGCAGCGTCAGAGGCGACCTGATCAGCGCTCTGAACTCCATCCTGCACCGTGGCCAGGCGCTCGATGCCATACTCGTCGAGACTACGGGCTTGGCTGATCCTGCCCCCATCGCAGCGACGTTCCTTCTCGATGACGATCTCAGCGACCAAGTGCGCCTCGATGCGGTGGTGACGGTGGTCGATGCAATCCACATGAACGAGGAGATTGCACATGATCCCGTTGCCGCGAGCCAGATCGCCTTCGCCGACGTGATCATTCTGAACAAGATTGACCGAGCGTCGGCGTCGCAGACCGCCGCCGCCGACGTCGCCCTCCGAAGCTTGAACCGTGGCGCGTTCCTGCATCACGCCGCTCGCGGCGAGATCGATCCCTCGATCCTGTTCGACCATAACGCCTTCGACATGCGAACCCAGGACCCTCGCCTGATCAACGGCCTCGACACCGGCCATCCGCACGCTCACGGGCACTCCATCACAAGTCTGTCGATCCGCACCACCCGGCTCGTCGATGCCGATGTGTTCATGCGCTGGATCGCGACCCTTATCCGAACTCGCGGCCGGGATATCCTTCGCTGCAAAGGCATTGTGGCATTTGCCGGCGAGCATCGGCGCTTTGTTTTCCACGGCGTTCAAACCATGCTGGACGGTGATGTTCAGCAGGCATGGAATCCTGGCGAATTGCGGGAAAGCCGGCTTGTTTTCATTGGCCGAAACCTCGACACGGTCCATCTTCGCGAAGAATTCGAGGCCTGTCTGTTGCAGGAGAAAGGCCGCACTGATGACGCTGCCTGAGGGTAGATACCCAGGCACCGACCCATTAGAAGATTTCTCAACCCCGCTGCGCATGTGTTGTCAGGAAGCCTGAGATGATTGCCAGGACCTGGTCGGACGCCTCGCTCAGGATATCGTGCCTCAGGCCCTCCAGGATATGGAGCTCCGCGTTCGGAAGCGCGCTTGCGACCTGCTCATTAAGCCGGGGAGGGCAGCCACCATCCAGTTCACCGGTAGTGACGAGGCAGGGTACGTTTACCTGATGAAGCCAGGGCGCCATTTCCGTTTGTGCGTAGATCCGGAAGACATTCAGAAAAACGTCGACATCTGTATCGGTCACGAGCCGCAATCGGGCCATGACGGCCTCAGGATGGGCTACGGCGAAGGTGTCAGTAAACCAACGTTTGGCAAATACCGGCAGCATTGACGCGACGCCGTCCCGGGCAATCGCGTCGACGACGCCGCGTACATTGGCACGGTCCTGCTCAGTCCGAAACGCGGCTGTTGACACCAGCGACAGAGAAAGCGCCTGATCGGGGTAGCGTATGGCATAAGCGGGACCGATCATCCCACCAAGCGAGTGCCCGATGATATGGACGGGACCAAGGTTGAGCCGCAGCCTCAGAGCCTCGACGTCGGCCACGAGTTCATCCAGGCCAAAGGGTGCGGCCGGCAGCGGGGACTGTCCATGACCGCGCAGGTCGTACCGAACGACAGTAAAGGAGCCTTCTAGTCCGCCTGCAATTCGATCCCACGTTTGACGACGGCTACCAATACCATGCACCATCATTACGGGAGGGCCGCTTCCGCTGACGGTATAGGCGCAGTCGATCGCTGTGCTGATGGTCGCCATGCTCGAACTCACCGGGTCTTGCTCGGATCGATGGCAGCGAAGGCGAGTAACGAAACCTCCGGCCAAGCCAGCCCGATTTGTTGGCCGATCGACAGTTCAAGTGTGCCCTCGGAGGACCGCTTCGGAACCCTGGCAAAGACCGTTTCCCCCCAGGCCGTTTCTGCCGCGATATCGAAAGATTCACCCAGATAAGTCACGTCGCGAATGGTCACGGCGAGTGCTCCGCCTTGGCCCACTGGCTGGAACCGCAAGCGTTCCGGGCGCAACAAGACCTGCGCTGCATCGCCTTCGATCAGCGCATCCTGCAGGTGAAGCCTGTCAATTTGGGTCCCGTCAGGAAAGGTGGCGCTAGCATGCCCCAGCTTGATCGTTGAGATCTTGACTGTAAGGAAATTCGAATTGCCCACAAATCCTGCAACGAATCTACTGGCAGGTTCCTCGTATAGCGTAGCGGGCTCTGCCACTTGCTCGATCCGCCCAGCGTTAAACACCGCGACACGGTCTGCCAACCGAATGGCCTCCTCCTGGTCGTGAGTCACATAGAGGATGGTCACCCCCGTGGCCTTATGGATCCTACGGATCTCGCTCTGAATCTCCTCTTTCAGCTTCTTGTCCAATGCGGCCAGTGGCTCATCCATAAGAAGGATCCGCGGGTGGTATGCGAGCGCGCGTGCGAGGGCCACGCGTTGCTGCTGTCCTCCCGAGAGTTGACTTGGTCTCCGCCCCTTGAAGGCGGCCAATCGAACCAGATCCAACATTTCGGCAACGCGCGCCTCGATCTTATCTCGATCCCATCCACGCGCTCGCAGCGGAAACGCAATGTTCTCATCGATCGTCATCGTCGGGAACAGCGTGTAGCGCTGGAAGACCATGCCAATGTTGCGTTTGTGCGGAGGAACGCGCAGCAGGGAGGTTCCGTTGAGGAGGATGTCTCCGCCTGTCGCAGTTTCAATCCCGGCGATCATGTAGAGAAGCGTCGATTTGCCAGAACCGGAAGGACCGAGGAACGTTAGGAACTCGCCTTCCTTGACCTCGAGATCGATGCCGTCGACGGCAGCCACGCCGCTGTAATGCTTGCTGATACTGCGAATGGAAAGCAGTGGATTCATAATCTTCGGCGCAGAGCGAATAGAAAACCGACGAGAAGCAGAACCGTCGTCAGTCCAATGATCAGGCTCGACGCGGCCGCTGCGACGGGTGTCAAATCCTGTTGCAAGGTCGTCCATATTCGTACCGGGAAAGTCTGCAGCCTTGGGCTGGACATGAAAATAGCAAGGACGACTTCGTCCCACGACGCAAGAAACGAAAAGATCGCTGCTGCAGCGACGCCTGAACGGATGGCAGGAAGTGTTACCTTCCACATCGCCCAGAGGGGAGAGGCGCCACAGAGCACGGCTGCGTCTTCAATCGACTTGTCGAAGCTGACAAGGGAATTCGAGATCGCGATGACCGAAAAAGGCAGCGCAATGACCATGTGGGCAGCAACAAGCCCGAGAAACGTGCCGTTGATTCCTGCCCGGAGTGTCAGTGCATACAGACCGACAGCCAGCACCACCACCGGCAGCACCATGGGCGTCAAAAGAAAGGCGCGTACGAGCGAACGCCCCGGAAACTGGCCACGCACGATTCCGAGGGCAGCCATCAGGCCGAGCAGAGTAGACAGGACGGTCACGACGACTGCCACGCGCAAGCTGACAAAAATAGACGTCAGCCACTGATCGTCGGCGAAGAACTCCTGATACCAGCGAACCGTCCAGTACGGCGGGGGAAATGCCAGCCATCGGGAGGATCCGAAAGACAAAAGCACGATAAAGACGATGGGGAGGATGAGGTAAACGGCGATCACAACTCCAATGCCGACCAATACCCACCTCAGCGCTCCAAGCCGGTCGAAATCCAGAAGCATTACCGCGCTCCCGTGATCTGCTTGAGGGGATCAAACAGCCGCAGCTGCAGCGCATAGAGCGCCAAGGTGACGATCAGGAGAAGGAAAGCGGCAGCGCCTCCCAGGCCCCAGTTCAGCAATGACTGAATGAGCTGTGCAATGAGCTCGCCCACCATCATGTTCGCCGTACCGCCGAGAAGGGCAGGAGTGATGTAGTATCCCAGCGACATCACGAACACCATCAGGGCTCCCGCCATGATTCCTGGCATGCAGGCGGGCAGGAAAATCCGGCGAAACACCTGCCAACGGGTCGCACCGCACAGCGAGGCCGCTCGGAAGACCAAAGGATCGAGCGACGTCATCGTCGCGTGCAGCGGCATGACGATGAAGGGCAGCATGATGTATGTCATGCCGATCGTGACCCCGACCAAATTGTTTACCAGCGGCAGCGGCCGCTCGATCAAGCCGATTCCCACGAGTGTCCGGTTGATCACGCCTGTCGTCTGAAGCAGAACCAGCCAGGCGAACGTTCGCGCGAGCAGATTTGTCCACATCGAGAGGATTACAATCCCGAACAGCAGGAGGCTCCAGGTCCTTGGCAGAATGGCCAGAAGCCAAGCCAATGGAAATCCCAGCAGCAGCGACACCACCGTTACCAAGGCTGAGACTATGAACGTGTTGGCGAAGATGATCCGGTACGAGGACGACTGCAGGAGCTCGGCATAGTTGCCGAGTCCCTGCGCCGGCTCTGTCACGCTTCTGATCAGCAGCATGCAAACTGGGACAACAAAGAAGACCAGCAGGACCAACACTGCCGGCGCCAACAGGGCCACATTCCTGTCAAGCGCCGTCCACCCAAAACGACGAGTTACGGCGGGGGCTGAAGCGAGACGTTCTGAGCCTGGCAAATCAAGCGGTCCTTCATGAGACGCTGAGAAACGGCCGACCCATCCACGGATCGGCCTTGGCTTTTGCCGCTACTTTGCCTGCCAGTCGTACCAACGCTTGCCAAGCTCATCACGATTGGCGGCCCAGTACTTGACATCCAGAGGCACGGTCTGCGCCGAATGCTCGCTAGGGAGGTATTTTCGCGTTTCAGCGTCAAGCATGGCCATGGACTTGGTGTTGGTAGGATTGTAGGCCAGCAGCTTGGCCATGTCAGCCTGTCCTTTGGCGCTTGAAGCTAGCGCCAAAAACTTCATGGCCAAATCCTTGTTCTTCGATCCCTTGGGGATCACAAGCATGTCCGCTGCAGTGACGTTCTGATCCCATCCAACCCCAATATTGGCCCCATCCTGGGTTAGGAAGTGGATCCGCGAGCTCCAGAACATGCCCAAAGGCGTCTCACCGGAATGAAGCGATTGCTGGGACGCGGCGCCGCTACCCCAAAAGATGATTTCCGATTTTATTGTATCGAGTTTTGCAAGGGCCCGATCGACGTCGAGAGGATACAATTTGTCTGGCGCAACACCGTCCGCAAGCAGCGGGATCTCATAAACGCCCGGACCTGCCCACTTGTAATAGCCTCGTTTTCCAGGGAAGGCTTTGAGGTCGAACATATCCGCCCAGGTCGCGGGTGCTGCGCTGCCTAGGCTGTCCTTATTATAAGCCAGGATGAATGCGTAGTAAAAGCTGCCGACTGCGTAGTCATTCACGAAGCGAGGATCGAGATCCGCTTTGTTGATGACATTCCAATCGAGCGGCTCCAAGAGCCCTTTCTCGCCGGCGAAAACGGAAAAGTCCTGCTCCACGTCGCAGACGTCCCACTGAACGTTGCCGCTTTCGACTTGGGCAACCAGCTTGCCATAATCCACGGGGCCATCTTGCAGAACTTTGGCACCAGTCTCGGCCATAAACGGCTCAATCCACGCCTTTGCCTGCCCCTCCTGTGTCGTTCCGCCCCAGCTGCAGAATACCATTTCGCCGCCCGCAGCTGATGTAGTCCTAACGCCGCTTCCGGCGAGGGCAGCGAGCGTAGCTATTCCTCCAAGTGTCTGTCTGCGCGTGATCATTGTACTCCCTCCATTTGTTGATCAGCCCGTACCTTGAACGTCTCCCCTGTCGGTGCTTCTAACGCCTTCCCAGCTGATTTTTTTCACCGGTGGGAGTCGTCATCAACCGCGCCACCTCTCCGCCGGTGGTGTGACCCGAGAATACGCCGAACGCGCCCTCATCCTGTTCGGCGAAATAGCGCTGAATCATGCTGAGCGTCGCCTCGTCGCGAATCCGGGCCCAAGGAACATTCTCACGGTCGAAGGCGCAGTCCACGGCGACACCTTCCGGCGCAGCCGCACCGCGATAATAGATGAGTTGTTTGCGTTCTTTCTCAGACTCGAACACTGCGAAAACGAAGCTGATAGTGGCCTGTAGGCCCATAGAGGCGAGCTTTGCCAGGAGCAGCGAGGTACCCGCAGACCCGCCGTTCACTGAGATTTCAGGAAGATGATAGGTCCCGGTCCTACCGTCGCACAGCAGCACGATGCGGCCTGAGCAATCGAGAAGCGCCCCCACGACCATGCTCCCCGACCTGGCGGCAGCAGCAATCGCGTCCTGCTCCATCGACGGAGTAAAATAGCTGCCACGGATATACCCAAGCGGCTCCGCAGCCGAGTAGCCAAAATCCTCTACATGGCCTATCAGGATGACATGGTCGCCGGCGTCAAAGCGGGCATAGTTTCTGCAGTCGAACCACCCTACAACGTCATCGAGAATTGGGCTCCCGATTGGCCCTTGACGCCATGCCACGCTCTCGAACTTATCCGTACGCTTTGAGGCGAAGAGGACCGACGCCTCGCGCTGCGACTCCGCCAAGATGTTGACGGCAAAACCCCTGCCCTCGATAAAGCTGGCACAGCTTGCCGCTGCTTTCGCGATGCAGACCAACAGAAGCGGAGGGTTTATTGAAACGGACGAAAACGAATTGGCTGTAAAGCCTCGCGGCCGCCCTTCGGCATCGATCGTGGTGACCACGGTCACCCCGGTGACGAAGGCGCCAAAGGCGTTCCTCAACTCTCTGTCGTCAATCATTTTCGGCTTGCCGCTTTCCACCAGCCTCTAGCCAACCATGAGTTTCTGTTGTGGAGCTGAGGCCCTGCTTCGACGGAATGGCTCCATGACCTCTTCCGCGAAAAGCTGCATCGTTTCTAAATTCTGCGCATGTTCCATGCCGAAGTCGAACCAGGTGATGAAATGGTCGACACCCAGTTTTTCGTATCTCTCAAGCTTGGCAAGGCATTGTTCGGGATTACCGGCAATCATGACCTCAAAGGTCTCCTCGAGGCTAGGCTCGTTCTCCAGTGGCCTAGGAGATACGTATCCTCGATCGTCAGCCTCTGCCTCGGCAAGACGAATCCATTGGCTCAACCGGTGGTTTGACAGCATCGTAGGTGCTGCCCTGCGCGCCTCTTCTTCGGTCTTGCCGACGAATACAGGCCGCATGAGAGCTAGTTTCTGCTTTCCTTGAGCTCCACCGGCTCGCTCTCGCGCTGCATGGAATTTGGCTGTGATCTCTTCCACGAATGACATCGGTCGCAGAAATGGCCAAGTCGCGACATTATAGCCCTTTTGAGCGGCGAACTCGATCACCGGCGGCGTCATCGCGGCGTACCACACCGGTGGATGCGGTCGCGCCGCGGGGCGGGGCCAAACGTACGTCTTGTCGAACTTAAAGAACTGGCCGTCGTAGGCGATGCCACGGTCGGGGCTGGCCCAGACTTTTTCCAGCACATCAACACATTCGAGAAATTTAGCCTCAGCTACGTCCCAAGTAATGCCCAGCCGACGGAACTCGTAGTCATACGCACCGCGGCCCAGCCCCAGCTGCAGTCGGCCGTTGAGGAGTTGATCCGTGAGGGCGATTTCTCCGGCCGATACTAGGGGGTGACGATAGAGAAGCAGGTTAACCATCTGCCCGATATCGCAGGAGACATGAGCACCATAGAAAGAGGCTAGCAGCAAGCCGTTGGGCGCTTGCATGAATTGGATCAGATGATGTTCCGGCACCCAGATGCAGGCGAAGCCCAGTTGATCTGCAAGCTTCGCCTCCGCCAACTTTTCAGCGTAGAGATTGGTATCATGCGTTTCATCGGGTGCGAGCCGCTGATGCGAGAGAAAAATGCTGATTTCCATCGTCTGCTCCGCTGTATGTCGTCGTCAGGCTCATCTGGACGCGTCGGCATTCAGGGCTCGGCGCCAGACCAAGCTCATTTTCACTCACGGTCGCGTGTCCACTGCCGCCTCTCAAACGAAAAGAATTCGCAGGGCTGCAAAATCGCTTCGCTCAAGCTTGATTGACGCCCCGGCGCAGCCCCCATATCCTTCATTTTTTCGCTGCCGGGGGTGGATTGAGATCGATGCATGGCTGAGCGAAAGAGACTTCCGCCACTGAAGGCGCTGCAGGCCTTTACAAGCGCTGCGCATCATCTGAATTTTTCACGGGCGGCCGAGGAACTCTGCGTAACCGCGGCAGCTGTCAGCCACCAGATCCGGCTGCTCGAGCGCACGCTGAACACGGTCTTGTTCGAGCGACTACCTCGCGGTTTACGGCTAACCCCGGCGGGGCTCTCTTTGCAGTCCGTCACCGATCGCGCTTTTGCCGAAATCGGTGAAGTCATCGATGCGATCCGCGCCGACGACACGAACGAAACGGTCCATCTGGCATCGCTGCCACATTTCTCCGGCAAGGTGATGTTCCCGCTGCGCCGTCAGTTCATGGACAGTCATCCCCGCTTCGATATCGAGATCAGCCACACTCTTACCGTGCCGGAATTCGGCGATGGCAGCAGCGATTTCGCGGTCCTGTTCGGCAAGGGTGACTGGCCCGGGCTCGAATGCGAGCTGCTGTTTCTCTCGCCGGTCGGACCGGCCTGCGCGCCTTCCCTGATCTCAGCCAAGGGCTTCGGGGGACCCGCAGACATTGCAGCCTATCCAATTCTTCTTGATCATTCCTGCTTCCGCCAGATCTGGATCGACTGGTTCGGTCTGACAAGATCAGAAGGCTGGGAACGACTAAACTACGTCCCCTGCAACGACATCCACGCGCTTTTAGGCGCGGCCAGGCAAGGATATGGTTTCATCATGGAGCCAGAATTCATGATCGGAGACCTTCTGGCAGCAGGCAAGCTCATCTATCCCGTCCAGCTGCGTTTGATGAACTACGGCTACTATCTCGTCTATCCCAAGCAGGCGCTCCACAAGGCATCTTCCCGTGCGTTTCGCGACTGGATGCTGTCGCGCGCCGAGGGCTTCCGCCTCACCGCCGAACTTGAGGAACTGTCCGCTGCGATCTAGGGGTGATCCTCACGCGAGGGATAGAGGGTCTCCGTTTCGTAGATCAGACTTACGACTCCAGAGGGGACAAGATCCTGGAGTGCAGCCATCTCGCTTTGGACTTCTGCTTTCGCCAGTGCGTGCGTCAGCGCTCCATGCGACTCGAAGCATATTTCGATCACGGCATGCGGACAAGGATCGAGGCTGCAGCTGAGCGTATCGCTACAAGACAGGCCGCGCAGACCAGGCAGCCCGGCGACGACATCTGCAAATCTTCCCTGGACCCGCAGGTTGAACTCATCGGTGTTGAGCGGCGTCGGGTAGAGGAGAACGAGTTTTGCCATCTCCAACCTTTCAAGTGAACGCAAATGACGCCAGGATAGGCGCGTTCGAATGTCGAGCTAGCACATAGAATTCGTGCCTGTGCTTACAACGTTTGTTGCCGAGCGGCGCACTGGATCGGTTCCAAATTTCATGAGTGTCACGGCAAATTCTTTACGCTTGCAACCAGTGCGCCCGACCACTCAGCATACGATCAGGGTCCCCCCGCGGAAGGTTTGACATGGCGACGGCGCTTATTCTCTATCCTCCTCCACAGGACCGCAAAAAATTCGAGCACCACTATAGGACAAAGCATTTTCCCCTGGTGAAGAAGATACCTGGCTTGCAATCGGTGCAGATTAGCCGGCAACCGCCGCGCAGTCTTGAAGGGGGCGAGCCCTATTATTTGGCCATAGAGCTGGAGTTCGCGAGCCTGGTTGAGATGGAGGCCGCGTTCCAAAGTCCCGAGAGCCAGGCCGCTTCGGCCGATCTGGCGAACTTCGCGCCGCCAGGACGGATTCGATACACGTATAACCGTGTGCCCATCCGGGGCGGGAACAAGACTTAACTGGAGTTTACAGGGGAATCGCGATGGACATATCACGAAACGGTTCAGCACCCTCGGTTAAGGGTTCGGCGGATTATTTCACGGGCACGGTTCGTGTTGATAGTCCTTTCAAGGGGACGGGAACTTCTCGCCTCGGCGGCGCTGTTGTAACCTTCGAGCCTGGGGCTCGGACTGCCTGGCACACCCATCCGCTCGGCCAGACCCTCATCGTGACCTCTGGCCTTGGCTGGGCTCAATGCGAAGGTGGTCCGATCGAGGAAATCAGACCGGGAGACATCGTCTGGTTTCCGCCTGGCAAACGGCATTGGCATGGAGCGACTGGAACAACAGCGGTAACACATACCGCCATCGCGGAGGTGTTGGACGGCATATCTGTCGAATGGATGGAGCACGTGACGGATGCGCAGTACAGGGCTCGAAACCTTTAGCGCCCCGGCAATTGACAAGATACCGCGATATCCTTCCGCCCTCTGGCTCTCGATTACAAGGTCACGGACCAGTTGCTTTTCGGGTCCGATTTCCCACTCCGAACAACCATCCAGGCTTTACAGGAGTTCCGCGCGATCAACGATTGGAAGGGGAAGGCTATGCTTCCCGAATTCCCTGGGGAAATCATCGAGGACATCATCAATAATCGGCCGCTGGAACTTATTTGGCCCCAGGGCTGAGTGGCTCGAGGCATCGTAAGCAGGGGCCGGTAAAGGGAGTACTAAACGCCTTGAACTCTGTGAGTTAGGCGGACTTTGATGTCAGGCGACCACGCTTACCCGTTCCTTCGCGAAGGCAGGAATGACTTCCCGACCGAAGAGTTCGAGGGAGCGCTTTTGGAAATCGTAAGGCAGTCCATAGCTTGCGAAATAGCAGAAATTGTCAACGCCAGCCTCTTCATAGAGACGAAGCTTGTCGACCACCTCATGCGGTTGGCCGAAAACAAGATTTTGCCGAAGGCTCTCGGGAGTGAACTCTGCATTGTGCGCGAGGGTGTGAATGTTAATTTGATCAGGGAAGCCATTCTTTACGCCGCCAAGGTTGCGGAACAGGCTTTCGAAGAAGCCGTTGCGGTCGCGCACTGTTTCAACCGGAAGGCGCCATCCGTCAGGCTTATCGTAAACCGCGACATGACGCATTGCCAGAAATTGCGGGGATCCATTCTGAGGATTCTTCGCTAATGCATCAAGGAAGCGCTGGCGATAGGATTCGAGTTCAGAAAACGGTCGTGTAATGGGCCAAGAGTGAATGTTTAGCCCTTGCGATAGCGCCCAATCATAGGTGGCTGGGTCGCGGGCGGCGATCCAGATCGGTATCTGCCGCTGCAGTGGCTTAGGAACGGATGTCGAGGTGGGAAACGACCAGAATTTTCCATGGGCCTCCGTATCGCCTGCCCATAATGACCTAAGCAAGGGAACAAGTTCCTGCATGAATTCGCCGCCTTGCTTCTGCGGAATACCCCCGGCCATGCGGTCAAACTCATATTGATAGGCGCCACGGCCAATGCCGAGTTCAAGCCGACCGCCACTAAGGTGGTCGAAGGTAGCGGCTTCGCCTGCGAGCTTGATAGGATGCCAGTAGGGCGCGACCACGCACGCTGTCCCCAGACGGATCCGATCGGTGTGATTGGCAAGATGGGTCAAAAGCTGAAAGGGTGCCGCACCAATATTGGTCTCAATGGTATGATGCTCGCCTACCCATACGATATCGAATCCCATCTCTTCAGCAAGCTGCGTCATCTCAACCATATGGTGGATCACGTCGCGCATGTCCGTTGAGGGGCTCGTCCGCTCCATCGTCAGGGAAATTGAGAACTTCATTATGCGTCTTTCATGGGGGGCAGGCTTCACGGCAAAACAAACCTAAGATAGACACCATAACCGTCTGCGCCTCCTAATTTCAGAGGTCAACGGACAGAAAGTTTCAATTAAACTAGGATATTCCGCTGTGAAGATCGTCAAGATGACGCTTCCGCCCTTAGCATCGGGGATCGGAGCGCAATGAGTGAAGCGACCGGTCTGCTGCAGAATATCAGTGACATCGCGCGCATAGTGCATTCCGGGCGCGACACTCAGGATATTCTCGATCGCATTGCATTTGCCGTGTGCTGCAATTCGCCATGGCGTTCGAGTTCGATCATGGCGATTGACGAGGGGCGGGAACTCTCCGTGCAGGTTGCCGAGTTCAATCAGTTCGCTTCGGACGGCCGGCGGTCCAAGAGTTGGAAACTCAAGATGAGCCCCACGCTCGCGGTTTTGAAGAGCGGGCAGCCTTTGATCATAGAAGATGCGCTGCACGACCCGACCTATATTGACTATTGGTCAGATGCCCAAACGCAGCGCTACCGGACTGTCGTTTTGTTGCCCTTGCATGCCTGCGACAGGAGCGGGCGACCAATGATCCTCTCTTTGCACAGTACCGAACGCCTCGACATCGCCGATGATGCGCTGACGTTTTTGTCGACCTTGGCCAATCTGGCAGGCATGGCAATCGACAAGGGCAACATGCTCGAGACAGAACGGCTGGCGAGCGGACACATGCAGGTCATGATGAATCTGCAGCGCAACCTTATGACCCAGGCGTTCAACGAGTCCTCGCTGGAGGGCCTGCTGCCACTTTGCAAGCAGTATTTGCCGGGCGCATTCCTCATCGTTGATTTCATGACGGGCAAGATTTCTTGCGGCGGCTTCGACGATGACGAGGTGATGCAGCGGTACTTGGCGAACTCTGGATGGCAGCGGCTGGAGAAGCTGTTCCGCTCGAAAGAGGCGGGCCGCTTCAATCAGCGGCAGATCCTGCAGATCCAGATTGGAGACGTGTTGCAGGACATCATGCTGGCTGCCGAGCCGGTTCTGGTGCGGGATCAGAGAATTGGCGGCCTAGCCATTGTCTGCGACGGAAAGCTTGATGAGCAAAGCATCCGGGCCGCTGAATCGGTGTGGATGGTTCTGTCGATCGGGCTGCTCAAGCACCACATTCGTCTCGAGGAGAACCGCGGTGCCTCATCCCGTCATCTTGCAGAGGTTCTCCTGGGATCGGACGTCCTGCATGGCCCAGAGCGGGACGAGCGATCGCCACTCTCACGAAACCCCTATCGGCTAATGGCAGTTCAACTGGCATCTGGAACCGCGCCGAGCGAAGCCTCCTGCTGGGCCATCAGGAGAATTGCCGAAGCCGCGGATGAAGGTGTGCTGATTGGGTCCGTGTCCGATTTCCTTGTGTTGCTCCTCCCCGAGACAGCCAGAACCAGCGACGTGATCCGCACTGTCGCGCATCAGGTAACGGCTGAGTTGAAGCGGATGCATGGACAGGCCCCATTGATTTATGAGGCTCCAGCCTGCCATCGAGATCACGAATATCGATCCGCCTGGCGAAAGATACTGCGTCTTGCCAAGTGGGCCAGCGAACGTAACCACAGCGGCCACCTGCGGGTGACGGATGCAAAGGCCTTCGGAGTTTTGGCCGATCTGCTGGATCACGGCCTTGCAGAGGATTTCCTAAAGACCGTATTGGGCGCGATCCATGCTTATGACCAACAAAGTTCAACACCCCTTATGCCAACTCTTGCGTCTCTTGCTAGAAATGGCGGCCGCCCCCAATCAACAGCCGATGAAATCGGTGTTCACATTACCACGATACGATATCGCATGGACCGCCTGAAAGATCTGTTTGGTCTCGACCTCAAGGACCACGATTTGCGCTTCCAGATCGACCTCGCTCTTCGGTTAGAAAGCATGATGAAGCTTGGCCGGCCAAATCACTCGGAGACAAATATCGTTTGCGCCTAGCTCCGCTGCGATTCCGCTTCGCACAGTGACAGTTTCGCTGGTTTAGGCCACAGCAGATTTTTCTGCGTAGCGACTTGTGGGGACCCTCAGCCCAAGGTTCTCTCTGAGCGTTAAGCCCTCATATTCGTGACGGAAGCGTCCCCTACGCCGCAACTCAGGCACGACAAATTCGACGAAGTCATCGATGCCATGAGGAAGGTGGGTTGGCGTGACATTGAAGCCGTCGGCGGCTCCCGCGTCGACCCATGCTTCCATCTCGTCGACAACGTCGCCCGCCGTTCCAACAACGGTTTTGTGCTCCTGCGCCATGCCAATTTTTGTGTAGAGCTGGCGGATAGTCCAACCATTCTTGATCGCGAGATCATAGTACAGCCGAGCACTGCTCTGCAGCCCTCCATGACCAGCTAAAGGCTCCGGCACCGGGCCATCGAGAGGCAAGTCGGACAGGTCGCCAAACGATCTGTAGAGAAGCGACAATCCGACCAGAGGGTCGATCAACCCTTCAAGCTGTTCGTGTTTGGCCTTTGCCTCTTGACGCGTGCGGCCGACCACCGTCGTCAACCCGACCATGATAACCAGGTCTTCGGGGCGGCGACCGAAAGCCGGCATACGGGACTTCACGCTGGAATAGTAACTTCTGGCGTCATGGAGATCGTGCTTGGCAGCAAAAATGGCATCACAATGTTGCGCGGCGATCCTCTGTCCAACTTCCGATGTTCCCGCCTGGACGAGAATGGGTCGGCCTTGGGGCGACCTACGGACGCTTAATGGGCCGCGCACGGAAAAATGCTTGCCCGCATGGCCGAGAACATGAAGCTTCGACTCGTCGTAGAAAATCCCTGCCTCCTTGTCATGGACGAAGGCGTCTTGATCCCAGCTATCCCACAGGCCGGTGACGACATCGACGAACTCTTCCGCCCGCTCGTATCGGGTTTCGTAGCTGAGATGTTTGCTGCGATTGAAATTCCAGGCCTCCTGATCGGACCACGACGTCACGACATTCCATCCGGCGCGCCCGCTGCTGATCTGGTCGAGGGACCCATATTTGCGAGCGATGTGGTAAGGCTCGTTGTAGGTAGTAGAGGCCGTGGCCACGAGACCGATACTCCGAGTCATCGGCGCTAGAGCTGACAGCAGAGTCAGGGGCTCGAGTTCAACGTTCTGCCGTGATCGGGCCAAGGAGCCTCGTGGTTCGTCATTTGATCGGATGCCAATCCCATCGGCTAGGAAAACCATGTCGAACTTAGCCCGCTCGGCGGTTTGAACGACATCCAGAAAGCACCGGAAATCGGAAGTACCGTCCGGTTGAACCTCTGGATGTCGCCAGGATCCAAGATGATAGCCCAGGTAACGCATCGAGAGCCCGAGCTTCATTTGTTTCTTCATGATGGCTCCCTCCCTATCAACGCATCACTTCGCGGCGGCGGCTTCTTTCACCCAGGCATCAAACTCGGCCTGGTGCTTCGCCACCCATTCTTCGGCCTGCGCCTTGATTTGATCGGCCTTGTTCTCGCCCTCATGCTGGCGAAGGATTACGGCGTTAACGTCCGCGAGCGGGATCTTGGCGACTTCGAAAAAGCGCTTCGCGGCAGGATTCGTCTCAACGAACTCCTTGTTACCTAGAACAATGATGTTATTGACCTTGAACCCCGGATTGGTGCCATCAGGCAGAGCGGTGTCGCTGCCATTGGTGGATGCAGAGAATGGCACGTTCAGCTGCACAACATCGCGTCCGGGACGAAGAACGGAGCCTACCCACTGCGGTGACCATGTGTAGAAAAATATTGGCTGACCGGCCTCGTAGCGTGTGATCGTATCGGCCATTAGTGCAAAGTAACTTCCTTGGTCGTGGGTTACCGTCTCCCGTAGTTTGTAAGCATCAAGCTGATGCTCGATCTCGCGTTCGCAGCCCCAGCCAGGATTGCAACCGGTCAAATTGGCTTTGCCGTCGCCATTACTGTCGAAAAGCTTCGCGATCTCCGGCTTGTTAAAATCGCTGAGGTTTGTAATGCCATACTTCTCTGCAGTTTTTTTATCGATGAAATATCCTTGTCCGGCATCGGAGATGAGCACGCCAACCCGCTCCAAAGACTTTTCGCCCCCCGACTGCTCATAGAAGCTCTGATGCAGAGGAACCCAGTGCGTCGCGGTATAGTCCGCCTGGCCCTGGCCGATTGCCAGATGCAGAGCTGGATACTCAGCCTCTAGCGCGGGCTTTACGTCATAACCGAGCTTCTCCAATCCGATCCTGACCACTTCGTGCTGAAAGACGTGTCCCGTCTGCCCGGTGGTAATCGGCTGAACCGTCTTTCCAGTGCCTGGCATTTGTGCCTGCGCAAAGGACAACGAAGCCGTCATCATCACCGTCAACATGGTCAGGCAGCACCTGATAGATCTCACCCCAATCATTGGCAATTGCCTTTCTTGATAAGCCAAAATGACGCGCGTCCACTATCGACGCAGGCGCAAAGGCCGTAAACGGCACAAAAACTGAACCGATCGTAAAGCTCAGCTTACTTGTTGCGAGAGAGGGAATCGCGGTTGGGATGGGCAACTGCCCCTTTGGTCGGAACGAGGCGCCTCAGCAGCCCGATCGGTCCCGTCGCCAGCCAATCTTGATTGGCTCTGTCGCGTGCCGACACACCCAGCCCCTGCGAGATTCGATCGACCACCATGGCAATCAGGACGATTCCCAAGCCACCCGTGGTGGCTAGCGCAATGTCGAGGCGTCCGATGCCGCGCAGCACCATCTGCCCAAGTCCGGTTACCGAAATCATGGAAGCGATCACGCTCATCGATAGTGACAGCATGATTGTCTGATTGACGCCGGTCATGATGGCTGGGCGCGCAAGGGGCAATTGGACCTTGAGCAAAGTCTGCAGGCGGCTTGCGCCAAAGGCGTTCGATGCTTCGACCAGATCGGCGCGCACCTGCTTGATGCCGAGATTAGTGAGCCGGACGATAGGAGATAGGGCGTAGATAATCGTTACGATCACGCCGGAGACGTTCCCGATGCCGAAGAGCATCACAATGGGGACCAGATAGACGAAAGAGGGAATCGTCTGAAGGAAGTCTAAGATTGGTCGCAGGATCTTATCGAAGCGCCCGTTCTGAGCGGCCAGGATGCCCATCGGAATGCCAACCCCGCAGCAGAACAAGACGGAGGTGAGCACAATCGCAAGCGTTGTCATCGCCTCGGGCCAGGCACCGATTGCGCCGATGCCAACGAGTGCCAACGCCACGAAGATCGCGGTTTTCCTGTCTGCCACTTGCCAAGCGAGCAGCGCCAGTACGCAAATAAAGACAAGAGGCGGACAAGACCGAAGGCCGAACTCGACATTCGAAAGGACGAAATCGATTGGAACTTTGATGTTCTGAAACACGTAGCGGAAATTCACCACAACCCATTTTATAGCCACCGCAACCCAATCGCCGACCGGGAGAGAAATGGCCTGGAACGGCTCAGAAAAATCAAATGTACCCACTGGCGTCGCCTTCTGGTCCCTGCCGCATTCCGTCCGATGCTTCTCTAGAGCGCAGCGCGGTAAGTAGAGTATAGGGATCGATGACCCCAACTAAGCTGCCGTCTTTCACCACGCCGATTGGCTGGCGAACCTGAGTCATTTTTTCGATGATCTCCTGAATACCAGCATCGGATACGACCACATGTTGCAGATCGGCAAGGCTCCCGCCTGCATCATGAGGCTTGCTTGGTACGGCGGCCATTACAGCATCCGCCGTAAGGAATCTGCTGCGCGCCATCGGGCGGACGAAATCGGCGACATAGTCGCTGGCAGGATTGAGGACAATCTCCTCTCGAGTGCCAATTTGCACGATCTCGCCATCCTTCATGATGGCGATCCTGTCACCAAGCCGTATTGCTTCTTCCAGATCATGAGTGACAAAAAGGGTCGTCTTCCGCAGGCGTTGCGAAAGGTCGATAAACTGGGTCTGCAAATCCCGCCTAATCAAAGGATCCAGTGCGCTGAACGGTTCGTCCATTAGTAGAATGTCAGGATCAGAAGCCAGGGCACGCGCGAGTCCCACTCTTTGCTGCATTCCTCCCGACAACTCGTCAGGATAATGCTCTTCCCATCCATCGAGTTTCATCATCCCAAGCATCTCGGCGGCAACCCGTCGCCGCTCTGACTTAGGTGTGCCCTGAATCTCCAAGCCGTAAGCCACGTTGTCCAAAAGATTTCTGTGTGGCCACAAGGCCATATGCTGAAACACCATGCCGATGGTTCTGGATCGCAGCTGGGTGAGGCCCTTCTTATCCAGTTTCGAAGTATCGACACCGTCGACAATGATCCGCCCAGCAGTAGGTTCGATCAGTCGGTTGACATGGCGAAGTAGAGTGGACTTGCCGCTGCCCGAGAGGCCCATGATGCAGAACAACTCGCCCTGGCGAATGGACAGGGAGACATCGGCAACGCCAATGATGTGATTGAGCTGTTGACGGGCCTCCGTCTTATTCAATGCCTTTGCCCGAACGGTTTTTAGCGCTCTCCTCTCATCAGGACCGAAGAGCTTCCATACGCCTTCGCACTCGATGTGCCATCCCATCAGCGATCCTTCGCTAGCTGTTCAGCAAGCGAGACCACCCCTGAACCTGCCGACACTGAATGTGCTGTCCCCACCCCTGGGTACGGTCACACTGTAGTGGACGCGACCGAGCTTACAACTTGTGAAATGCTGACGTGATGGATAAGCAGAGCTTTATGCAAAAGCTCAGGACACTGCTGCCACCACCGAACTTACTGGTGACATTCGAGGCCGCTGGACGGTTGCTGAGCTTTACACGGGCGGCAAGTGAACTGAAGGTTACCCGCGTCGCTGTCAGTCAGCAAATCAAGGCTCTCGAAGACTTCCTTGGAACGGTCCTATTCAACCGTCTCCACCGCGCTCTCAGCTTGACACCTGCCGGCGAACGCTATCACCGCTCCATCACAAGCGCGCTCGAAGAAGCAGCGCGGGCGACGACGGAATTGCGACATCGCGCTCACAGCAATATTGTAAACGTAACGGCCACCACGGGCTTCACGACTTACTGGCTTTTTCCCAATATCGGCGAGTTCCGAAAGAGGCATCCAGAAGTTGAACTCCGCTTTATCGTGTCAGACCGATACCTGGATCTATTGCAAGAGAACGTCGATGTAGCAATCAGGTATGGGAATCCCCCTTTTGGGAGCCATCAGGCTCGATTCCTCGTCCGGGAGATGATTAGTCCTACCTGCTCGCCGAGCCTCGCGGGCGTGCTTGGGCCGATCAGCGCAACGGAGCTCCAAAACTTCCCCCTGATACACTTGGAAGGTCCGTATGACGTGCAAACCCGGTGGAGTAATTGGCTCCAAGCGCAGGATTTGAGATGGAAGCCTGTGAGGGGTGGAATTACCGTTAATACCTACACAAACCTTGTCCAAGCCGCGCTTGATGGCCAAGGCTTTGCTCTTATCGGTCCCCCGCTGATAGAGAGATTTCTTTCGGCCGGAACATTGATCCAGCCCGTTGCGGCACCGACGATCTCAAGACACGCATTCCATTTAATAACGCCCGCAGGGCAGACTTCTTCTCTATCGGCGGTGAAATTCTTGAATTGGATTTCCGAGAAGTTCGACATTTAATCTGAGATAAGAATATCCGCACGATGGTTTGGTCGTATTGAACGAAGCACGCCTCTCGTAGCGTCTTTGTGGCCATTGGGAATTTCAGCCTCCTGGCCAAACTGATTGCCCTCGATCGGCGAGTAGTAATTATTCGACGGTGGACCGCTCTGGGAAGAGCTGCTCAACGCGAGGACGTTTTGCATAAATAGCGGGCGGGATGTTCGGACCCCAACTAGCTCTATTGGTCGAAGAGACTGTAGCCGCCACTTGGTTTTTAAGGCCGTGAAGGGGACGCAAGCCGCCGTCAAACCTCCGTGCGCTAGCCCTTCGCCTTCGGATTATTGGACGGACAGTACATGTAACCACGGTGTAACCGAGCTATTGCGGATCTCGATTCTTGAGCCTGAGATGGCCCAAACTTTCAGGATGCCCCACAACAAAAAAGCCGCGGATTTCCGCGGCCTTTGTCGATTTCCAAACTGTCCTGCAGATTGGAGCGGGCGATGAGATTCGAACTCACGACCCCAACCTTGGCAAGGTTGTGCTCTACCCCTGAGCTACGCCCGCATAGGTAAGGCTGGCGTCTGTGAGGACGACAGCGGGCGTCTTATTGCGCATCGCCGAGGCAAATGCAATAGGGACCCTATCCAATTTGGAGAACGGAGAGTGCCGCGCCGGGAAAGCGGCTTCTGCGCTCGTCGCATCGTTGAAGGAAGGCCTCTATGGATGATCGCATGACAGTTCCGCCCCGCGAAAAGCTCCTGGGCCGCTTCGCAGAGCTTGGGATAGAAATCACGATCACCGAACATCCGCCGGTCTTCACCGTGGAGGAGGCCCGGGCGTTGCGCGGTCAGATTCCTGGCGGTCATTGCAAGAACCTGTTCTTGAAGGACAAGAAGGGAGTGGTCTGGCTGGTTGTCACCGAGGAGGATGCGGTGATCGATTTGAAGTCCCTGCCCGAAAAGATAGGCTCGGCGCGGCTGTCTTTCGGCAATGCCGAGCTCATGCAGGAGCTTTTGGGTGTGACGCCGGGCTCGGTCACCCCCTTCGGATTGATCAGCGATGATCACAATCGTGTCCAGGTCGTCCTCGACCGGAAGATGATGGACCACGAAAAGCTCAACTATCATCCCCTCTCCAATGATGCGACCATGACCATTCGCTCCGAAGATTTGGTGACCTTCATCAGATCCTGTGGACATGAGCCGCGGATCGCCCAAATCCAGAGTTGATGATGCGATCGGCGATCGCGCCAAGCATTGTAATTCGCTCGCATGCCGGCCATTTTAGGCGGTGGCAGGAACAGGCAAAACCGCTCCGACCGAAGCGCCTGCTGATGGGCGCAGGGACGAGCGAGTTGAACAGTCGGGAACGATGATGGACACACAGATCGGCAACGGCGCCTCGCAGGGAACGAAAACCCTGATCAAGGATAGCGACACCGACCACTTCATGGCGGATGTGATCGATGCATCCCGTGAGGTGCCGGTGATTGTCGATTTCTGGGCGCCTTGGTGCGGACCCTGCCGACAGCTTGGACCTGCCCTCGAGAAGGTGGTGACGGAGGCCAAGGGCAAGGTTCGCCTGGTCAAGATCGATATCGACAAGAACCAGCAATTGGCCGCCCAGATGCGGATTCAATCCATTCCCGCGGTTTACGCTTTTTCCAATGGCCAGCCTGTAGACGGCTTTATGGGAGCCTTGCCCGAGAGCCAGATCAAGACCTTCATCGACAGGCTGACGAGCGCCGCCGGATCGGGCGACGAGGACGTCACCGATCTGTTGGCTGCCGCGGCCACGGCGATGCAGCAGGGTGACGTCGAGGCTGCGGCGGATGCCTACGCTCAAGCGGTCGAGATTGACGGTGAAAACCTCGATGCGATTGCAGGCCTCGCAAAGGCGCTGATCGTTTTGGGAGACCTGGAGGGAGCTCAGGCAACCTTGGCCATGGTACCCGCGACGAAGGAACGGGATGCCAGGATCGCCAGCGCCCGGGCGGCTCTGGAACTCGCGTTGACCCCTGCCGATACCGGTGAGATCAGTCGTCTGCAGGCGGCAGTCGAACGGAATGCGGATGATTTCCAAAGCCGCTTCGATCTTGCAACCGCACTGAATGCTGCCGGCCGCAAGGAGGAAGCGGTCGACCATCTTCTTACGATCATTCGCAAGGATCGGGCCTGGAACGACGACGGAGCGCGTAAGCAGCTGGTCAAGTTCTTCGAAGCCTGGGGTCCCAAGGACGAATTCACGATTTCCGGTCGTCGGAAACTGTCATCGCTTTTGTTCGCTTGAGGGATCTCTCAGTTTGGCTGCATCCGTCAAATACGCTGCGATCCGAGATCTGCCGACGCAGATTCCCATATTTCCTTTGGGCGGGGCCCTCTTGTTTCCTCGGAGCGAATTGCCCCTGAACATTTTCGAGCCTCGATATCTTCAGATGGTGACGGATGCCCTCAAAGGGGACCGCATCATCGGAATGGTTCAGCCGGATTCCTCGGAGGCCCTTGAGCAGGAAGGCGATCCCGCGGCGCGGCCAAGCGTCTACTCTGTCGGCTGTGCAGGACGGATCACGTCCTTCTCGGAAACCGGCGACGGTCGGATCCTGATCACGTTGACCGGGATTTGTCGCTTCAGAATCGAAGGCGAGGTAACGCTGCCCAAGCCTTATCGCGTTGCGATGCTGGATTACAGCTCCTTCGCTGCGGATCTTGATCCCGGCCATGAGCAGGCTGCGGTCGATCGCAATGCGCTTCTGGCGACATTCAATGATTTTCTGGGTGCGCATGGCTTGCAGGCGGATTGGAGCGAGGTCGATAACGCCTCGGACGAGGCTCTGATCAATGCATTGGCCATGATTAGCCCATACGCGCCGAGAGAAAAGCAGGCGCTTCTGGAAGCTGTGGACTTGCATACCAGGGCCGAGATATTGATCGCGCTGACCGACATCGCCTTGGCCGAGCGCCGCGGCGGCACCGGCGCCCTGCTTCAGTGAGGATGGCATGATGGATGAAGCTGCGGTCCCCGGACCTGTGACTCTGGACAGTCAGCGAGGGGGCGCACGCGAGCTCGACACCAAGCTCTTGGAGATCTTGGTGTGTCCTCTGACGAAAACGACGCTCGGTTACGATCGTCAACGCCAGGAGCTGATCTCGAAGGCGGCCGGTCTGGCCTATCCGATTCGCGATGGCATTCCGATCATGCTGCCTGATGAGGCAAGGGAATTGACGGATGCTGAACGCGACTGAGCGCCCCTGGCCGAGAGAGTTACGGTTGAGGAGCGGGGGTGGGTCGCTTCTCGCGGCATTCGAGAATGGCGAGGAATTCGAGCTCAGCGCGGAATATCTGCGCATCGAGAGCCCGAGCGCCGAGGTCAAGGGCCATGGACCCGGGCAAGCGGTAACGGTGCCCGGTAAGCGCAACGTTGTGATCAGCAGCATCGAACCCGTAGGCAACTATGCGGTGCGTCTTGTTTTCAGCGACGGCCATGACACCGGCCTGTATTCGTGGGACTATCTGTTGCGGCTGGGCCGTGAGCAGGCAACGCTGTGGCAGGCTTATCTCGATCGGCTTGTGGCGGAGGGGCTCAGTCGGTAGGGCCGGAAGGGTGCCTTAGAGGCGTTCTCCGGACATCAGCCGGGGCAGGTCGCTTTGCCGACCCGCGGCTTCCTTCATGAAGAATGCCTTGACGGGCTGAGCTTGGTTCACCGCAGCCAGGCCCACGTCCCGCACCGTTTTCAACACGCCGCTCTCATTCGAGAACAACCGGTTCAGGCCCTCGGTCATGGCAGCGACCTTGAGGGCATCGAAGCGCCGCCAGCTCTGATAGCGTTCCAACGTGTCGATGGCACCGATATCGAGCCCGAGTCGGGCGCTGTCGATCACGACCTCGCTCAGCGCGGCGACATCCCGAAGCCCGAGATTGAATCCGAGCCCGGCGATGGGATGCAGCACATGCGCGGCGTCGCCGACCAGGGCAAGGCGTGGAACAACGTAGCTGCGAGCAATCTGCAGCGAGAGCGGATAGCCATGTCTTGGCCCCGCCAAGCTGACACGCCCGAGCTGCTCGCCAAAGCGCAACTTCAGCTCCCGGAGAAAGTCTGCATCGTCGGCCGCCAGCAACCGCTTTGCCGCTCGCTCTCCTTCGGTCCACACCAGCGACGACATGTTTCCCGGCAAGGGCAGGATGGCAAAAGGGCCTGCGGGGAGGAACCTCTCCACGGCCACGCCTCGATGGGGCATTTCATGTTTGACGGTCGTCACCAGACCGTACTGACCATAGGGCCAGCCCACGATTTTGATCCCGGCCAACTCCCTGACGGGTGAATTGCGCCCATCGGCGGCGATGGTCAGTGGAGTGAGGAGTTGGCGGCCGTCTGCGAGCAGGATTTTTGCTGCGTTCGGCTGCAGGTCGACGTCCAGGACGCTGCATCCTGCCATGACGGTGATATGCGGTGAGGCGATGATGGCGTCATAAAGCGCCTGGTACAGGAACCGGTTTTCGATGACCCAGGCCGAGCTGTCCGGTTCCTTGTCGTCGAAGCGCAACAGCACGGCGGGAGATCTCGTCCCGAGCGCGCTGTCGGTCACCTCGATGTTCCGTATGGGTTGGGCGTGATGGGTGACCTTTGACCACACCCCAATGGCCTCCAGCATGCGCCGAGACGTCACCGTCACGGCGGAGGCGCGTCCGTCCTGTTCAGCAGTGCTGAACGATGCGGGGTCGCGCGCGTCGATGAGGGCGACCTTGAGCGGCGATCGTGCGGTCGGGCCAGCAAGGGAAACGGCGGCCGCCATGCCCACGAGGCCGCCGCCGATGATTACAGTATCGAAACGCAATTCTGCCATAGCCATTCCCGAGCCACTGATCACACGTGCTAAAGTTCTGTTAGGGGCACATTAGCTCGTCCTAGCCCACCATGCATCGACAAGCAGGCAGATGCAGTCAAGAAGTCTGGGACAGTGTCCGTAGTCAGCGTTTTCGAGGAGCCTCCCTGAATGTCTCGTGCCATCGACGTCTTGATGAGAACGCTCGATCTCGAAAAGATTGAGGAGAACCTGTTTCGCGGATCAAGTCCGCAGGCGGGATGGCAACGCGTCTTCGGTGGGCAGGTGATTGGCCAGGCGCTTGTCGCCGCCATCAGGACCGTGGCACCCGAACGGCCGGCCCACTCTCTTCATGGCTATTTCATGCGGCCCGGAGATCCCCAGCTGCCGATCATCTATGAAGTGCATCGTGATAGGGATGGAGCGAGCTTTTCGACCAGACGCGTGGTCGCGATACAGCATGGTTTTCCCATCTTCACCATGTCGGCGTCCTTTCAGCGCGAAGAGGTGGGTCTTGAGCATCAAATCGCCATGCCGGACGTCGTCGGCCCGGAAGACCTGCTAAGCGAGCAGGAGATGCTCGCGAAATACCGCGGCGAGATGCCGGAAAACATGCGCCTTTACTTCGAGCGGGACCGTCCCATCGAGCTGCGTCCGGTACAGATTGAGAGCTACCTCAACCCGCGGAAGACGGAGCCCATCCAGTATGTCTGGATCCGTGCCACTGCGCCATTGCCGGCCGACCGGGCACTGCATCAATGCGTCCTTGCATATGCGTCGGATATGACGCTCCTTGACACTTCGCTCCTGCCTCACGGACGGTCGCTGTTCAATCGGGATATGGTGATGGCCAGTCTTGATCATGCCATGTGGTTGTTTCGCGATTTCCGCGCTGATGATTGGCTGCTCTATGCACAGGATTCTCCCGCCTCCATGGGCGGCAGGGGGTTCACGCGAGGCAACATATTCGATCGTAATGGTGTTCTTGTAGCGTCAGTGGCCCAGGAGGGCCTCATCAGGATTCAACGTTCCGCCACCAAAAAGAATGCTGATTGAGTTCGGCAAGTCACAAGAGCGCCCGCTCAGCAAAAAGCGGGACGGAGGAAGAGATGGAAGCAGAGTACCGGATCCGGCAAGTCCTTGAAGCCATCAAATCGGTCACTTCTTCGGCCGATGGATCTGATGATGCATTGGAATTCGCATCGCTTTTATATGGTCGGGGACTGCCCGAGGACCTGCTTCTCTACACTCCAGAAGAACTCGCCCTGATTGCCGAGAAAGCACTCGTGTTTCTCCGCGAGCGGCAACCCGGTCGCTGTAAGATCAACATCTACAATCCGACAGGTCGTCCGCGGCTCGACGCCGTCACGATCATCGAGATTGCGAACGACGATATGCCGTTCTTGCTCGATTCGGCGCTCGGCATACTGAACGAGCGGAGCATGTCCATCGAGCTCGTGTTGCACCCCATCCTTGCCGTGGAGCGCGAGCTGGGAGGAGCCTTGGTCTCGTTCAGCGACAGCGCCACCGCTCCCCTGCGCGTGCCGCGCGAGAGTTTCATTCACATCCATGTGACGCGACTGAACGATGAACAGGAAATCGCCAGTCTGCACCAGGAGCTCGCGGGGGTTTTTGCCGATGCCCGTACGGTCGTCCTGGACTGGCAGCCGATGCGCGACCGCGTCCATCGTTTGATCACTGATTACCAAAGCAATCCACCCCCGGTCGCCGTCGAGGATCTGTCCGAGTCCATCCAATTTCTGCAGTGGCTGCTGGACCAGCACTTCACGTTTCTCGGTGTCAGGGACTACCTGTTCTCCGGTGGCGCCGGCGGAGATCTGAAGCCTGCGCCCTCGAGCGGCCTGGGGCTGCTGAGATCGCCGGACGCTCGCGTCTTGCGGAAGGATGGTGATCTTGTCCACGTGACGGCGGAAGTGTGCCAGTGGCTCACTGAGTCCGAGCCGCTCATCATCACCAAGGCGAATGTCAGGTCCACGGTCCATCGCCGGACCTATCTGGATTACGTGGGAGTGAAGCAGTTCGACGGGGACGGCCGCATCATCGGCGAACTGCGCATCGTCGGTCTGTTCACATCCAGCGTCTACACCCGCAGCGCCCGAACGATCCCCATCATCAGGCGTAAGGTGGCGCACGTAATCGAGCATACCGGCCTCGACATGGAGAGCCATAGCGGAAAGGCGCTCCTGCACATCATCGAGACCTTTCCCCGGGACGAGCTGTTTCAATCCGACGTCGAAACCTTGGGCGACATGGCCACGGGTATTCTCCAGTTGGAGGAACGCCCGCGCACCCGGCTCTTCGTCCGCAAGGACAAGTTCAACCGGTTCATCTCGGCCTTTGCCTATATTCCCCGCGACCGCTTTAACACCGATGTGCGAATAAGGATCGGCGAACTCCTTGCCGCGGCCTATGAAGGGCATGTGTCTGCCTTCTATCCCTCGTTTCCCGAAAGCGCTCTGGTCCGGGTCCACTTCATCATCGGACGCCAAGGCGGTACTCCGCCGTCGCCGGATCTCTCCAAGCTGGAGGCAGAGGCCGCCGAGATCGTGAGGACGTGGGAGGACCGGCTGGTTGCAACGATGAAGCAGCGGCTGGAACCGGCCCAGTCTCGGCACCTGTTGCAGATCTACCGGCAAGCTTTCTCGGCAGGGTACCGCGACACCTATCCTCCGGAGCGTGCCGTTGAAGACATCCTTCGCATGGAGGAGCTCAACGACACGGGCGACATCGCTCTGAACCTCTATCGCACTGAAAAGGACGCTCCCGATACACTCCGACTGAAGCTCTACCACCTCGGGGAGCCGATCGCTCTGAGCGACCGCTTGCCCATTCTCGCAAATATGGGCTTCAGGGCGATCAACGAGCGGACTTACCGGGTTCAGCGCAAATCGGGAGGGCTCGTGATCCTTCACGAGGTGAAGCTCCAAGCCTCGGATCACAGCAACATCGATCTGGATGCTCTGCGCGACCCGATCCTCCAAGGGTTTCTGGCGGTCTGGGACCAGCGGGCCGAGGACGATCTCTATAACGGCCTGATCACCCGCAAGGGTTTCGCGTGGCGTGACGCGGCATTGTTGCGGTCCCTGAGCAAGTATCTTTGGCAGGCAGGCGTACCCTTCACCAACAATTACATGGCGGCGACCCTTAACAAGCATGCTGAAATCGCTGCCAAGCTTCTGCGCCTGTTCCATGTCCGCTTTGACCCGGCCAAGGCTCAATCCTCGATGGGCTCACCGAAAGAGGATCCGGAGGTCCAGGAGCTTCTACGCGACATTGAGGCGATCCTTGCGGATGTCCCCAGTCTCGACGAGGACCGCATTATCCGGCGCTTCGTCAATCTCCTCTTGGCGATGACTCGCACGAACTTCTTCCAGCGCGATGCATCCGGTAAGGATCGCCATACGATCAGCTTCAAGATTGACTCCAAGCGGGTCGACGGCCTCCCCGAGCCTAAACCCTTCGCGGAGATCTTTGTTTATGCCCCGGATATGGAGGGGGTTCATCTCCGTGGCGGTCGCATCGCGCGCGGTGGAATTCGGTGGTCGGATAGACCCGCAGATTTCCGCACTGAGGTTCTCGGCCTTGCCAAGGCGCAGAACGTCAAGAACGCGGTCATCGTGCCAGTCGGCGCCAAGGGCGGTTTTGTTTGCAAGCGGATGCCGGCGGATGCCAGTCGCGAACAGATCCAGGCCGAGGGAATACGCTGCTATCAGCTGCTCATTTCCAGCCTGCTTGATCTGACCGACAACCTCACGCCGAACGGGGTTGTTCACCCGCCCGAGACGATCCGTCATGACGTCGATGATCCCTATCTTGTTGTGGCGGCTGACAAGGGAACGGCTTCGTTTTCTGACATCGCCAATTCGCTTTCTGTATCGCGGGGCTTCTGGCTCGGAGATGCCTTCGCCTCGGGCGGCTCTGCAGGATACGACCACAAGAAAATGGGCATCACGGCTCGAGGCGCCTGGGAGGCCGTAAAGCGCCACTTCCGCGAGATGGATGTCGATATCCAGCGGCAGCCGTTCAGCGTCGTCGGGGTGGGAGACATGTCGGGGGACGTGTTCGGCAACGGGATGCTGCTGTCGCGTCAAATTCGTCTTGTCGCGGCCTTTGATCATCGCGACATCTTCATCGACCCGGATCCTGACAAGGAGGCGAGTTGGAGTGAGCGCGCGCGCCTGTTCGCCCTGCCGCGGTCGTCGTGGCAGGATTACGACAAGGCCCTGATCTCCAAAGGGGGCGGCGTCTTCCCTCGTCAAGCCAAGTCGATCAAACTCAGCGACGAGATGAGGGCTCTCACGGGTCTCCAGGCCACCGTTGCAGCACCCAGCGAGATTATCGGCGCTCTGCTGAAGGCACGCGTGGATCTGCTTTGGTTTGGCGGCATTGGCACCTATGTGCGAGCCAGTGATGAGAGCGATGCAGAAGTCGGTGACCGTGCGAATGATGCGATCCGGATCGCCGCCTCGGCCCTTTCAGCGAGGGTGATCGGCGAAGGGGCTAATCTGGCCGTCACGCAGCGCGCGCGGATTGAGTTCGCGATCAATGGTGGCCGGATCAATACCGACGCGATCGATAACTCGGCAGGTGTCAATTCCTCTGATTATGAGGTCAACATCAAGATTGCGATGAGCGCTGCGGAAGCGGCCGGCAAGATTGATCGTCCGGCGCGTAACGCGCTGCTGGTGGACATGACGGATCAGGTGGCCGGTCTCGTCCTGAGAAACAACTATCTGCAGACCCTGTGCTTGACCATCGCTCAAGCCCGAAACATGGAGGAAATGGGTTTTCACCTGCGATTGATGAGGTCACTGGAGACGCGTGGGCTTCTGGATCGGAACCTCGAAAATCTTCCCGATGATCGCGTTATGAAGGCGCGCCAGGCGCAATCGCAGGGTCTCACGCGTCCAGAGCTCGCCGTGCTGGTTGCCTACGCGAAGATCGTGTTGTTCGACGAGATCCTCGAGAGCACGGTTCCGGACGATCCTTATCTGAGCCGCGAGCTCTATCGCTATTTCCCGCCGGAACTCGGTCAACAGATGGGCCCCGAGATCGAATCCCACCGGCTGCGACGCGAAATCATATCCACCATGCTGGCCAACAGCATGATCAACCGCGGCGGCCCGGGTTTCTTGTTCCGGATGCAGGAGGAGGCAGGTGCGACAGTCGATTTGATCGCCGCAGCTTACGCCGTCGCTCGCGACAGCTTCGGCTTCGTCGAACTCAACGGCCTGGTCGATCAACTGGATGCGGAAATCCCGACTGTGCTGCAAACCGAGCTCTATATGGAACTCCAACTGCTGCTCCGGCTGCAGACGATGTGGTTTCTGCGTAATGAGAGGCTTCAGGGCGGGCTGGAAGCGCTCGTCCAGCATTATCGGGAGGGCCTCCGTAAAGTCGGGCAAGTTCTCCCGAAAGCCTTGCCGACGGAGACGCTCAAGTCCTGGGATGACTACGTCGGCCGCTTGGTGGGCGCCGGCGTGCCGGAGGAGACGGCTCTGGCGTTGGCGCAACTGCGGTTCAGCTATCGCGGCGCCGATATTGTCGCCGTTGCGACCCAGTCTGGTGCCGACGTGGCAGAGGTCACCGCAGTCTTCTTCCGTGTTGGGCGGGAGCTCGGCATCGACACGATCCTCACCTCCACGTCCAAAATGTCGGTCAGCGACTACTATGACCGTCTCGCGATCAATCGCACGATCGACGTCATTTTCGCAGTCCATCGTGATCTGGTGACGGAGATTCTGGCGGAATATGGCGCGGATGGCTGGGCGAGATGGCGGGAGTCGCGTCTGAATGCTGTGCAGCATGTCACGACGGCGAATGCAGAGACGCTGAGCTCTGGCGAGCTTTCTTTGTCTCGATTGACCGTTATGGCCAGCCTCCTTCAGGATCTCAAGAGCGCCGCTAACAACGATAACGAGCGAAGAGGAGCACGCTCATAAAGTGTATTCACTTGCAATGTAACTTATCGTTGTAATCTCCTGAGCTACAAGTTAGGTGACGCGGAGGGTGCTCTCATGGGTGCTCCTGCGTGAACCAGCGTGACCGATCGCCTCTATGGCTCGCGGTATCCCGCTGCGATGCCAATAAATCTGTTGGAGGTGAGCTATGGTTGCCGATCCTGGAGTTTTGACGGGGGATGATTACGGTCCGCAGCCGATCCCAAAGGGAAAGCTGAAGCGGGAGGCCGGCATTATCGGCCTCTTATATGCGGGCGTCGGGGGGATGATTGGGTCCGGATGGCTCTTCGGGCCACTGAACGCGGCTCAGCAGGCGGGTCCTCTGAGCGTCTGGTCGTGGATCATCGGCGGTGGTGCCGTCCTTTTGCTTGCGTTCGTTTATGCGGAACTTGCGACGATGCTGCCCCGGAGCGGCGCCGTCGTCCACATGAGCCATGTCAGTCATGGACGGTTGGTGGGGCGCATCTGGGGCTGGGTGCTGATTCTCGCCTATGTCACGATCGCCCCTGTCGAGGCGATAGCGATCATTGGCTATTCCGAAGCCTATATTCCCGGCTTGGTCGACCAGGCGACGGGCGTCCTCACCTCCAGCGGGATGGTGGTCGCAATATGTCTGCTCGCGATCATGGTCGGCCTCAACTTCTTGGCCATAAAGCTCGTCCTCACGATGAACAGTACCGCCACCTGGTGGAAGCTTGCGATACCCATCGGAACGATCGTGGTCTTGATGACGGCGTCCTTTCACCCGGAAAATTTTTTCACGGCGCACGAGTCGGCGGGAGTTGACGGCATCTTCACTGCGGTCTCCACCGCGGGGATTTTCTTCAGCCTGTTCGGCTTTCGGCAAGCGATTGATCTCGCTGGCGAGACGAAGAACCCGGGTCGGAACCTGCCCATTGCTGTCATCGGAACGGTGCTGATCGGCGTCGCCCTCTACGTGGCCTTGCAAGCGGCCTTCATCGTCGCGCTGGAGCCGGAGATGATTGCCAAGGGCGGCTGGCAAGCGCTGAGCTTTGACCATGTCACAGGGCCGTTTGCTGCCCTGACGATGGCCGTCGGCGCCACATGGTGGGCCGTCATTCTTTACTCCGACGCGATCGTCTCGCCCGGTGCTTGCGGTTTTATCTACACCACGACGGCGTCGCGGATCGTCATGGCCACCGGCGAAACAGGCGATCTGCCGAAACAGCTTTCATTCGTAAACCGGAATGGAGTGCCTTGGGTGGCGCTTCTGCTGACGTTCCTCCTGGGAGCGATTTTCTTCTTCCCCTTCCCGTCTTGGCATAAGCTCGTAGGGTATATTTCCTCGATAACCGTTTTGTCTTATGGCATCGGCCCGATCCTGCTTCTGAGGCTTCGCCTTTCAATGCCTGATGCGCCGAGGGTATTTCGCATTCGCGGGGCGTGGATCATCGCTCCCTTGGCCTTTGTCTCGGCGAACTTCATCATCCTGTGGGCAGGATTTTCGACCGTCAGCTTCCTCTTTGCGCTGCTGGGCATCTTCTTCACAATTTACATGATCTATTTCTTCTTGATCGCCAAAGGTCATCCCGACGAGCTCGATTGGCAGAATGCCTTGTGGCTGTTGCCTTACTTCGGCGGCATGTGGTTGATCAGCGCGATCGGTCCGGTGGATCTCGGCGGCGACGGAACGCTCACCTTCTACGAGTCCATGGCCGCCGTTGCGGTGTTGAGTTTGGTGACCTTGGTCATCGCGTTGAAGAACGCGGTCCCGGATACCAAGATCGTCCAGGCGATGAAGAACTTGGCGATGCAGCCGAAGTAACGGTGGACGTCATCGGATCCGCATTGGATCAATGCGGATCCGCGATAGTGCACCCGCGACGGGGCTTAATGCCGGAAATGCCGGATCCCGGTGAAGACCATGGCGATACCCGCCTCATCCGCAGCCGCAATCACCTCCGCGTCCCGCACGGAACCGCCCGGCTGGATGACGGCTGTAGCCCCTGCCGCAATCGCAGCAAGCAGGCCGTCCGCAAAGGGAAAGAAGGCGTCGGACGCAACCACGGATCCCTCTGAAAGTGAGACCGGCATCCCTGCGGCCTTCGCCGCCTCTGAAGCCTTATGGGCGGCGATCCGGGCTGAATCGACCCGGCTCATCTGGCCGGCACCGATGCCGACGGTTGCGCCGTCCTTGGCATAGACGATGGCATTCGATTTCACATGTTTGCACACGGAAAAGGCGAATTTCAGGTCTGCCTCTTCCTGAGGCGTCGGCCCTTTCTTGGTGACCACCTGAAATGTCGAGGGGCGGGCATTGTCGCGACTTTGAACCAGGAGGCCGCCCGCAACCGACTTCACCAGAAGTCCCGAGGCCAGCGGATCCGGAACTCCACCGGTGAGCAGCACGCGGACATTCTTTTTGGCCGCGAGCACGGAGAGGGCTGAGGCGTCGGCAGCCGGCGCGATGACGACCTCGCTGAAGAGCTGGGCGATCTGTTCGGCGACGGCCGCATCCATCTTCTGGTTGAGCGCGATGATGCCGCCGAAGGCACTCACCGGATCGCAACGTAGTGCCCGTTCGAAAGCCTCGCTCAAGCGGTCGCCCATCGCGACACCGCAGGGATTGGCATGCTTGACGATGACCACGGCGGGCCGATCCGTTCCAAGCTCCGCCACGCATTCGAACGCCGCATCCGTGTCGTTGATGTTGTTGTAGGAGAGCTCCTTCCCCTGGACCTGCTTCGCCGAAGCGACACCCGGCCGCTGTTCCAGTGTCTTGTAGAAGGCGGCGCTCTGGTGCGGGTTCTCGCCGTAGCGCAGCGTCTGCAACAACGTGCCACCGAACGCCTGATAGGTTCGGTCCGGTGTCTCCACCCGGCTTTGGAACCAGGTGCTCACGGCAGCATCGTAACTCGCCGTGCGGGAGAAGGCCTTCGCAGCCAGTCGCCTCCTCGTGCGAGCGCTGATGCCGCCCCCATTCGCCTCCAGCTCTTCGAGCACGCCATCATAGTCGTCGGGATCGACCACCACGGTGACGCCGCTATGGTTCTTGGCCGCGGCCCGGATCATGGCCGGGCCCCCGATGTCGATATTCTCGATGACTTCGTCGAAATCCGCGTTCCGACCGACAGCGGCCTCGAAAGGATAGAGATTGACGACCAGCAGATCGATCAGCGCGATATCGTTCGCCAGTCGCTGCGACTCATGATCATCGTTGCCCCGGATGGAAAGCAGTGCACCGTGGATTTTCGGATGGAGCGTCTTTACGCGGCCGTCCATGATTTCCGGAAAGCCTGTGACGGCGGAGACGTCCTGCACCGGAATGCCCGCATCCTGCAACGCGGCCGCAGTCCCTCCGGTGGAAATGAGGTCGATGCCCTTGGCAGAAAGGCTGCGGGCGAAACCCCCAAGGCCATGCTTGTTGGAGACCGAAAGCAAGGCTCGGCGAATCGGGACGAGATCGGGCATAGGCAAACTCCGCTGACTGCCCGCCCGATAGCACCTCTTTGCACTCCGGGAAACCCGGCAGGTTAGAGCGGCAACTGCGGTTCCCGTTCGAACTCGGGCGCCATTGCCGCTTTTTCGATCCGCTTGAAAGCCCACTTTACCGCGCGCGCCGAACCGACTTCGCCGGTGAGGACGATCTGCCGGGATCGGCGGGGTGTGGCATAACCGGAGAGATAGACGCTGTCCTCGATCCCCATCTCGGCACCTTTGGCCGAGAATTTCCAGCCTGTGCGGTTGGGCAGGGCGAGAATGATGCTCGCTCTGTCCCGCGCCCCGATGCATTTGATCGAGGGGTGCAGGTGGAATCGGATGCTGAAGATCGTCTCCGGTTCGGTGGTGCGGCCGTCGGGGGCGGCAAGGAACCGGTCTTCACCCCTCAGGTCAGCACCGTGCTTGGCGAGAAACATGCGTCTTTCATGGAGATAGCCGCAGCTGGCCAGATAGCCGTCGTGATAGGCCTCGAGCACTGAGCCGGTTTCGTGCGCCGTCAGCTCGCCATAAACCCGCTGTGGTCCGAAGAACAAGGGCGATCCGAACACCCGTGATGTCACGCTGTTGTCGAGAATGATGCTCGCGGATCGATCCCCGAGCGCCGCGGTCGAATGTGCCGCGGTTTTTCGAGCTGCAGATGTCCAATGCCCGTTTCCCGCCTGAGGGGATCCGCAGTTGACGACCACGCGATGGGGGCCGTCGCTGAACTCGAACGCGAGCGGTCCTGATTGCATATTGCGGTTGAGGCCGGCCGCCGGAGGTTTGCCGACATCCACAAGGACCGTGCTGCGGCCGAAGGCCAGTCTCGCATAACCCGTGTGCCGCGCCAGAGTGATCGGCTTTCCCCGCACATCATCCGCGTCGATGATGGCCCGCGCGGCGCCCGCCATCGTGTCGCTGACGCCGTTGAAGGTAGCGATGCCGCCATCGCCGTGAAGCAGGAACCGCAGGAATGGAAGCATGCGTTCAACAGCTGCATTGAAGCGTGCAGGCGGATGAATGCTGCGATTGTAGAGAGCGTCTCTGAGCGGCATGAGGTCCAGCAGCAACTCTACGGTGGCGGCTGGATTCCGTGAGATATGCCCGCCATCGGGCAGAATTTGCTCGTCCAGCTCCTCGGCGAGCCGCTCCAGCAGGTCGGTGCGCGCCTTGTCGAACCCGCCCAGCGCGGTGGCTGCGTATCCGAGAGCGATGGTGGCATCGAGCCGTCCTCGACTGCAGGGGGCAAAATGGATCGCCCGGGCCAGCTGGCTTGCCTGCCTGCTGACGCTGGTGAAGTAGAGCTTGGTGAAGGCAGCATCGGCATTGTGCAGGATGAAGCCGCCATGTCTGATCCAGGAAATGAGGCGGCGGCTCGCGACCTCCGGCTCTCGCGCCACAGCCAGCCGGTATCGACCCCCGTCGACCCAGTCGGTGATCAGCGAGCGCGCTTGGATACGTGAAAGTTCCCGTCCCGCGGCCTCCAGATGCTTCAGCCAGTCGAAGCCGTGAAGCGCGGTGGCAAATTCCGGATTCTGGCTGATCGCCTCGAATATGACGCGGCTGCCGGCATCGACGACGACGCCAGCCAGGGGAAACTGCCCCCGATACATCGCGGTCGCGATATCGGGATTGCCCCTCAGGAGGGGGCGGATCGGCCAGTGCAGAGCATTTGCTCGCAATCCGCTGCGAGGGACGAGCCCAACGGCCCGGTCTGCAATTCCATGGGCTGTCCGGCGAGCGATCGCATCGATCAGCTCAGCCGCCAGAGAGGGCGTCGACATGGCGCGAGAAAGGGCCATCGTCATCTGCGGCCCCTCCCGACGCGCCTATCCTCTGAGCGCGGCGATCTCCTCAGCGTAACGACTGCGCCCCCCGGCGAACACGGCTGTGCCGGCGACGAGAACATTCGCGCCTGCCGCGATGCACTGTGCCGCTGTCTTCGGGGTAATGCCGCCATCGACTTCCAGATCAATCTCGCGTCCTGTCCGGTCGATCATCTCCCGCACCCTGGCAATCTTGCGCAAAGTGCTGTCGATGAACGTCTGTCCACCGAAACCAGGATTGACCGTCATCACCAGAACCAGGTCGAGGGAGTCGATCAGCGGCTCGACGCACTCGACTGGCGTCCCAGGATTGAGGGCGAGGCCCGCTTTGCATCCCGACGCTCTGACAACTTGGAGCGTCCGATGTGCATGCGGTCCCGCCTCCCAGTGGGAGGTGATGATGTTCGCTCCGGCATCGACGAATGCCCCAATGAAAGGGTCGACCGGTGCAATCATCAAATGCACGTCGAATACCTTATCCGTGCAGTGTCTTAACGATTTGATAACGCTGGCCCCAAACGAGATGTTAGGGACGAAATGCCCGTCCATGACGTCGAGATGAATGTGATCCGCACCGGCGTCCGCTACGGCGCGGACCTCCGCACCGAGATCGGAAAAATCGGCAGCGAGGATCGAGGGGGCGATTTTGATTGATGGCGTGCTCATGCGCGGCTGATTATCAGCGGCCTTGGTCGACGGCAAGCGAATCGCATGTCAGCTTTTGATCAGCCGGCACGCATAGAAGCCGTCCAGACCGACGATCCCGCGATCTTGGTCGAGAACCTGGCACGGAAGCGTTCTCACCTCCCCCTTGGCCGTGATCAATGCCGTGAGGCCCCCGACCTCTTCTGGACCGATAGGTGACCGCGTCGCTGCGAGTCCCTCCCGCAAGGCCGTCTCGATCAGTTCTTCCCCCTCCAGGGGCTCCAAGGAGCAGGAACAATAGACGAGCTCGCCACCAGGCTTGAGCATCGTGAGTGCATGCTCCAGCAGCGTCCTTTGCAGATGGCTGAGCTCCGCGATCTGCTCGGCTGTCTTCGTGTAGGGAATGTCGGGATGTCGGCGGATCGTCCCGGTCGCCGAGCAGGGCGCGTCCAACAGAACCGCATCGACGGGCTCGACCGGCGTGAAGGTTGTTGCATCCGCACAGATGATTTCTGCCGCAAGTCCGGTCCGCGTGAGATTGTCCCGAACCTTCCGAAGACGCTTCTCCGAGATATCCACGGCAGTGACGCGGGCGCCCCGCGCGGCCAGCTGCAACGTCTTTCCGCCAGGGGCGGCGCAGAGGTCGATGACGACTTTCCGCTCCGCGTCCCTGATCAGCCGGGCGGGCAGGGCGGCGGCGGCATCCTGCACCCACCAAGACCCGTCCGCGAACCCGGGAAGCTCCTCCACGCGCCCATGGATGTCGTCTCGGCGCAGCGTCCCCGTTGGCAGGATCGTGGCACCGAGACGCGTCGCGATCTCCTCGATGGTCCTGTCGTCGCGGCAGCTCAAATCCAGGGATGCCTCGTGCAGATGCGCCTCTCCGATCGCAGTGGCTATCGTCTCGCCATACGCCTGGACCCACCGCTGTCGCAGCCAGGCCGGCACATTCAACTGGACGTCGGCGCTGGGCCCAGCCACTGCGACACGCCGGAGGACGGCATTGACCAGCCCCTTGAGATGCCGGCTCGGCTTTGTCTCGTCCGTCAGGGAGACGGCGGTGTCGATGGCGGCATGGGCCGCTACGCCCATGAACAGGACTTGCGCGGCGCCGCTCAGCAATATGGCTTGGACCAGATCCTGGCGCTTTGGCAACGGTTTGGTGAGATGCTGTCCGAGGGCCGCATCGATCTGGCCCTTGCGGCGGAGCGAGGTGGCTACGATGGCTCGGACCATGGCGCGGTCGCGCGGCTCCAGCTTTGACAGAGGGCCGCTGGCGGCGCTCTGCTGAAGCAGATCATCGAGGGGTTGGCGATCACGCAGGACGCTGACGAGCAGCCGCGCGGCTTCTCGTCTTACGGGCAGGCCGGGGAGTTTGGAGCGTGAAGAGGGCTGGAGCGAGGTCATGGCCTCTCTCTAACCCATAACGACGATCTCCGTCATCCCGTGTGGACGATCAACCCCAGGGGCCGCGGCGGCGCGATCCGCCCCCGCCCCATGGACCGCCTTGAGCTCGCCCCGCGCCGCCGGCCCAGGGTCCGCTGGCCTTCGAGGACGCAGGAGGAGACACGGAAGGTGAGAGGCCTCCCGTGCTGCCACGGAATTCCGACCCCATCTGCTGGAGGGCCGCGATCCGGTTCTCCGTGTTCGGATGCGTCGAGAACAGATTGTCCATCCGTGCACCGGACAGGGGGTTGATAATGAACATATGCGCGGTGGCCGGATGCGTTTCTGCTTCCATGTTGGGGATGCGCTTCGCTGCCGCCGAGATCTTGTTCAACGCGGACGCGAGCCACAGAGGTTGGCCGCAGATCTCTGCGCCACGCCGGTCGGCCGCATATTCACGCGTGCGGCTGATCGCCATCTGCACCAGCATGGCGGCCAGGGGAGCCACGATCATCATCGCGATCGTCCCCACGACGCCGAAGGGATTGTCGCGATCCCGGCTGCCGCCGAAGAACATCGCAAAATTCGCCAGCATCGAGATCGCGCCGGCAAAAGTCGCTGTGACGGTCATGATGAGCGTGTCGTGGTTCTGGACATGCGCAAGTTCATGGGCCATCACGCCCGCGACTTCCTCACGCGTCAGGCTCTGCAACAGCCCTGTCGAAGCCGCAACCGCGGCATTCTGAGGGTTGCGCCCGGTTGCGAAGGCGTTGGGCTGAGCGTTGTCGATCACATAGACCTTTGGCATCGGCAGCCCCGCTCGCTGGGCGAGCTCCCGCACGATGCCGTAATATTCCGGGGCACTCCGCTCGTCGACCTCGTGGGCGCCGTACATCCGGAGCACCATCTTGTCGGAATTCCAGTAGGTGAAGACATTCATGCCGAGCGCGACCACGAAGGCGATCAGCATGCCGCTCTGTCCACCGATCATGGCGCCGAGGCCCATGAACAATGCGGTCATTCCCGCCAGCAGGATTGCAGTCTTGAAGTAATTCATCGAGCGTATGGCTCTCCAGCCAAGAGTAGGTCGAAGTCTCGGGATTGAGGCTTCGTTTGCGTCCGACTATATGTTGGATTGTACAAGGAAAACGGCAAGCGGCGGACACAACTATGAGTGACGAAAATCATCGTGAAGGCCCCAAGGAGCTGTCGCCTGCCGCTCGCAGGGCGCTCGCGGAAGCCGCCGAGCGCCGTGCCGATGCCGAGCGGGCGCCGACATCGCGCCCCAAGGAGGTGAACGGGCCGAAGGGTCCGGAGCCGACGCGTTATGGCGATTGGGAGAGCAAGGGGCTCGTCAGCGATTTCTGATCGCTACTGGTCTGGAGGCGTAATGCGATAGATCAGTCCCGCATGATCGTCGCTGACATAGAGCGTGCCGTCGTCCGCTTCCACGACATCCACGGGTCGCCCCGACACTTCGCCTTCGCGGAGAAAGCCTTCCAGGAACGGTCGGCTGCTGATTTTTCCGTCGCTGTCCCACGTCAGCGCTTCGATTTTGTAGCCCACTTTGACGCTGCTGTTCCACGAACCGTGTTCAGACACCAGGGCGACGCCATTCATGGCCGGGTCCTTCTGGTGTCGCAGGAACGTGAGTCCAAGCGGCGCCACATGCGCCGGCAGATTGAAGACGGGTGCGACCGTCTTGAAGCCTTTTTCGAGCTCCGCGCCTTTGAAATCCTCGTCCCGCACATTGTCGCCATAGAACAACGGCCAGCCGTAGAACTTGCCCTGCTCGATGAGATTGACTTCATCCGGCGGCTCATGGTCGCCCAGCATGTCTCGGCCGTTATCGACCCCGTACAATGCCCCCGTCTCCGGTTGCCAGTCGAATCCCACCGTATTCCGCAATCCGTTGGCGAACATGACCGGCGCCTCTTGCCCCGGCTTGAAGCGGAAGATCGCCCCGCGATAGGGATCTTCCTCGAAGCAGGCGTTGCACCCTGATCCGATCGAAACATAGAACCAGCCGTCGTGTCCTTTCTTGAGAGTGCGGGAGGAATGCCCTCCTGCCGGGGGCAGTTCGTCGAGCACCACCTCTGGCGAACTGAGAACGCCTGCCGTGTTGTCGAACCGGTAGCGGCTGACCTTTCCTTGCTCGGCGACATAAAGCCTGTCGTTTCCCTCCAGGAGGAGCCCATGCGGCAGGTCGAGCCCCTCTGCGAGGCTGACGACCCCGTCCGCACGCCCGTCCCCATTGCGGTCGCCGCGGACGAGCAGGATTTTGCCATCCGTGTAGGTGGACACGATGATGTCGCCGGTGCTGGTCAGGACCATCAGCCGCGGCGCCCCCAGTCCCTCTGCGAAGACGGCCGCTGTATAGCCCGCCGGGGCCTTCAGCCCGTCAACGGCGCGAGCAGCCTCGCTGCCAAAGCTCGCCAAACTGGTCGTCAGCGCCAACCCGAAGCCAAGGCCTTGCAACACTCGTATCATCTGCGAATCTCATGCACCCTGCCGTTCCGTGGCCAATCCACTATCACATGCGACGGTTTCTGCCGCCAGCATGCTCGAAACCCGTTCAGTTTTCCGAGCTGATGTCATACAACCCCATCCGCAGTGAATGAGAGAGGTGATCTGTGAGAGATTTCCAGCGTTCGGGACGGTCGGTGGCCTACGGCACCAACGGCATGGCAGCAACCTCTTCGCCTCTGGCCACCTTGGCAGCGGTCGAAACGCTTCGCTCTGGCGGCAATGCGGTGGACGCGGCTGTTACGGCATCCGCCATCCTGTGTGTGACGGAGCCTCACATGACCGGCATCGGAGGCGATTGCTTCGCGCTGATCGGCAGGAAGGATGGATCCATCATCGGCCTGAACGGGTCGGGTCGTGCCCCCGCCGCAGCCGATCGTGAATGGCTGAAGACCGCTGGTCTGGAAGCCGGGATATCCGAAACCAGCGTCCATTCCGTCACTGTTCCGGGAGCTATCGACGCTTGGCATCACCTCCTGGCGCATCATGGGACGATCTCTTTGGCTCAAGCTCTGGAGCCCGCCATCGGATTTGCCGAGCGGGGCGTGCCCGCGACACCGCGCGTCGCCTGGGACTGGCAGCGCCAAGTGTCCAAGCTGGAAGCGGATGAAGGATCGCGCCGTCATCTCTTGTTCAACGGAAAAGCGCCGCTCTCGGGCGAGGTCTATCGCTTGCCGGCTCTGGCGGAAACCATGCGCATCATCGCAAAGGAAGGGCGCGAGGCTTTCTATGAGGGCGCGATCGCCGAGGATCTGGTCAGCTTCCTGCAATCCCGGGGAGGGCTGCACGAGCTCGAGGACTTCCGCGCGACGTGTCACGACTATGTGGAGCCGATCTCGACCAACTACGCGGGCAGCGACATCGTGGAGCTCCCACCGAACGGCCAGGGCCTGACGGTGCTCATCGCGCTGAACATACTGAAGCGTTTCGATCTCGCGGGCTTTGCACATGACGGTGTCGAGCGCACGCACCTGCAGCTCGAGGCGATCCGGATCGCTTTCGAGCTTCGCAACGAGCACATCGCCGATCCGGGTTTCCATGAGGTCCCGGTCAGCGAATTGCTCTCGGACTCGACCGCCGATCGCATGGCGGACCGGATCAGCCTGACTCGGTCGCTGCCCGTCAGCGGCAAGGAGAAGATGCCTCTGGCCGCCGATACCGTCTATCTGACGGTCGTCGATAAGGAGGGGACCGCGATCTCCTTCATCAACTCCGTTTTTGCGGCTTTCGGTTCTGGCATGACGTCGCCGAAGACAGGAATTACGCTGCACAATCGCGGCAAGGGCTTCATGACCGATCCGAATCATCCCAACTGCATCGGCCCAAGCCGTCGGCCTTTGCATACGATCATTCCGGCCATGATTCGCAAGGATGGAAGGATCGCCGGCTCCTACGGCGTCATGGGCGGTGCCTATCAGCCGATGGGCCATGTCCAGGTCGCGGTCAACATGCTGACCTATGGCATGGATATCCAGGAGGCCATCGACGCCCCCCGCTACTTCTTTGAGAATGGCGTGGTCTCGTTGGAAAAGGGCGCTTCGGATATGGTGGCGCGCGGACTCTCCGATCTTGGTCATGAGGTTGTGCGGCCGAACGAGCCTCTCGGCGGCGGCCAGGGCATCATGCTGGGCACCAATGGGGTTCTGACGGGTGGTTCCGACCCACGCAAGGATGGCCTCGCTCTGGGGATTTAGGGAATTAGTTCATATTTGAGGGAATTCCTGCCCGAAATATTAACGGGGCCCTCTGTACAACCTCCTGAACTTCACGCCCGTATCAGGAGGGGGCATGGGCCGTGCCGACTGAAAGAATCACCGCGTCATTGGGGCAGGACGACGGTGAAACGTTTTCGGAGACTCCGCATCTCGATCGTCTTGTTCGCTTCTCCGAGCTGACACGGGGCGGGGACCTGCAGCTGTCTGTGATGGCGGCGGGTTTGGCGGCCTATCACTGGATCGTCGAAGGGGATGTCCTGCTGTGGAGCGACAAGGCTGCAGATATCCTGGGGATTGATGCAGCTCTTCTCGATAGTGGCCGGCTTTACGCCGCCGCGCTCGAACCCGAAAGCCCTGCCAGCCGCTATGATGCTGTTCAGCGTTCCAGTGCGACCGACGAAGGCGGTGGCGTCTTCTTTCAAGTCGAGTACCGGCTGAAACAAGGGACCGGCGAACATGCCGAATTCTCTTGGGTCGAGGACACCGGCCGCTGGTTTGCAGGCGCCGATGGCAGGCCGGCTCACGTCTTCGGTATCGTTCGTGTCGTTGAGAACCGCAAGCGCGAGGAGGAGCACCTACACTATCTCGGCACGTATGATCCTCTGACCGGGCTGATGAACCGTCCCCAGATGCTGACCGTCGTGCAAGCTGCGCTGAACCGCGTGACGCAATTGCTCGAGCCGTCGGCACTGCTGATGATCTCGATCGACAATTTGAATGATATTCGACGTCATTTTGGCAGTCAGGTCGCTGATGCCGTGGGGCAGTCCGTCGGGAAGCGACTGGCCGCCGTCATGCGGAGCGGAGATCAACTGGGACGATTTACGGCAGACAAGCTGGCACTTCTGTTGAAGAACTGCCGTGAGGACGAGATGCCCATCGCCGCCGCCCGTTTCTTGGGTGCAATGCGCGACACCGTCGTTGAGACGACGCACGGCCCCGTCTGGGTCACGGGTTCGGTGGGAGGTACCAGCCTATCCAGTGAATTCTCCACCAGTGAGGAGGCCTTTTTGCGGGTGGAGGCCTCGCTCGACCAAGCGCGCCGCCTGGTAGGCGGAACGGATTTCGACCCGGCGAAGTCTCGCGAGGTGGTCGAGTCGTGTCGATCGAGCATGGAGACCGCTGCGGCCATCTTCGCAGCTTTGGATCAAGGAAGTCTGGCGCTTTCCTATCAGCCGGTCCTGCGCATCAAGGATCATGAAGTGGTGATGCAGCACGTCGACTTGGCTTTCGCCGGTGATGGCGAGGGGAGGTTGATGACGGCGGCCCGAAAGCTGGATCTGATCGGCCTGGTGGAGACGCGAGCCGTGAAGGAGGTACTGACGGTCCTCCAGGGCAACCCCAGCCTGTCTATGAGCATGGCCCTCTCGGAGCAGACGCTGCGGCAACCCTGCCACGTGAACCAGATCACCGCCCTTCTGGGCAGGGCTTCACAGGCGGCCCGACGGTTCACCCTTCAGCTGCCATCGTCAGACCTGGACGAATCCGAGCGCCCCTTCGTCTCGACCATCATGGAAATCGGCGTCTCTTTGACATGGCCGGAAAAGGGTCCCGTGCCCTTGCCGGGTAGGGATGAAGTGCCAGTCTCCATTCTAAAATTTCCGCTCTCCCGTTTGCGAGATGCGGCGACGAACGAGATCGAGAGAATCTGCATGGAGTCGACCATGGCTCTGAGCCGCCGGAATGGCGCGCAGGTTTTGGCCGTCGATGTGGCCACAAGGGCGGATCTGGATCTTGCTGTGGCGAATTCGGTGGATCTGATCCAGGGCCCTGCGGTCTTTGACCTGGTGACGGGTGAAAGCGAGCGAGCGGTTCCACCGGAGAATGACAAACCAGGAAGCCGAAGCCTCTCTCGAGAGTTGTCTCTTCTCAAAGGTGCGCTGATGCGCTTCCATAAGCACATCGACGGCCGCTAGCGTCGTTCCGACGGAGCTTACTTCTTTCCCTTTGCCAGCCCGTCGATCTGCCGTTGCATCGCGCTGAGCTGCTCGCGCAAGACCCTCATCTCGTCGGTTCCCCCTCCACCACGGGAAGACGCCTCTCGCTCAGGCACCTCTTCAGCGGCCTTGACCTCACCCGCGGGTCCTTGCGTTCCCGCCAATACGGCAAAAGGATTGAACATGGACATCGCCTTCTCGAACATCGCGATGTTGTGTCGGGTTTGCTCTTCGATGGCCTTGAAGGGGTCGACCACCCCGAGGGTTTGGGAAAATTGCTTCTGGATCTTCTCCTGCTCGCGCACGAGAGCTTCGATGCTGAATTCGAGATAACGCGGGACGACGGTCTGCATATTGTCGCCGTAATACCGGATCAGCTGTCGGAGAAAGCGGATGGGCAACAGATTGTGGTCGCCTTTGTTTTCCTCTTCGAAAATGATCTGGGTCAGCACCGACCGGGTGATGTCCTCACCGGACTTTGCATCGAAGACTGCGAAGTCCGACCCCAGCTTCACCATCGCGGCCAGATCGTCCAGAGTCACATATGAGCTAGTGGCAGTGTTGTAGAGTCTTCTGTTCGCATATTTTTTTATCGTTATTGGCTTTTCGCCCGCTCTTGCGTTTTGATCCACGAGGCATGATCCTTCATTAAGGCGGGATGCCTGTCCCACTCCCCGGCTGCAACGAGCAACCCGATGCCAGTTTCGCGCGGCACAATACCACTGCGCAAGGATTTTAACGACCCCGCGCCAGACACGCGGAAGACTTGCACTCGCCTTGGCTTTATCGCAATGGGTCACTAACGGAGCTATCCGGATGTGCAGGGCTGCGACGCCGCTGGGTCGTCGTGCTATATGTGGCCTGAGCGCCTAGAGGAGAATTGAGATGTCCGAACGCGACCATGTTGTAATCGTATCCGCAGCCCGTACCCCCGTGGGGTCCTTCAACGGCGCTTTTGCCACCACACCGGCGCACCTGCTCGGGGCGACGGCCATTTCCGGCGCGCTGCAGAGGGCAGGCGTTGCGGAGGCCGATGTCGACGAAGTGATCATGGGACAAGTCTTGACTGCCGCTGAGGGGCAGAACCCTGCGCGTCAGGCGGCGATTGCGGCAGGGGTGCCCAAGGAGGCGACATCGTGGATTGTGAACCAGGTGTGCGGGTCCGGACTGCGCTCCGTCGCCCTGGGCATGCAGCAGATCGCGACGGGCGACGCCAGGATCATCGTGGCGGGCGGTCAGGAGAACATGTCCATGAGCCCCCACGCCGCCTATCTGCGCAGCGGGCATAAGATGGGCGACTATCAGATGATCGACACGATGATCAAGGATGGCCTGTGGGACGCCTTCAACGGCTACCACATGGGCAACACTGCTGAGAACGTGGCCAATCAATGGCAGATCACCCGCGAGATGCAGGACAGCTTTGCCGTCTCCTCTCAAAACAAGGCGGAGACCGCGCAGAAGGCCGGCCGCTTCAAGGACGAAATCATTCCGGTCACGGTGAAGGAGCGCAAAGGCGAACGTATCGTCGCGGACGACGAGTATATCCGCCACGGTGCGAATATTGAGGCCATGCAGAAGCTGCGTCCCGCTTTTGTGAAGGACGGTTCGGTCACGGCGGCGAATGCCTCGGGGATCAATGACGGCGCTGCAGCGGTCGTCTTGATGACCGCCTCGGAGGCCGAGCGGCGTGGCCTGCAGCCTTTGGCGCGGATAGCGTCATGGGCGACGGCGGGCGTGGACCCCGCAGTCATGGGCAGTGGCCCGATCCCGGCCTCGCGCAAGGCCCTGGAAAAGGCCGGCTGGAAACCCGCCGATCTCGACCTGGTCGAAGCCAATGAAGCGTTTGCCGCACAGGCTTGTGCCGTCAACAAGGACATGGGCTGGGAGATCGGGAAGGTCAATGTCAACGGAGGATCCATTGCGATTGGCCACCCAATCGGCGCGTCGGGAACCCGGATCCTCACCACTCTTCTGCACGAAATGAAGCGCCGTGATGCCAAGAAGGGCCTGGCGACCCTGTGTATCGGTGGCGGCATGGGTATAGCGATGTGCCTCGCACGCGAGTAAGCTTGGCGTTGGCGGGATGATGGCAAGGGTGCGAAGCACCGGCCGTCATGTGCCTTGGGTGTTGGGGAGGGTGTTGGGTCATGAGCAGGGTTGCGATTGTCACCGGGGGAACCCGAGGAATCGGCGCATCGATTGCCACCGCGTTGCAAAATGAAGGATACGCGGTGGCGGCTGTCTATGCCGGCAATGATGAGAAGGCCCAGGAGTTTCATGGTAGTTGTGGCATCCGCGTCTACAAGTGGGATGTCGGCGACCATCAGGCATGTGCAGAAGGGGTCCGGAAGGTCGAAGGCGACCTGGGCCCTGTCTGTACTCTGGTCAACAATGCCGGCATCACCCGTGACGGCATGCTCCACAAGATGGCCGTTGAACAATGGTCGGAGGTCATGCGCACCAACCTCGATTCCATGTTCAACATGACCCGTCCTCTGATCGAGTCCATGCGGGAAAGAAACTTCGGTCGGATCGTCAACATCTCCTCGATCAATGGCCAGAAGGGCCAGATGGGGCAGACGAACTACTCCGCGGCCAAGGCGGGCGTCATTGGCTTCACCAAGGCGCTGGCCCAGGAGAATGCCCGGAAGGGGATCACCGTGAACTGCATCTGCCCCGGTTACGTGGACACGGATATGGTCGCTGCGGTTCCGCCGAAGGTTCTCGAGAGTATCATCGCCTCGATCCCCGTCGGACGTCTGGGCAAGGGCCAGGAAATCGCCGACACGGTCTGCTTCCTGACGCGCCGAGAGACTGCCTTCATTACCGGTTCGATCATCGCGGTGAATGGCGGCCAATACATCGCCAACGGTTGACACCGGAGCTGCTTGAGAGACCGAGTCTCCGCGCGGCCGGAAACGTGCCGGCCTTAATCGCCGCCGGGCTCCCATCCGTCGGGAGCAAGTTCGAAGCCGGCGAACTCAAAACCCGGTGACACTGTGCACCCGACGAGCGTCCAAGCGCCGAGTGTCTTTGCCGATTGCCATGCATGCGCATTGACGATCGCCTGCGGACGCTGGCCCGCAGCAAGATCACTTCCTAGGATGATGTCGCCATGTCTGCCGCCCTCCAGGATCCGCAGTAACAGCGCGGCACCGGCATACCAATGCCAGATTTCACATGCATCGACCCTGTGCCAGCGATTCAACTGTCCTGCCTTGAGCAGGAAATAGATCGCTGTCCCTGCAGCTCTGGCTCCGCCTTGAGCTGGAGCCCGCCAGGTTTCGGTGTAATAGCCACCCTCGGGGTGCGGCACCAGATTAAGGGTGGAGATGACCTCCTCGGCACTCTGCTGTATCGGCGGCATGGCGGCGGTGCTCAGCTGTCAGAAATTATCCTTTCGCCGGCGGACCTCAGCGAATATTTCCGCATCGGAATGGCCGACCATTCCAAGTCGCTCCTGGATCTCCGGACTCCGCGGACGAACGAACGGGCTGGTCTCCAGCTCGAGGGCGATCGTTGTCGGGACAGTAGGCTCGCCGCGAGCTCGCTTTTCATCGATCTCGGCGGCACGTTTCTGCAAGGCTGCATTACCAGGCTCAATCGACAGCGCGAACTTGGCATTTGCCTTGGTGTATTCATGTCCGCAATAGACGATCGTCTCCTTGGGAAGTGCGATGAGCTTGGCCAGTGAGGACCACATTTGCTCCAATGTCCCCTCGAACACCCGGCCGCAACCGAGGGGGAACATGGTATCCGCGGCGAAGGCGACCGTGTCGGATGGAATGTAATAGACGATGTGCCCGAGAGTATGACCCGGAGTTTCGATGATCTCGACCTTGCGTCCGCCGAAGGTCAACTCGTCACCTTCTCCCAAGGCGATGTCCAGGGCCGGAATCTTGGCGGACTCACCCTTGGGACCGTACACGGTACAGCCCGACAGCTGCTTCAATTCCGCGATTCCGGCTGTATGGTCGACATGGTGATGCGTGCAGAATAGGTGGGTCAGCGACCATCCCTTGAGCTCGAGGGCTTGACGGACTGCAGCAGCTTCAGGTGCATCGATGGCCGCCGTCTCCTTGCTGTCCGGGTCGTGGATGAGAACGCCGTAATTGTCCTCAAGACAAGGAAATTGATAAAATTGTAACGCAGCCATGAGTTCTCCTTCGACGCGGCACTGTCGAAATATCTAATGACATAGAGCTCTTGTACCGGTCCACAATTAAGCAACGTACAAACTATGTGTTAAGTTCATCAACGCTTGAGGGACGAGCAAGATATGGACGTGGTGGATCTTAAGGAGTTCTACGGAAGCCCGCTCGGCGCAGCGGCGCGACGCCTCCTGACCCATCGAATTCGGGCTCGTATCCGTGGCCTGAAGGGGGGAGTGATCCTCGGGATTGGTTATGCCACTCCCTATCTCGATGTGTGGCGGGAAGAGGCGGATCGTGTCCTTGGCTTCATGCCGGCACGTCAGGGGGTCGCTCACTGGCCTCTGACCGGCCCCAGCGCAACGGCCTTGGTCGATGATTCGGAGATGCCGCTTCCCGATGGCGTCGTCGATCTCGCGCTCGTTGTTCATGGATTGGAGCTCAGCGAGCATCTTCAGGAAACCCTCAGGGAGATTTGGCGAGTTCTGGCACCCGGCGGCCGGGCGATTTTCGTCGTCCCCAATCGGAGTGGAATGTGGGCCCGCAGCGACTCCACCCCTTTCGGTCATGGCAGGCCGTTCTCGCGCTCGCAGCTCACCGATCTTCTTCGCGACGCCATGTTTTCGCCGTCGGGTTGGGCAAACGCTTTGTTCGTGCCTCCGGTCCAGCGGGGTTTCCTCATTCGGTCCGCCGCCGCGTGGGAACGTCTGGGGCTGTGGATGTGGCCCGCTTTTTCCGGGGTGATCATTGTCGAAGCCGTCAAGCAGGTTTACTCCGTCCGGAGACCGAAGCGGGCTCGCCGCTTGGTACCGAAGTTCAACCCTGTGCCTCAGCCTGCGACAGTCGGAAGGGCCGGATTGTCCAATCGTCGTGAAAACACTCTGGACCGTTGCGCCCCGCCGATATAGATGGGCCGGGAAAAAGGAGTGCGGTGCTTGAAATGGCTCCTCGTGGCGATCATGGTCGGGGGCCTCGGAAACCCGGTCGCCTCCTGGGCGGCTGAGCAAATGGGGCGAATGACGGTAGTGCTTGACCAGAGCAGCGCAGCAAGTGCCCCGACGTCCGATGCAAAGGCTCTGGAGACTGTACGCGCCACGATCGACGGGATTGATGCGCAGATACTGGATCTCCTGGCGCAACGCTTCGAGGCGGTTCAGCGGGTTCGCCAAATCAAGGGCGTGACATCGGGAGATGTTCCTCCCCTCCGTCCCTCGCGTGAGGCTGAAGTCATGCGGGCGCTGCTTGATGCCCGACGGGACCCCCTGCCGCCGGGAGTGGCGATTGCCATCTGGCGCGAGCTCATGGGAAGCTCCACACAATTGCAAAAGATTACGCGGATATATCTTCCCTCTGTCATCGACGACGGGAGCGCATTTCGCGACGCGGTGAAGGCAAACTTCGGTTCTCTGGCGCCCCTTCGGCAATATTCCGACGCGCATTCTGCAGCCGAAGCGGCGCGCGCAGACAGGGCCTCTCTCGCTGCGGTTCCTGCAAGATCCAGCGGCTGGGCGAGATCGGTCATGAGTGGCCGCAATGCGGGATACGCGGTTGTTGCGCGGATACCCTTTGTGGAGGCGAAAGCCGACACGGATGGTTTCGTCTTGGGCCATGTCCCTTCGTCCCCGACGGGGGACGACCAGACGCTTGTGGCGATCAGCGGCTCGGAAACGTCGACAGTGGACTCCGCTCTGGTACGAGAGCTTTGGGAGGAGCGTGACACCGACAGCAGGGGAGGCCGCCTTTGGCTCGGCGTTCTTGAGGGTTGGCTTGACGACGAGGCCGCATCGAAGGCTGTCGGTGCTGCGTCCAACGGCGGACTTGAAGTTGAAGTCCTGGGTAGGTATGCGACGCCCATCCACTGAACCTTGGTGAAATCATGTCAGTAAAAGCGTCAGGTCCCCGTCCGCGGGCGGGCATCCTCGACATCGCCGCCTATGTCCCCGGCAAAAGCAAGGCAACGGGGGGCGTCAAGACTCATAAACTGTCGTCCAATGAGACTCCCCTGGGACCCAGCGCGAGGGCCATACAGGCGTTTAGGGACTGCGCGGATCAGCTTCATTTCTACCCCGACGGCGGCGCCACCGCATTGCGGGAGGCAATTGCTGCGCAATATGGTTTGAGCGCCGCGCATATCGTCTGTGGAGCCGGGTCCGACGAGCTTCTTTCCATGCTTGCCCAGGCTTATCTCCAGTCGGGGGATGAGGCGATCTTCTGCCGTCACGGTTTCTTGGTCTACGAGATTGCCATCAGGGCCGCCGGTGCGACGCCGGTTGTCGCACCTGAGGTCGATTTGACTGCCGACGTGGATGCGATCCTTCAATGCGTCACGCCCCGCACCCGCATAGTTTTCCTGGCAAATCCCAATAACCCGACGGGCACATATCTGCCCTTCGACGAGGTGACCCGCCTCCACGCCGGCTTGCCCTCCGATTGCTTATTGGTGCTAGACGCGGCCTATGCCGAATATGTCCGCCAGAACGACTATGCCGCCGGCATAGAGCTTGTCGCGAATTCGGCCAACGTCGTGATGACCCGGACTTTTTCGAAGGTCTATGGCCTTGCCGCTCTCCGACTGGGATGGGCTTATTGCCCGCAACCGGTGGCCGACGTGCTCAACCGCGTTCGCGGCCCGTTCAATGTGAACATGGCCGCCATGGCCGCCGGCATAGCGGCGATTGGCGACCGCGCGCATACCGAAAGCGCAGTCGCCCACAACGATCTTTGGCGCCCTTGGCTGACCAACGAGCTCGAATCTTTGGGACTTCCGGTGACGCCCAGCGTCGGCAATTTTCTGCTGGTCCACTTCCCCCAGCCGAACAAGACGGCCGCGGAGGCCGACAAATTCCTGCTCGAGCGGGGGATCGTGCTCCGGCGCATGGAGAACTATCATCTCCCCAACGCCCTCCGACTGACGGTGGGCGGTGAGGAGGCGAACCGTGCCACCGTCGTCGCCTTAGCCGAGTTTCTGGGCTCAGGAACGTGACCGCCATCCTCCCCTTCGACAAGGTTGCATTGATCGGGCTGGGCTTGATCGGCTCGTCCCTGGCGCATGCCATCCGACGCGGTGGCCTCTCATCCAGGATCGCCGGTCACGCACAGTCCGCGGCCACCCGCAGCAAGGCCATGGAGATCGGCCTGGTCGACGAGGTCCATGACACGCCGGCCTTGGCCGTGGCAGGTGCTGACTTAGTGATCCTCTGTATTCCCGTGGGCGCCTGCGGCCCTGTCGCGGCGCAGATCTCTGCCAGCCTTAAACCCGGCGCGATCCTGTCGGATGTGGGATCCGTCAAGGCCGCGATCATCCGCGACGTGGCTCCTCATGTGCCCTCAGCGGTACACTTCATCCCCGGCCATCCCATTGCTGGAACGGAGCAATCTGGACCGGAATCGGGCTTTGCCGAGTTGTTTGATCAGCGCTGGTGCGTGCTCACACCGCCTCCGGGAGCGGAAGAGACCGCCATCGAACGTTTGGAAGCGTTTTGGCGCGGCTGCGGCAGCAATGTCGAACGTATGACGGCCGAGCATCATGACCTGGTACTCGCCATCACCAGCCATGTCCCGCATTTGATTGCCTACAACATCGTGGGGACTGCCGCTGATCTCGAGACGGTTACGCAATCCGAGGTGATCAAGTTCTCTGCCGGTGGCTTCCGAGACTTTACGCGCATCGCGGCCTCGGACCCCGTGATGTGGCGCGACGTCTTTCTCAATAACAGGGATGCTGTCCTGGAAATGCTCGGACGCTTCTCTGAGGACTTGTCGGCCCTGCAACGGGCCATCCGTTGGGGTGACGGCGACGCGCTGTTCGATCTCTTCACGCGCACCCGGGCCATTCGTCGCGGCATCATCGATGCCGGCCAGGACTCGGCCACCGCCGACTTTGGCCGTCCTCACGGCAAACAGTCCTGACGGATCAGAACAGCGGCGGCAGCTTGGCGATCTCGAACGGACCGAAATAGATCTTGCCCTTCGCCACCGCAATCTTCACCCGGAGCGCACCCTCGCGTCCTGAAGTTGCTCCCTCCAGCAGCGAGAGCATGTTGAAGGAGAAGGCCGCCTCCATCTCCCCCAGCCGCCCTGCCTCCTGCAACTGTTTGAAAATGGCTTTTAAGTTGACCACGTCCGACTGAAGTTCGCCATTGGCGCGACCTTTTTCGTCGAAGGTCAGGCGACCGGTCGCCTCCAGGGTGACATCGCCCCTTTGCCCGTGCAGCCGAGTGATGTTGACCTCGCCGCCGCCAAGGGCAAAGGCCTTCAGGGCGGTGCTGGGATCGGTTGTGGGGACGAAGCTGCCATTGGCCTGGGCCCGCAGTGACCAGACATCCAGTTCAATCGGGATTCCTGTGGCATCGGTGATCGCTGGCCCCGCCAGCGAAATGTCTTCCGCGTCGCCCGCGATCTCCAGCACCGGGGGGCTGGTCGCATCCGGCTGGACGAAGCGCGTATGCAGCTCGAGCCGCCGCGCTCGGCCCTGTGCGCCGACGCCCTCCTCGCCGCCGATATCGGCGATCAACTTCTCCACCACCAGCGATGCCCGGTCGAATTCGCCGCCGGACATCATCAGGCTGACCGTAGCGGGATCGAATGTCGCAGTGATCACGGAATTGGGCATTGCGCCGCCCCTCGATCCGATCCGGTAGCTGACCGGCGACGACACGGCTGCGAGGATGTGCTGGGGATTGTAGGCCTGGAAGACGCTCTCCAGCCGCGCCAGGCCAATGGCCCCGGTTCCGGCATTGTTGGACCAGGCGAGGTCGAGCGGTGCGCAATCAATTTCGACGCGAAACGGGAAGCCGCCCCAATTCTGCGTCCCGCACTGGACCGTCATTCCGTCCGACTTTGCCTCTTCGACCCACGCGCTGAAGTGCGACTGGCTCGTTTGCGAAATGAAAAGCCAATAGCCGCACCAGGCCGCGACGAGCACCAACAGGAGCCCGAGTGGCACGAACACGCGCCATGGCTTTGCGTTTGCTGGACTTGTGGCGACGGCTGGCTTTGGTCTATCAGACGAGGGATCTTCTAAATGCTCTGACATTTCAATTACGTGTTACGAAAACTGCGGGGATCATGCAGGAGTTCTGGATCTTTGGCTATGGCTCGCTCATGTGGCGGCCGGGTTTCGAGTACCTTGAGCGCCGGCTCGCGCTACTGCGCGGCGCTCACCGGTCCCTTTGCGTCTATTCCCACGTCCACCGGGGAACGCCCGAACATCCCGGACTGGTTCTAGGCCTCGACACAGGTGGGTCCTGTAAGGGCGTAGCCTTTCGCGTCTCGGAGGCGAACTGGGAGGCCACCATTGCTTATCTCCGGGAGCGCGAGCAGGTGACGATGGTCTATAGGGAAGCGGTTCGGCCAATTCTTCTCGGCGGCGAATCGCCCATGGAGGCGCTGGTTTATCTGATCGATCGCAAGCATCCCCAATATTCCGGCAAGCTCGGCCTTGACCAGCAGATGTCCTTCATCCTCCAGGGGAGGGGAGTGTCTGGCAGCTGCCCCGACTATGTTCGCTCGACCGTGGAGCATCTTCGAGAGCTCGGAATCCATGATTCCGAGCTCGAGGCCATCTACGCCAAGCTCGATCGTGAGGCGCTCCTCTCTCACACGCGGTAAATCACCCCGGGGAGCACGCACAGCATCTCGAACAAAAGGTTCGCCGCCGTGATGGCAGTATTGCCTGAGGTGTCATAAGGGGGGGAGACCTCGACGAGATCGCAGCCCACGAGATCGAGACCACGGCATCCGCGGATGATCTCGATCCCCTGCGGCACGGTCAGGCCCCCGATCTCAGGAGTGCCGGTCCCCGGCGCATAGGCTGGATCCAGGCTGTCGATGTCGAAGCTGAGATAGACGGGGCCGTCACCCATCAGTGTCCGCACCTCTTCCATCAGCGGTGTCAGCGATTTGTGCCAGCACTCCTCGACCGGCACCACGCGGAAGCCCTGGTCCCTCGGCCAGTCGAAGTCGTCCGCCGCATATCCCGTTCCTCGCAGTCCGATCTGGACCGCTCTCTTGGGATCGATGGCACCATCTTCCACGGCGCGTCGGAACGGCGTCCCATGGGCGATCTTCTCGCCGAACATGGTATCGTTGATGTCCGCATGCGCATCCACGTGGATGAGGCCGACCGGCCCGTGTTTCTTCGCCATCGCCCGCAGGATCGGCAGCACCAGCGTGTGGTCTCCCCCCAACGTCAGAGGTAGGACGTCATGAGCGAGGATCTTCTCTGAGAAGAAGGCCTCGATGATCCGCACGGAATCCTTCAGGTCGAAAGGATTGGTCGGGACGTCACCGATGTCCGCGATCGACAGCGAGTCGAAGGGTGCTGCCCGGGTCGCCATGTTGTAGGGCCTCAGCATCACCGACTCCGTGCGGATCTGGCGAGGGCCGAATCGCGTGCCGGACCGGTTGCTGGTTCCGATGTCCATCGGGATCCCCACGAAGCAGGCATCGAGACCGGCAGCGCTCTCGAGATGGGGCAGCCGCATCATCGTCGCAATGCCGCCGAACCTCGGCATATCGTTGCCCCCGAGAGGCTGGTGCAAAGTTTTGGTCATCTGGACGCGCCTTTCCGAATCTCGTCTTGTTGCTGGCTCTGGACAGACAAAGCGCCTGATGTCTCTGATGGCAAGGGTGGTTCGCCTGAATCGCATGTGAGAAGGGGCATTAAGTTCACCATGGCTGATTACACGGTAGACGTCGCGGTCATCGGAGCAGGGATCGCGGGTGTTGGCATTGCTGCCGAGCTCTCCAGAAAGCGCAACACCCTTGTGATCGAGGCAGAGGATCAGCCCGGCTACCACAGCACCGGACGCTCCGCAGCCATTTTCATCAAGCATTATGGGAACCAGACGATCAAGAAGCTGACGGCGGCTGCCGAGGCGTTCTATCGCAATCCCCCTGCGGAAGTGACCGAGACGCCGCTTCTATCTCCGCGCGGGGAGCTGATGCTGTCGGACGGCACGGACGAGGAACTGTTCGCAGAACACGTCGTGGGCAGTTCGGTTCTGACAGAGATTTCCCCGTCCGAAGCCCTCGCCATGGTTCCGATCCTTCGACCGGAAAAGGTCAAGCGTGCCGCCCGGGAGGAAGCCAGCGACATTGATGTGAACGCGCTCCACCAGGGCTGGCTGCGGCTCTTCCGAAAGCGGGGCGGGACCCTCCTGACCAATGCTCGGGTGAGTGGGCTGAAGCGCGACGCCGGGCGCTGGGAGATCACGACTCCGGCCGGAACGGTTTCCGCCAAGATACTCGTCAACGCCGCAGGAGCCTGGGCCGACAGGGTTGCGCAGATGGCCGGCCTCAAGCCTGTTGGTCTGACGCCCTATCGCCGCAGCATGGCGGTTCTGCCCGCCCCGGACGGCTACGACATTTCGAAATGGCCTCTCTTCGGCCCGGCCCGGGAACTCTGGTACTGCAAGCCTGAGGCAGGTCAGCTCTATGTTTCCCCGGCGGAAGAGCACCCGGTGGAGCCCCACGATGCCTATCCCGATGACATGGTGCTGGCCGAAGGTCTCGACCGCTTTGAGCAGGCCGTCACCATGCCCGTGACCCGCATCCTGCGGAGCTGGGCCGGCCTGCGGACCTTTGCACCGGACCGGACCCTCGTCGTGGGCTTCGACCCTGCGGCCGAGGATTTCTTTTGGGTCGCCGGTCAAGGCGGCTATGGTATCCAGACGTCGCCGGCGGTGTCCCGGTTGGGTGCCGGTCTCATAGACGGAACTCCGCCGGACGATTTCGATCAGGAAACCGTGATCGCCCGGCTGGATCCTGGGAGGTTCCGTTGAGCAGCCTTGGTGCCTGTCACAGTGAATGCGGGTCTTGGGATTGATCAGTGACCAGCCAGAGTGTTACTCACTCGGTCCGAGTTTCGTGTCCTGTTCACGTGACATCAACGCATGCGTATCACAATGCTGTTCACCACGGGTGTGAGATGGTGAAGAGCCTTCCACGGCGCGACCGACATGTCCATCTGCGAGATTTTGAGCCTAGAGAGGGCCTTTTGCGACTTCAACGCTTAGCTGGCCTGGTATTAGCCCTTGCTGTTCTGATCGGGCAGGCATCAGGCGCGTTTGCGGGTCCGACACTCGTATTTGAGGCGATGACGGGGAGGATCATCGCTGGCGAAGGCGAAAACGAGCCCTGGCATCCGGCGTCTCTGACGAAGTTGATGACCGCCTATGTGGCTTTTCACGCAATAAAGTCGGGGCGGATCGCCCTTGACTCGGAGATCACCTATTCGAGCCAGGCTGCAGCACAACCCCCCAGTAAAATCGGGATGCGGCCCGGCTCGACCATTAAGCTCGATTTGGCGCTCGAAGCCCTGCTGGTTCGCTCAGCCAATGATTTGGCCGTCGCGATTGCCGAGAATGTCAGCGGCTCGGTCCCGAAATTCGTTCATGTGATGAATGAAACTGCGCGTCGTCTCGGGATGGGCGGCACCTATTACGCCAATCCGCATGGTCTGCCGGATATTCGCCAGGTCACCACGGCCCACGACCTGGGCATCCTCACCAGCGCCATCATTCGCGAATTTCCCGACTATCAGCATTATTTCAAGGAGCCCTTCGTCCAGATCGGCAGCCAGCGCTACAGCAATAGGAATGGGCTGTTGCGGCAGATGAAATCAGCCGATGGCATGAAGACCGGCTATGTCTGCAGCTCGGGCTACAACTTGATCGCCAGCGCCACGCGCGATGGAAGACGCCTGGTGGCCGTTGTCCTCGGCGCCAAAAGTGGAGGCGGACGGACCGTGATCGCGGAATCCTTGCTCGAAAAAGGCTTCGCAGCTCCGGTCAGCGACAAGACGCTCTACCAGATGAATCCAAGCGTCCTGTCTGCAACGGGGACGACCACCGATCTGACGCCATTGGTGTGCAGCTGGAAACCGTCTGTCGAGGTCCTTGATCCTGACCAATTGAGCAGTTGGGCGGTGGCCTTCGGCCGCTTCGATTCGGCGGCGGAAGCGGGCAAGATGCTCGACCAGTGGCTCCTGGCGACGCGCTATGTGTTCTATGGCGGCCACGGCGCAGTGGTGCGTGTGCCCTATAAGGGCGACTACTTGATCATGGTCGACGATCTGAATGAGGCGCAGAGCAGCTCCTTATGCAATTATCTTCGATCCAACGGGGCCATCTGCCAATTGATGCCGCCGGCCACTCTTACGGTGCTGGCTCAGGAGAGCCGCGAGGAAGCTGCCCAGAAGCGCATCAGCGGTGCCAAGGTTGAGGCGGCTGGCAGTGGCCCGCCGAAAGGCGTGAGCGACAGTGACGAATGAGTCCAATGCCGATGTGATCCCTGTTTCGGTGCTGACAGGGTTTCTCGGCGCCGGCAAGACGACCCTCCTGAACGCCTTGCTGGCAGACCCGGCGATGGCGGGTACGGCCGTCATCATCAATGAGTTCGGCGAGGTGGGGATCGACCACCTTTTGGTGGAGACGGCGACCGACTTCTTCATTGAGATGTCGAGCGGCTGCCTGTGCTGCACCATCCGTGGGGACTTGGTCGATGCACTGGTCCGCCTGCTTGAGAAGCGCGATGCAGGCGAGATCATGCGCTTCGACCGCATCGTCATCGAAACCACGGGTCTGGCCGACCCCGCTCCGGTGATTCATGTCCTGATGGCGGACCAGCGTCTGTTGCGGCACCTCCGCCTGGACGGCGTGATAACTGTCCTCGATGCGGTCAACGCTGCGGCGACTCTGGACGCACATTTTGAGGCGGTGAAACAGGTGGCCGTCGCGGATCGTCTGGTCTTGGCCAAAACGGACTTGGCCGACGCGGCAGCCGTTCTGGAGCTGAAGCAGCGTTTGGCGACGCTGAACCCGACGGCGCCGGTCCTGGATGCGGCTCGTGGTGAGGCGCGACCTCCGCAGCTCTTCAATGCCGGCCTGTACGATCCCACGACGAAGCAGGCGGATGTGGTGAAGTGGCTCTCGGCCGAAGCCTACGCCGCACCGCACGATCACCACCACCACCACGATGTGAATCGTCATGATGAGAGCATCCGCGCCTACTGCCTCACCACGGAGGCGCCGATCGGCGGGACGTCATTCAGTCTGTTCCTGGAGCTGCTGAACGCCCAGTATGGCCGTGATCTCCTGCGCATGAAGGGGATCGTCAAGCTCGCCGAGGAGCCCGACCACCCCCTTGTCGTTCACGCGGTGCAGAACCTGTTTCATCCCCCGGTGCGATTGGAGGCTTGGCCTGACGACGACCACCGGACCCGCCTGGTCTTCATCACGCGCAATGTGTCGCGCGAGAAGGTGGAGAGCCTTCTCTCGGCCTTCACCGATCCTCTGACGGGCGGGGGCGCCTCTTTCGCCGATGAAACGCTGTCTCTCCACCGGCCCGGCGGCCTACTGTCCTGATCGTACGGACCGAGCCGCCGGAGGCGGAGCGAGGCCTGCCCGGATGACATCGCTCATGGGACTGCCTGGCCGAGGTCGCGTGGGTGTTTCGCCCCGATCCACGGCGTCCCAGTAGGTGTCTGGCAAGGGACCTGAGCCGACTTCATAGTCGTAGCCATCCCACTCATCCTCGCGAAACCCGTAGAATGCCCAATGCAGGCCCTTCTCGTTGAGAAGGGTGATGGTATCCGACAGATAGGTGGCACAGCCCCTGTTGCGCCGATAACAGCCGAACTCCCCGATCATGAGGCGATCGGTCGGAACCTTCCATTGGGTCGCCCATTCGAGCAGCGGCGCCAGATGGATTTGCAGCCGTTCTCTGTCCCAAAACTCTGTTTTTTCTCCGTAGGTTACGTCTCCTGGGTATTGAAATTTCCCCTTGTTGAAATGGCTGGTGAACTCATACGGCTCGTAGAGATGGACGGAGTAGAGCACCGAGCCATCATCGATCGGCTTCAGGCACCGGATCGCCATGGGCTGAGTATAGAAACCGGCATCGAGGATGATGGGCGTGGATGCATCCGCCGAGCGGATCGAGGCGACCACTTTCCGATAGAACGCATCGAGGTCGGACGCGGTCCCAGTGGCGTTCCTGCACCACGTGTCCCTGTCTTCGGCCCCGGCTTCTTCTGCGAGCCCAGACGCCAAATCTGGCGCTGGCTCGTTGAGGATGTTGAACCCCACGACGGCGGGGTGTCCATTCAGTTCGAAGGCCAAATCCTTCCAGAAGGAAGCGGCTTGATTCCACCATGTCTTGTCTTGCCAGAGTCGCAGATCGTTCTTGGCGCCGTTAAACTGCCGCCAGCGGCTCCCGGGAAGGCTCAAAGGCGTGAGAATGATCCCGATACCCTGCTTCGCCGCGCCATCGAGGACGCCCCGCAAGATTTTCAAGTCCTCTTGAACAAGGCCACGATAGTCGCTCACATCCCCGATCAGGAAATCTCGCTTTGCTGACGCCCACTTGGTGAACGTCAGCCTCATGAACCCGAGACCAAGCCTCCGCGCTTCCCCAAAGGGCTGCAAGCTGGGCGACCTGTTGAAGCTGTTCGCACCGGTTCTTTGCGTATCCCAGAACCCGCCGCCCTCAGCCTGCGCCATCAATGGCGCCAGAACCGTGACGAGCGCCAGGACAGCGACGGACACTGGATTCCACATGCTTCAACCTCGAATCTCCCTCTGTGAGGTTCTGGAAATTCCGTGTCGCCTGAGAGGCGTCCCTGCGGCGCCTTTGTGATCGCTTACGAGCGCCGCCACGATGCGAGCGCCACGCCTGCCATGCACACCCCCATCCCGACGATCTGAAGACTGTTCAATGTCTCGCCGAACATGAAATAGGCAAGCACGGCGGTCGATGCCGGCACGAGGTAGAACAGCCCCGCCACCTTCGAGACGTCGCCATGTCGGATGAGGAGTGTATAGAGGCTGATCGCTCCGATGGAGAGGATGACGACCATCCAGAACAGCGCGAAGATGAACTCGGCCGTGGGGTCGATGCGGGGGCTCTCGAGCAGAAGGGCGCCGAGGAGGGAAACCAGCAGTGCCCCCAGGAACTGGTAAGCGCCTCCTGAAAACAGGCTGAGCCCGCCAAAGAAGCGCTTCTGATAGATGGATCCTATGGAAATCGACAGGATACCGACCAGCAGGAGGCCGACGCCGACAAGTGTCACGCCCTCCTCGTGCAGGCCGAGCTTGGGCCAAACCACCAGCCCGACGCCGGCGATGCCGAGCGCCAGCCCGAACCAGTTTTTCCAACTGGGACGCTCTCCGATGAACGTCGCGAGCAGAGAAGTGGCAAGGGGTTGCAGCCCGACGATCAAGGCCGAGATGCCGGCCGGCATGCCCTTCGAGATCGTGTAGAACACCGTCCCGAGATAGACGCCGTGAACGAGCATGCCTGACAGGAGCCCATGCATCGCTTGCTGGCGGCTTGGCCACCCATGGCGGAACACGGCGGCCAGCAGAGCGAACAAGGCTGCTGACAGAATGAACCGCAGTGACAGGAAGGTGAAGGGTGGCGCATAAGGCAGGCCGAATTTCGCACCCACGAAACCCGTAGACCACAGGAAAACGAAAAGCGCGGGTGAAAGCTTCAGCCAAGTTGGCTTTTTCGGCGACGGTGGGGCAGGTGTCATGGGGATGCTCATACCTGAACCTGGGCCGGTCAGGAACGATCGTTGGTGAATGACGCCCATGCACGCGCTGCATCCTCCGCAGGATGCGGCCGAAGGGCCTTGTTTTAACCCTGATGAGTCCCCTAATTCCCCCCCAAACATGGCAGAGAATATGGAGCGAACTCGATGCTTGATGCGCAGCGCCTATTGGAACAATTTCTGGGCAAGTCGGGAGGCGCTATTCCTGGTCTCGACAAGCTGGGCGGCGGATTGGGCAATCTGGGTACTCTCGGAGGGGGTTTGGGTGGTCTCGGGGGCAAGCTGGGCGGTTTAGGCGGCGTAGGTGCTGCCGGAGGCGTCATAGGCCTCTTGCTTGGGTCCAAGGGCGGCCGCAAGCTGGCCTCTAACGCCTTGGTCTATGGCGGCATGGCGGCGCTGGGAGGCATTGCTTACAAGGCCTATCGCGACTGGCAGCAGTCACAGGCGCAATCCGCACCGGCCTCGTCCGGGCCATGGGGGGCGCCACCCAAGAGCATCGAGGCTGCGGTTGCTGATGTCGAGGGGACACCCTTCCTCCCGCCGCCATCCGATGAGAGCGCCCGCGCCGATCTGGGCCTGGCCGTCATTCGCGCCATGATCGCGGCGGCCAAATCAGATGGCCACATCGATGCCGAAGAGCAACAGCGTATCTATGGGCACCTGGACACCCTTGAACTGGGGACCGAGGAGAAGGCCTTTGTCATGGACGAGCTTCGGCGTCCCCTCGATATCGATGCCGTCGTGCGCAGCGCCAAGAGCCCGGAACAGGCGGCCGAGCTGTATGCCGCATCCCTCCTGGCGGTCGATCCCGATGATCCCTCGGAAAAAGCCTATCTGGCCATGCTGGCCAGTCGCCTGAAGTTGGACCCCGCATTGGTCGACAATATAACGGCTGCGGTCGCCGCGGCGACTGAGCGGGCTTGACACCGCCTTCAGAATCCCGGCGCATCCCATGTTGTCCGTAACCAAGCCGAAATCATAACAAAATGGTCGACTGGGGTAAGCACGCATATCTGTTCGGCGAGGCCCCGACGAGGCGCGACGGTCAGCTGAAGCCGTTCTGGACCGTCTTCATAACCGCCTTCTGGCGGTTGTGGGATGATGCAGCGATCCCCCTCGCCGGGAACATTGCATTCCGCATGATCCTGGCCATCTTCCCGTTCCTCGTCTTTCTGACGGCTCTCGCGGGGTTCATCGGCGATTCCCATCTCGCCTCGGCATTGATTGATTATCTTCTGGGTGTAGCCCCTCCTGAGATCGTCGAGCCGCTGGTCCCGGAGATCCGCTCGGTGCTCACCGAGCAGCGCAGCGGTGTCTTGAGCCTGGGCGTGCTCCTGACGATTTGGTCGGCCTCGGGCGGCGTCGACAGCGTTCGGGTGGCTCTGAATCGTGCGTATGGCCTGATCGAGCACCGCAACGCCTTCGGTCTGTTCGCGCAGAATGTCCTTTTCGTGATCGGCGGCGCCTTCCTGATGATCGCCGTCGCATTCCTCATCGTGCTGGCACCGATCATCAAGGCGCTGGCCATCCGTTATGTCCCGGATCTCAACCGCTGGCCTGAGGTCTACGACATGATCCGCTACCCTTTTGCAGTCGTCCTGCTCACGCTGGGTCTCACCGTCGCGCACATTCTCTTGCCGGCGACCTGGCGCCATTTGCGCGATCTGTGGCTGGGCATCACCTTTACCGTGGTCGTCTGGCTGCTCCTGGCGATGGTGTATTCCGCCTATCTTTCGAATTTCAGCCAGTTCGCCAGCACCTATGCCGGCTTGGCCGGAATTATCGCTGCGCTCTTTTTTGTCTATCTCGGCGCGCTGGTCCTCATCTTTGGCGGGGAGGTTAACCGCATGATGCGCCTGCGCAGGAAGGTCAGGATTGAGCTGGCTCGGACAGCCAGCACCGCCGACGCGAAACAGAGGTGAGCGTCGCCAGAAGGCGGTTTACGGGACCCCTGCCGTCAGGGATCCCGGTTCGTCTGCATGCTGGGCGCGGAACTCTACCCTCGCGCCTCTGAGGCCTCGAGCACATCATCGAAGGTTTTCAACCCGGTCCGCGGTGCCGACACCAGGACAGCCATGTTGCCAGGCCGATGCTGGTTTTTCCACATCCGCGTATGCGCCTTGGGGATGTCGTTCCACGAGAACACTTCCGACATGCACGGATCGACCCGCCGATTGATCACGAGTTGATTGGCCTGTGCGGCCTGCTTGAGATGGGCGAAGTGTGACCCCTGGATGCGCTTCTGATGCATCCACACATACCGCGCGTCGAAGGTGATGTTGAAGCCCGTCGTACCGGCGCAGAACACCACCATGCCGCCCCGCTTCACGACGAAGCATGAGACCGGAAAAGTGGCCTCGCCCGGATGCTCGAACACGAAATCGACATTCACGCCCTTGCCGGTGATGTCCCAGATCGCCTTGCCGAATTTGCGGACTTCCTTCAGCCACTCATTGTATTCCGGAGTGCCGACCTGCGGCATCTGTCCCCAGCATTTGAAGTCCTTGCGGTTGATCACCCCGCGCGCGCCGAGCGACATGACGTAGTCGCGCTTGTCCTCCTCGGAGATCACTCCGATGGCTGCGGCGCCGGCGGCCGCACAAAGCTGAACCGCCATCGAGCCGAGGCCCCCAGAGGCGCCCCAGATCAGCACATTGTGTCCAGGCCGCAGGATATGGGGCCGATGACCGAACAACATCCGGTAGGCGGTGGCCAGCGTCAGCGTATAGCAGGCGGATTCTTCCCAGGTCAGGTGCTGCGGCCTTGGCATCAATTGTCGCGACTGCACCCTGCAGAACTGGGCGAAAGATCCATCCGGCGTCTCATAGCCCCAGATGCGCTGGGTCGGTGAGAACATGGGATCTCCGCCGTTGCATTCCTCGTCGTCGCCATCGTCTTGATTGCAGTGGATGATGACCTCGTCACCGACCTTCCACCGCTTCACCTTGGAGCCCACTGCCCAAACGATGCCCGAAGCATCCGAGCCGGCGATGTGGAGCGGCTGTTTATGAACGTCGAAGGTCGAGACTGGAATGCCGAGACCGGCCCAGATGCCGTTATAGTTGACGCCCGCGGCCATCACCAGGACGAGAACCTCGTCGCTGTCGATCTCCCAGGTGGGTACAACCTCGAGCTGCATCGCCTCCTCGGGCGGCCCGTGCCTCTCCCGGCGGATCACCCAGGCATGCATCTTCGACGGTACATGGCCAAGCGGAGGGATCTCTCCGACATCATAGAGATCTTTCTTCGGCGCGTTGACATTCGCCGCGTCCGCAATGACCTTGGCCGTTGCGCTCATGCCCACCTCTCCCTTTCCTGCTCTTAGAACTGTCAAAGCCATGCGCATGTTGCAGGCAATTGACATCATAACAGGCAAACTTTAGGAACGCAGAGTCATTTTTGCAGTGCAACATAGAATTGCAACGTGAGGGCGGCCGCCCCTTTCTTGGAGTTGCGCCTCACAACCTCGCATGGTGAAATGAGCTCAGTCCTTGAGGGAGGCACGCTTGGCCGAGACGTCGTCATCATCGAGCAGTCGCGATAAACCCTGGATCTTCCGCACCTATGCGGGCCATTCCTCGGCAGCGGCATCGAACAGCCTCTTTCGTAAAAACCTTGAAAAGGGACAGACCGGCCTGTCGGTTGCCTTCGACCTGCCGACCCAGACCGGCTATGACGCCGACCACATTCTCTCCCGGGGGGAGGTGGGCAAGGTCGGAGTTCCGATCATGCATCTCGGCGACATGCGGACCTTGCTCGACGGGATTCCCCTCGATCGGATGAACACGTCGCTGACCATCAATGCGACCGCGCCCTGGCTGCTGGCCCTCTACGTGGCCATGGCGGACGAGCAGGGCGTCGATCGCAAGCTTTTGTCGGGAACGACGCAGAACGACATCATCAAGGAATACCTCTCGCGCGGCACCTATGTCTTTCCGCCGGCGCCGTCGCTGCAGCTCACGACCGACGTCGTCACCTGGGCCTATCGCGAGGTTCCCAAGTGGAATCCGACGAATGTCTGCTCCTATCACCTGCAGGAGGCCGGAGCGACGCCCGTGCAGGAGGTGGCCTTCGCCCTGGCCACGGCCCAGGAGCTGCTCGACGGCGTGAAGCAGGCCGGCGTCGTCAGCGCTGCGGATTTCCCCGAGCTCGTCGGTCGCATCAGCTTCTTCGTCAATGCCGGAATCCGCTTCCTGACCGAGATCTGCAAGCTGCGGGCCTTCTCCGAACTCTGGGACGAAATCTGTCTCGACCGCTATGGTGTGACTGACGAGCGTTACCGCCGCTTCCGCTATGGCGTGCAGGTGAACTCCCTCGGCCTCACCGAAAGCCAGCCGGAGAACAACGTCTACCGTATCCTGCTCGAAATGCTGGCGGTCACCCTGTCCAAGAATGCCCGCGCCCGCGCCGTTCAGTTGCCGGCCTGGAATGAGGCCCTGGGGCTTCCCCGTGCTTGGGACCAGCAATGGTCCTTGCGTATGCAGCAGATCCTCGCCTTCGAGACTGATTTGCTCGAGTTCGGCGACATCTTCGAAGGCTCCGCTGAGATGACCCGAAAGAGTGAGCAGATCAAATCGGAGGTCCGTGCCGAGCTGGCGCGAGTCGAGGCCATGGGAGGCGCGATCGCCGCCATCGAATCCGGCTACATGAAGCAGGAATTGGTGAAGTCCAACTCGAAGCGGCTGCAGACGATTGAAGCCGGTGAGCAGACTGTGGTCGGCGTGAACGCCTTCACCTCCAGCGAGACCTCGCCTCTGTCGGGCGAGGCCGGCGGAATCCTGACGGTCCCGGAATCGATCGAGTTCGAGGCCGTGGAAGGCCTCCGGTCCTGGCGGTCCAAGCGCGACGGCGCTGCGGTTGAACGCGCACTCGCCGATCTTCGCACTGCGGCGCAAACCGGTGCGAACATAATGGAGCCCTCCATAGCGGCAGCGAAGGCTGGAGTGACGACCGGCGAATGGGGCGAGACCCTGCGCGAGGTTTTCGGCCAGTATCGCGCCCCCACAGGGGTGACGGGGTTCACTCTGGTGATCCCCGCTCAGGAGGACGAGATTGCCGTCCTCAAGGCGAAGGTCGAGGCGGTATCCCGGGAGCTCGGCGAAACCTTGAAGCTCCTTGTCGGCAAGCCGGGTCTGGACGGACACTCCAACGGCGCCGAGCAGGTCGCCGTTCGCGCCCGCGACTGTGGCATGGACGTCGTCTATGAGGGTATACGCCTGACGCCGCAGGAAATTGTCGAATCCGCCAAGCGCGAGCGGGCGCATATCATCGGGCTGTCGATCCTGTCGGGGAGCCACGTTCCCTTGGTCCGCGACGTGATGAACCAACTCCGCGCGGCCGGCTTGGGGGATGTGCCGGTGGTTGTCGGCGGCATCATCCCGGCCGAGGACATCCTCATCCTCAAGCAGTGCGGTGTTCGTACCGTCTACACGCCCAAGGATTTCTCCTTGAACGCAATCATGGGGGAAATCGTCGAACTGGCTGCCAAGCGTCAGCCCGAAGCGGCCTGACGTCTCATTTCTTTTTCTTGTTCAGCCGGTCGATGGCCTTTTTGGCGGCTTCATCGGCCTTGTGGCTGCCGCCATCCACCATGCCGGAGGTCACGGGCAACCCGCCATCCGACTTGAAGATCGCCCAATGCCAACGATTAGCGCCGCGGCCGTTCACGCTATATTTGAAACCTTCGTACTGAGCCTCGGCCATGATCGTCCCTCGAAACGTGATAAACCTGTCGCACGTCGCCTTTGACGTGTCCGTGAAGGCGCTTTACTACCACCTGCGAACTGCCGCGTGAAGGCGCGTACCGGCGGCGAAACGTGGGGTGTCATGGCGGAGATCCTTGCAATCTCGTCTCAGGTCGTCCGCGGCCACGTGGGCAACTCCGCGGTCGCGCCGGCGCTCCAGGCCCTTGGCCATGAGGTTTACGCGGTTCCGACCGTTCTTCTGTCGAACCATCCCGAGCACGGAGCGACCTCCGGCATCAAGATTGAAGCCGCGACCATCGATGCGATGCTGGAGCGGCTGCATGGTTTTGGCTGGCTCCACGGGATCGGTGCCGTCATGACCGGCTACTTCCGTGGTGTGGATCAGGTCGAAGTGGCTCTCAGGCATATCCTGCGCCTGAGAGAAGAGCTGCCCGGCCTTTTGGTGATGACCGATCCGATCCTCGGCGATGATCCTCATGGCATTTATGTCCCGGAGCCCGTGGCCGAGGCGATCCGAGAGACCTTGCTGCCCCTCGCACACATCATCACGCCAAACCGCTTTGAACTCGCCTGGTTGGCCGGCCACCCTGTCGAATCCCTTCAAGATGCTCGACATGCGGCCTCAATGCTGAAGGTCCCGACCATCATCGTCACCTCGGTCCCCGCCCCTGGGGGGAACCTCGCCAATCTCTTGTTTCATGAGGGCGCCATGGTCTCCGCCGAGGTGGTTCGGCGCCAGAAAGTCCCGCAAGGCACGGGCGATCTCCTGGCGGGGCTTACCTTGGGTCATCATCTGCGCGGCAATGATATGGCGGCCAGCCTCAGCTTGGCCGTATCCGGCGTGGATACGGTGCTGGCCTGCAGCGAGAACCGCAATGAACTGGCTCTCTCGCAAGCCTTGCCCAAGCTTGCGGCTGTGTCGGCCTGGCCCCTGATCCGTTAGCGCTCGGATGTCGTCAGAGCGGCGATCGGCAGGTGAGCCAGCAGGTCCTTCACCGGAAGGCTCTTTCCCCCCGATATGACATCGTCGCCGAAGACGCCTTGCCAGCGGGTCTTTTGAGCCAGCTCGGGAGGTAAAAGGAGTTCCGTCCCCTCCCATGCGTCGGCCAGGACCAGCGGGGTCTTCTGCCCTTGCAGCAGCGAAAATCCATGCCGTGTCGCAACGCTCAGGAACGCCTTTCCTTCGAACGTCCGGGCAAACGCGAAAACATGCGCCGCCTGAGGTCCCTCGATCTTCAGGGTTTGGTACGCTCCGTCGCGGAACAGCATGTCGTGGCTTCGCCGGAAATTCAGGAGCCTTGCCGTCACTCCTTGCTTGATGCGTCCGTCGCGCCAGTCGTCGAGTGTGAGCGCCCCATCGCCAATCGCCGAAAGCGCCTTTGCCCGGGCCACGAAATCGACGGGCCGACGATTATCGGGATCGACCAGGCTCTGGTCCCACCACTCGCACCCCTGATAGATGTCGGGGACCCCGGGTGAGGTCAGTTTGAGCAGGACTTGGGACAGCCCGTTCAGCGCGCCTGCAGCCGCTATGGTCTCCGAGAAGGCAGCGATGTCCTTCAGGAACCCGCCAGCCTCATCCGTGTCCAGTGTCGCATCGATGAAGGCGAACACGGCCTGCTCATGATCGGTGACGGGGTCAGTCCATCGCGTATGCTCCTTGGCCTCCTTCAGGGCCTTCGACATGAAGTCACGCATCCGGCCTCTGAGTTCTTTCAGGTCGGGCGTCTTGTCGAGCGGCCAGATACCCAGCAGGGCCTGATAATAGAGCCAGGCTTCCTTCGGATGGGGCACCAGCACCGAACGCAGCGGCCGACGGAACTGTGCATGGAGCTGCCACCACCGCTCTGCCCGCTCGAAGAACTGTTCGGGTATTTCTGAAAGCACCGCGATGCGCGCGCGCGTATCCTCACCCCTCTTGGTGTCGTGAGTGCTCGTTGTCAGCATGCAATCCGGCCAGTGCTCTGCGCGCTCCTGGTTTGCAGCATGAAACAGCGACGGGCTGACTTCGGGTCCACCCGGATCGCTGCCCACTTCATTGAGGGCGATCAGCGGGATGTAGCGATAGAACGCGGTATCCTCGAGCGCCTTAGCCGTCAGTGGCCCCGAAACCTGCTGGAAGGCCATGGCGAAATCGGCAGCCTCGATGTCGTCGCCGCGCAGCAGTCTCAGCACGAAGCGCAGCTCCTCTTCGGATTCCGCCCCGATCCGATGCTCGGCCTGCAAGGCAACCTCGTGGAGGATTTCTTCGTCTTCCTCCGAGACCGGCCCACCGGTGACATAGGTGCGGTAAAGCGGAAACGCGATCAGCACCTCGGTGATGGCCCGCCGCAGTGCCGGCTCGGCCACGTCGCGATCGGCGGGATTGGACTGCGCGATCTCATACGCCATTCGCGCCAGCCGGTTGAGATCCGTGGCAAAGCTCAAGGACAGGACGAACCGCTTGGAGTCCTCCGCCACGGTTTGATAGTCCCGATGGTCATCCGTGAAGCGTTGGTAATGGGCGCTCAGCGCCTGGGCGCCGTCATGATGCACCTGCAGGCCGGTAACCCGACAGCCGAATTCATATCCCGTGGTGCCCTCGACCGGCCATTGCGGTCTGAGCTTCTCATGTCCTTCGAGGATCTTCTCCACCACGATGTAGAAGGGCTCTTCTCTGAGCTGCTCCACCTCCTGGCGAAGGCGCGTCAGATACGCTCCTGGATCGAGCAGTCCGTCGATATGGTCGAGGCGCAATCCGTCGATGACGCCCCTGCGGATGAGATCGAACGTGAATCGATGCACGTGCTCGAAGACGGATTGTCTCTCCATCCTGAGAGCGACCAGGTCATTGATGTCGAAGAACCGCCTGTAGTTCAGGGCATCCGAAGCCATGCGCCAATGAGCGATCCTGTAATGCTGCAGCTCCAGCAGCTCGTGCATCGCCGCTGCATCGCGTGAGATCCTTTCGGCGGCCTCCTGGCCTCCATCCCTCAGCGTGGCGACACTGCGCTCCGAAGCCGGGCACCGATTGTCGAAATAGCCGATGGCGAACTGGCCGTCTTCGAATGCCAGCTTTAGTTCTCCCCGCGCCAGGACGTCTCCGTAGGAATCGCCCAGGACGGGAAGCAGCAACTTGCCGCCATACCGTTCCCAGTCGATGTCGAAGAAGTCGCCATGTTCGCTGTCGGTGCCTCGATAAAGCACGTCTCGCCACCACGGGTTTTCGACCGAGGCCGCCATGTGATTGGGAACGAAGTCGAGGACCAGACCGAGGCCGTGCTGCTTCAGCACGTCGCTCATGCGCTCGAACCCTTCATTTCCGCCCAGCGCCGGATCGAAGAGCCCGAAATCGGTCACGTCATAGCCATGGGTCGACCCGTTGCGCGCGGCATAGATCGGCGAGGCGTACACATGACTGATGCCGAGCCTTTCCAGATACGGCGCAAGGTCGGCGGCGGCCTGAAAATCGAAACCATTGCGAAACTGCAGGCGATAGGTAGCTCTCGGCCAGCTCATCGGCGGGGGCGCTCCTCTGCAACCGCTTTGCAAACAGCAGTGAAGAAGCTGTTCCGAGAAAGATCCTCCAGGGGTGTCGAAATCTTGCGCCGCCAATTGGGATGCGGGTCGGTGCGGCCGGGAAGGTTCGCCTGCTCAACCTCACCCAGGGCATCTTCGATCTGCACGCCGAACAGCCGTGTGGGAGTTTTCGCGGCAAACAGATGAATCCGCGCCACTGCGTCCGCATCCAGCTGTTCCCGGAGTGACCCCTCGGACGAAACGAGAGATGATGTCACCAGGGCGTCCCATAATTGCTGCTTTGCAGTCTTCCGTGCTCTGTCTTCTTCCTCGGCGTCGGCGGCATCATAGATGCCGACCGTCTGCCGCCATTCGATATCCCGTCCCACCCACCAGCCTCGGATCGTCGGCATGTCATGCGTCGAAATGCAGGCAAGGGCCCGGACTGGATACGCCTGGGGCGGTATGAATTCTCCGTCCTTCCTGCGTTCGAAGAAGAGGACGCGATAGGCATGGATATCCGCCTCCGCCAAGGCGTCGGTGAAGCCTTCCGGGACCGTTCCCAGCGCCTCCGCGATGACCAGGGCGGAGTAGCGGTGCGAGGCATCCGCCACAGTCCCGATCATGTCGTAGAAGGGATAGTGCACATAGGCGCCCTCACGCGCGTCCTTGTCCTTTGGGATCCAGAACAGCCGGGTCAAAGACATGGCGTGATCCAGCCGAACAGCGCCGGCATGGGCCATGCTGGCTTCGAGTTCCATTCGCAGCGGAACAAGGTTCTGCTCCGTCAGCGCCACCGGCGACAGCGGAGCAAGTCCCCAGTCCTGTCCCTTGGGATTGAGCGCGTCCGGCGGGGCACCGATGCCTGCCCCATTGATGACCAGGTTGGGCTCCGCCCAGGTGGCGGCGCTGTCATGGGCCACGCTCACCGCCAGGTCCACATAGAGCCCGATTCTCATTCCGGCTTCACGCGCGACGGCATGCGCCTGTGCCAATTGCCCGTCGGCGAGCCACTGCAACCAAGCGAAATACTCGATCCGCTCACCATTCAGGCGGCGAAACTCTTCGATGCCGCTCCCGGTGGGGGAACTGTACTCGTCGGGCCACTCGAACCACGGGACGACAGCTCCGGCCTGTTGCTGCATATGCTCCGACAAAGCCTCGAACAGAGCGAGATTGTCGAGGTCGACGCCACACTTTTCGCGATAGTCCTCAAAGGACTTTCGCCGCGCACCCTCCTTGGGAAAGACCGCATGCATCCTGGCCAAGGCGTCCCATTTTGCCGCGGCCACACCCGAATAATCGATCAGATCGGTCTCCCTCAACGCCCGCAGCCGGTCCGGTGCAACGGGCTCGATCTGCGCATATTCAGGCTCAAGGTCTGGCGCGATATAGAGGGGATTGAGGAACCGCTTCGTCGAAGGCCCATAGGGGCTGCAGCGCTCCGGATCATTTGGAAACAGCGTGTGCAGGGGATTGACCCCGACGAAGTCGCCGCCCCGATCTCCAACCAACCGCGTGAACTCGGCCAGGTCCGCGAAGTCGCCCATTCCCCAATTGCGGTGCGATTTCAAACCGTAGAGCTGGCATGACATGCCCCACACGCGGTTCCCTTCGAGGAACGGAGGCACATAGCAGCTGGCGATCTGCTTTGCGTCGGCTTCGGAGACCGCATGTCCCGGTGCGGCAGGCGCATCGGGGTCGATGCCCATCGCCGTGAGCAGGGCCTTTATCCCCTCTCTCGAAACATCGCGTCGGTCGCCGAGCTCCGAAACATAGTTGAGGGCGATGCCATTGGCCTCGGCAAGCCTTTCGAGATCGCTCATGCTGTGGAATGCTCTTGCAGTGACCAGACGACGGTCCATCCGGGGAGGCTTCCGCCTCCGTCTCCCCCCACGGCGCCATGGAGGATCTCACCCTCGATGGAAGGCATGGCTGCCGTCTCGCTCTGCAGATTGGCCGTCACGATCAGCGCCCCTCCATCGAACTGCCATGTGCATTTCATCACGTGCCCATCCAGCATCTCCACCGCCCCGGCAGAACCGCCGATTCGCTTGAGCAGAGGAACGATCCGTTCGGCACGCAAATGGAGCAGTCGGCTCACAAGCGCCATGCGTTCCGCATGCTCGCCATCCTGTGCCTTGTTCCAATCCAGCTTGCATGCCTCGAACGTCGAGAGCGAGTTCGGGTCCGGAATGCTTTCTCTCGCAGAGGGAGAGGAAAATCTCTCGAATTTTGCGAACTCGTTCCGCCGTCCCTCGCGCACCGCGTCCGCCAACTCGTCGTGGAAATCGCAGAAGAAACAGAAGGGGCGAGTTTCACCCCACTCCTCCCCCATGAACAGCAGCGGGATCTGCGGAGCCAACAACAGCAGCTCCAGGGCCGCCGCGACGGCCCCCGAATCGGCGATATCCGTGAGCCGTTCCCCATAGGCCCGATTGCCGACCTGATCGTGGTTCTGGATGAAGTTCACGAAGGCGGTCGGCGGAAGATGCCCGCTCGGCTCGCCCCGCCTCTTGCCCTGTCGGAACTCCGACACGTCACCCTGATAGACGAAGCCGCTCGAGAGCGCCTTGCCGAACTTTGTCAGCCGGTCTTCTCGGTAGTCCTGGTAGTACCCGTCGCCTTCCCCGGTCACCTGCGTATGGGCGACATGATGGTAATCGTCGTTCCATTGTGCATTGAACAGGACCGGAGTCAGGTCCTGGTCGCGCTCCAGTAATTTGGCGGAGTTGTTGTCGTTCTCCAGCACCAGATGAACGTGGCGATCGGTAATCCGACCTCGCACGCGCCGCGCCATCTCTTCCAGAAAATGGTCATCGGAAGGGTCGATGATGTGGTCGACGGCGTCGAACCGCAATCCATCGAACCGATACTCCTCCAGCCAGAAGAGGGCATTCTCCGCAAAGAAATCGCGCACTGGCTGCTGAGTGAAATCGATGCTGTCTCCCCAAGGCGTTTTGCGGTTCTCATCGAAGAACAGCCCGGCATAACTGGGCAGGTAGTTTCCCAGCGGTCCGAAGTGGTTGTAGACGACGTCGAGGAAAACCATCAGCCCTTTGCCGTGGGCCTCGTCGATGAGGCGCTTGAGCTCGTCAGGGGTGCCGTAGGAGCGTTCCGGGGAATAGGGCAGCACGCCATCATAGCCCCAGCCTCTGTTCCCGCTGAAATCGGCGACCGGCATGAGTTCTATGGCCGTTATGCCGATGTCGACGAAATGGTCGAGCCGTTTCCTCAGCCCCTCGAATGTGCCCTCCGGCGTGACCGTCCCGACATGAAGCTCATAAAGGACGACCTCTTCCCAAGGCCGGCCAGCCCACGCGCCATTGCGCCATTGATACCGTCGAGGATCGATGACCACGCTGGGGCCATCGACATCCGTTTCTTGGCACCGCGAGGCCGGATCGGGCACCCGCATTCCATCCGGTAGCTCCAGAAGATAGGAGCCTCCGACAGCGATCTTGTTGGTTTCAAGTTTGAACCAGCCGTCGCCATCCGGTTCCATCGGGACGCTTTCGTCCACTCCGGGCAGCGAAACGGCCATGCTCGGCTGGGTGGGCGCCCAGACGCGAAACCGTACGGAACCATCGCTCCGGACTTGCGCGCCATACGGCAGCTCATAGGCAAATGTTGTGTTGATCTCTGTCATCCGACGCTAAACGGCGTCACCCTGAATTTGATCCATTACAGAATGATGTCGCCGAGTTTTTCTTCCATACGGGATGGCGCGCTGTGCTTCGAGCCCGAAGTCGGCGCATCTACCCCGCCGCCTCCACGATGACGAAGCTCCGGTTCTGGACGTAAAGCCTCTCTCCGCCCGAAAGGTGTTGTCCAGGCTCCTCCTCTCCAGTGCGCAGCAGAACTGTCCACGATGGCCCAACGGGCAGGGTGAAGTCGACATCGGTGGTAGAGGCGTTCATCATCAAATAGAGATCTGGTTCTCCTGTCGCGGCGAGCCTGACCCCCAGGCTGTGGGCGATCGGATCCACCCAATTCTCTGTCTCCATCTCGCCGCCGTCCGGCCGCAGCCAGACGACATCCCTCACGCCGGGCGAGATCTCGGTGCCATGCTTGAAGTCGGGTGATCGCAACAACGGACGCAATCGCCGGAGTTCGGTGAGCTGCGCCACGAAGCTTTGGAGAGACCTGCCGGCATCTCCGACATTCGGCCAATCGATCCAGTTCAGCGCATTCGCTTGGGCATAGGAATTGTTGTTCCCCTGCTGCGTTCGTCCTAATTCGTCTCCCATCAACAGCATAGGAGTGCCCTGCGAAACCAGAAGGGTTGCAAGCATGTTGCGAACCTGCCGGTCTCGAACATCTCTTATGGTCAGATCGGATGTCGGCCCCTCGACGCCGTAATTTGCACTGAAATTATTGTCATTTCCATCCCGGTTCCCCTCCCCATTCGCTTCGTTGTGCTTCCCCTCATAAGAAACGAGGTCCTTTAGGGTGAAGCCGTCATGGGCGGTGATGAAATTGACGGAAGTCCATGCCTTCCGGCCGGCATGGTCGAAGAGGTCTGCTGACCCCAAAAGCCGTCCTGCCAGCTCCGGCACGATTCTCTCGTCACCGCGCCAGAAGGCGCGAACCGTATCCCGGAAGCGATCGTTCCACTCGGCCCATCCCGGTGGAAAGGCGCCCACCTTGTAGCCATCCGGACCCACATCCCAAGGCTCGGCGATCATTTTCACCTTCGCAAGCACCGGATCCTGCGTGACGGCCTGTAGGAATCCGCCGGATGTATCGAAACCGTCCCCGTCCCGGATAAGTGTGGAAGCCAGATCGAAACGGAACCCATCGACGCCCATCACGTCTGTCCAATAGCGCAGGGAATCGACGACCAGCTGGCGCACCTGGGGATGGCGCACATTGAAGCTGTTACCGGTCCCTGTGACATTCACGTAATACCGGGGATCATCCTCGCGCAGCCAGTAATAGGAGGCGTTGTCGATTCCACGAAACGAGAGTGTCGGGCCGATCTCTTCTGTTTCGGCGGTGTGGTTGAAAACCACGTCGAGGATCACCTCGATCCCCGCATCATGCAGCCGGTTAACCATGGTCTTGAAGCGGTTGGGATTCTGCGATGGACCCAGATAAGGCCCATGGGGTGCGAAGAAGCCGAGGGTATTGTAACCCCAATAATTCGCGAGCCCCCTCTGAAACAGGGCAAATTCGTCGACGAAGGCGTGTACCGGCAGCAATTCGACCGAGGTGATCCCGAGTTTCACCAGATGCTCGATGATGGCGCTTGAGCCGACGCCGTCGAAGGTGCCCCGCTCATCGGGCCCGAGCTCGGGATGCAGCATCGTCAGGCCGCCGACATGCGCTTCGTACAGAACGGTGTCGGTCCAGGCATGTCCGGGCGCCTTATGGTCACCCCAAGAAAATGCCGGGTCTATGACCCGGCATTTGGGAACATAAGCTGCGCTGTCCCGGGTGTCGTAGGAAAGATCGGCCTCCGGACTCCCGCGCTGAAACCCGAACACTTCGTCCGTCCACTGGAGAGATCCATGCAGCGCCTTCGCGTAGGGATCGACCAGCAGCTTGTTCGGATTGAACCGATGGCCGCGATGTGGGTCGTAAGGTCCATGAACGCGATAGCCGTAGAGTTGTCCGACCTCGGCATCCGGCAGAGCACCATGCCAGACATCGCCGGTCCTGCCGGGCAGCACCAACCGTGCAACTTCGCGCTCTCCGCTCGAATCGAAGAGGCACAACTCCACCTTGTCGGCATGAGCCGAGAACAAAGCGAAATTGACGCCCGACCCGTCGAAGGTCGCACCGAGCGGCGCTGGCGCGCCCGTCGAAATCCGATAGTCAGTGGCCAAGTTTATTCGGGTTCCAGCACCAGGGTTGCAAGCGGCGGCAGCGTTAGGCAGAGCGAATGCGACCGCCCGTGCCAGGATGCCTCATCCGCCCTGACTGCGCCACCGTTTCCCACGCCGCTGCCGCCATAATCCGCAGCATCGGTATTGACCCGCTCGTGCCAAAGACCGCCCTGTGGCACCCCGATCCTGTAGTCGTGGCGCACGATGGGTGTGAAGTTGCTGACCACGAGCACCGGCTTGTCACCATCGTTTCCGAAACGGAGGTAGCAAATCACGCTGTTCTCGCTGTCGGAGGCGTCCACCCATTGGAATCCGCTCGGATCGCAGTCTTTAGCATGCAGAGCAGGAAGCGAGCGATAGGCTCCGTTGAGATCTCTGACCAGCTTCTGCACGCCGCGATGCATGGGGTCGTCCAGCAGATGCCAGTCGAGGCTGGCATCGTGGTTCCACTCCCGCTCCTGGCCGAACTCGCCTCCCATGAAGAGGAGCTTTTTACCCGGATGCGTCCACATGAACCCGAAATAGGCACGGAGATTGGCGAATTTCTGCCACCTGTCACCGGGCATCCGGCCGAGAAGCGACCCTTTCCCATGAACAACTTCGTCATGAGAGAGCGGCAGCACGAAATTCTCGGAGAACGCATAGAGCAGCCCGAAGGTGAGCTGGTTTTGATGGAAACGCCGATGGATCGGCTCATGGCTCATATAGGACAGGGTGTCGTGCATCCATCCCATGTTCCATTTGTATCCGAAACCGAGCCCACCCAGATAGGTCGGCCGGGAGACGGACGGCCAGGCGGTCGATTCTTCGGCGACGGTGATGGTGCCGGGGAAATGGCCGTAGGCCAGCTCGTTGAGCTGCTTGAGGAAGGACACGGCCTCCAGATTCTCATTACCGCCATACATGTTCGGCACCCACTCGCCGGGCTGCCGGCTGTAGTCGAGATACAGCATGGAGGCGACTGCATCCACGCGCAGTCCGTCGATATGGAACTTGTCCAGCCAGTAGAGCGCGTTGGCCAGGAGGAAATTCAGGACTTCCCGGCGGCCGTAATTGTAGATCAGGGTGCTCCAGTCCTTGTGGAATCCCTGCCGTGGATCCGCATGCTCGTAGAGTGCGGTCCCATCGAAATTGCCGAGCCCATGGGCGTCGGTGGGAAAATGTCCTGGCACCCAGTCGATGATGACGCCGATACCCGCCTGATGCGCCTTTTCCACGAAACGCTGAAAGGCTTCAGGTGAACCGAAACGGCTGGTCGGCGCGAAAAGACCGATGGGCTGGTATCCCCAGGACCCGTCGAATGGAAATTCCGAGATGGGCAGGCATTCGATATGGGTGAATCCCATGTCGCTGACATAGGGGATCAGCCGTTCTCCAAGCTCGTCCCAATTCAACATCCGCCAGCCATCCTGACGCGCCCAGGAGCCGAGATGGCATTCATAGATCGAGACCGGAGCACCGAGGGCTTGCGCCTGCTCCCGCGTCTTCAGCCAGCCTTCGTCTTTCCACGGCAGCGGATCCGACCGCGCCACCTTCGAGGCTGTCTCCGGCGGATGCTCCGACGCGAGGCCCACCGGATCCGCCTTCAGCGGAAGGCGCGATCCGTCTGCGCCGATGATTTCGTATTTGTAGAGTTCACCAGGACCGATCCCCGGAACGAACAATTCCCAAACGCCGCTTCCATGGCGCAGCCGCATCGGATGGATCCGGCCATCCCAATGATTGAAGGACCCGACGACGCTGACCCGTTTGGCATTCGGCGCCCAGACCGCGAAGGCCACGCCGGACACGCCCTCGATCACCCGCAGATGCGCACCGAGGACATCGTAAAGGCGGAGATGCCGCCCCTCCCCGAGAAGATGGATGTCGAGATCGCCGATCGTGGGCGGAAACCGGTAAGGATCCTCCCGGATCTCCTCCGCAGCCGGCCAGCGGACTTTCAATCGGTAGGTGAACCCAGGTGTCTTCTCCGCGACCTCGCCAGAGAAGAAGCCCGCATCATGGATCCGCTGCAGCGATGCCAGGCTATTGCCCTCCGCATCCACGACCTCGACCGCGTCTGCGGTTGGAAGGAACACGTTGACGGTCAGCGGGGCGCCCGAGCCGCCATGCGGCCCGAGGACGGCGAAGGGATCGCCGTGTCGCCCTTCGACAATGGCCTGAATTGCTCCGGGCGCAGGATTCTGCTCTGTTTTGGACTTCGCCTTCTCAAGCGTCTCCGCTGTCGTCACTGGGGGTTCTCTCCCGATTGAGGATCCGCATAAGCCCGGTCAGTGGAATATCGATCCATCGCGGGCGGTTTGAGGCTTCGTACGCGATTTCGTAGAGGGCTTTTTCGAGCAGGAAGAGTTCGAGCAGTGCATCTGCCTCCCGCGCTCCCGGCCAGCTCGGTGAACCTCTCATGGCATCCGTATATGCCTCAAGGAACGCCCTGGTGGTACGGCGGTTCCACAGTTTTGCGGCTTCGACGGCGACCTCGTCGGTGAGAGGCTCGTCCTCGGCCCAACGAATGGCTGAAAACTCCGCATAGTCGAAGGAGCGGATCATGCCGGCGACATCCTTATAGGGGGAAGTCTTCGCGCGTCTTTCCGCAATGGGTCGAGCCGGCTCGCCTTCGAAGTCCACGATGTAGAAATCGTTCTGCGCAACCAGCACTTGGCCCAGATGATAGTCTCCGTGCACGCGGGTCTTGAGCCCGCCCATTTCTTGTTCCGTGAGCTCGTCGATCCGTCTGGCGATCTGCTCCTGGGCGCTCTCGAAACGGGCAAGCGACCTCTGGGCGCTCGCGGGAAGGTCCGAGGGCAGGGTCTTCACGGCTGCCCGTGCCTTCTCATGCTGCTCGTGCACAGCCTTCGCCCAACCTTCTATGTCGTCGCGAGTGACCGGCTCGGCAGCGAACGCAGGGTCATCCGTCTCAATCGCGAGTGCTGCATGGAGATGGCCCGTCCGCTCGCCCAAGGTGTGAGCCATGAGGAGGTAAGGTTCCAATGCATGCTCGAAGCCATCGCCCTCTGCGGCATGGGTAATGGCGGTGTCGTCGATGAACCTCTTGAGCCACTCCAGGGTATAGCTCCAGCCGTCACCCTGATTGCGGATGAATGCGTAAGCTGCACCAAGGATGGCGCTGTCCTCGCCATTCCTGTGTTCGATCGTCCCGAGCAGAGCAGGCGTGTTCTTATAGTCGGCGACCTCCGTGAGGAAGCGACCCATCTCGATCTCCGGCTGCGGCCCATGATGGAGTTTGCGATAGAGCTTCAGCATCACCTTCGCGTCGAGAAGGATCGATGTATTGCTCTGCTCCACGCCCAGCCGCCGGATCTCGGCGTGCTCGGCGATCTCCATGCTTTGCAGGCGTTCGTTTGACCAGAACACCAACTCGCCTTTGTCACTCTCGATCGTCCGTTGCTCTCGCATCCCCGCCAGCATGAGCCGTGCGAAATCTTCGCTTTGCGCCGCATCGAACAGGGCCCCCAGAGTCGGACCGCGGCGCAGTTTGGCCAGGGTGAACGGCAGCAGCGGTGATCCAAAATTGATGTGTTGCTCACCCCAGGCAGCCGCCAGCGGCAGGAGATAGCGCTGTGGCTCCGCATCGGGCGCAGATCGGACGTCGAGTTCCGCAATCACATAGGCACCCTCGGCGCCTTCCAACATTGTTGCGGAAGCGATGCTCACTTCCAGCTGACGCGCGCCCTTCTCCGCAAACCATCTCTGATTGGGCAGGAAGGCCAGGAGGACTTTTTTCTCCAGCAGGATCCTGGATTTGAACCCGAGGATGTCTGCATGGAGGTCGCGGATCACGATGGTGGCGAACTCCGGCACGGCCTCCGGCAACGGATCGTGCCAGGAGGGGAGGTCCGCTTCGCCCGCGAGCCCGAACCAGAAGAAGCCATAGGCCGGCAGTGTGAGCATGTAGGGAAGTTCGCCGATCGGCGGAAATGAGGAGCGTCCCAGCAGCTCCACCGGAACCCGTCCTTTAAAACTCGACAGGTCCAGTTCGACCGCCTGCGCAGACCGCGAGAGATTGGCCACGCAGAGGATCGTCTCGTCCTCATATTGCCGGAGATAAGCGAGAACCTTTCGGTTGCGTGGAAAGAGGAAGGTTAAGGTCCCGCGTCCGAACGCCTGGCGTTGCTTGCGGACGGAGATAATGCGCTTCATCCAGTTCAGCAGCGAGGAACGGTTTGCTTGCTGCGATTCCACATTCACCACCGAGAACCCGTAGACTGGGTCCATCACCGGCGGCAGGAAAAGCCGCTGTGGGTCTGAGCGCGAGAAGCCGCCGTTCCGATCGGAAGACCACTGCATCGGTGTGCGCACGCCGTCGCGATCGCCCAGGAAGAAATTGTCGCCCATGCCCAGCTCATCGCCGTAATAGATGACGGGGGTGCCCGGCATCGAGAACAGGAGAGCGTTCATCAGCTCGATCTTGCGCCGGTCATTGTCCATGAGAGTGGCAAGACGCCGACGGATGCCCAGATTGATCCGGCCGCGCCGTTCGGCGGCGTAATAGTTCCAGAGGTAATCCCGCTCCTTGTCCGTCACCATTTCGAGCGTCAGCTCGTCGTGGTTGCGCAGGAAGATCGCCCACTGGGCATTGTCCGGAATCTCCGGTGTCTGGTCGATGATGTCGGTGATGGGATGCCGGTCTTCCTGCGCCAGTGCCATATACATCCGCGGCATCAGCGGGAAATGGAAGGCCATATGGCATTCGTCGCCGTCGCCGAAATAGGGACGTGTATCCTCCGGCCACTGATTGGCTTCCGCCAGCAGCATGCGCCCCGGGAAGTACGCATCGATCTCGGCACGAATGGTTTTCAGGACCTCATGGGTCTCTGGCAGGTTCTCGTTGTTCGTGCCCTCGCGTTCGCGAAGATAGGGCACCGCATCGAGGCGCAGGCCGTCCACGCCCATCTCCAGCCAGTAATGCATGACCCGGATGACTTCCTTGAGGACCTTCGGGTTCTCGAAGTTCAGATCCGGCTGGTGCGAATAGAACCGGTGCCAGAAATAGGCTTTGGCCTCCGGGTCCCAAGTCCAGTTCGACTTTTCCGTATCGAGGAAGATGATGCGCGTCCCCTGATACTTCTGATCTGTATCGCTCCAGACGTAGAAATCTCGGGCGGCGCTGCCAGGCTTGGCCTTTCGGGCCTTCTGGAACCATGCATGCTGGTCGGACGTGTGATTGATGACCAGCTCGGTGATCACCCGGATTCCGCGCCGATGGGCCTCTCGCACGAACCGGCGGAAATCCTTCATCGTGCCGTAGGAGGGGTTCACCTCCTCGTAATCCGCGATGTCGTAGCCATCGTCTCGGAGCGGAGAGGGATAGAACGGCAGGATCCAGATGGCTGTGACGCCGAGGTCCTGAACGTAATCGAGCTTCTCCATCAGTCCGGCAAAATCTCCGATCCCATCATTGTTGGAGTCGAAGAAGGCCTTGATGTGAAGCTGGTAGACGATGACGTCCTTGTACCAGGTGGGATCGGTCCAATCGACGGCCATATGCTGAAAGCTCCGGGGTGATGGTTAAGCACAGCCTGTTATCCAGGCGGATTGCGGCAGAAGATCCGTTATCACATCGCCTGCACTGGCGGCACTAGCCGCCAGGCGGAATAGGCACGAAAGCCCGGATCGAGGGTGATGGTTTGTGTTTTGCCGCTCCAGGTGAAGCGGTGTTCGTCGACGAGATCAACGACCTCGATGGAAGCCCCGTCCGGCAGCCCAAGGGCCCACAGCGGGATTTCCATCGCAGCGCTCTGGACATTGTGCGGGTCGAGATTGACGGCGATGACCACGCAATTGTCCAAGGACTCCGTGATCTTGTAATAGGCGATGATGTTGTCGTTCCAGCAGTTCAGGAACCTGAGATTGGCGAACTCCCAAAGGGCAGGATTGTCTTTCCGGATCCGGTTGATGATCGCCACGTCGCCCCGGATGTTCCCTGGACGCTCCCAGTCCCACGCCCGGATCTCATACTTCTCCGAATCCAGATACTCCTCCCGCCCGGGGAGCGCAGCCGCCTCGCATAACTCGAAGCCGCTATAGATCCCATAGACGGTGGAGAGCGTCGCCGCCAGCACGAGCCGTGCCTGGAACCCGGCGCGGCCGCTGGTCTGAAGATAAACGGGATTGATGTCGGGCGTATTCGTGAAGAAGTTGGGACGCATATAGTCTTCGGGCCCCTGAGTCGTGAGCTCGGTGAGATACTCGGTCAGTTCGTACTTCGTGTTTCGCCAAGTGAAATAACTGTAGGACTGAGTAAATCCGAGCTTCGCAAGTCGCTTCATCACCTTGGGCCGAGTGAAGGCCTCGGCGAGAAAGATCGCGTCCGGGTGCTGGTCCTGCACCTCGCGGATCATCCACTCCCAGAATGGAAAAGGCTTCGTATGGGGATTGTCGACCCGGAAGATCTTGACGCCTTTGGTGGCCCAGAACAGCACGACGTCCCGAAGCGCATACCAGAGGTCCGGATAGGCGCCACGATAGAAATGGACATTGATGATGTCCTCATACTTCTTCGGAGGGTTCTCCGCATACTTGATTGTGCCGTCCGGTCGCCAGTCGAACCACTCGGGATGCTCTTTGATCCATGGGTGATCGGGCGAACATTGGATCGCGAAGTCGAGGGCGATCTCCAATCCGTGCTCCCGCGCGGCGATCACCAGGCGCTCGAAATCCTCGAAACTTCCCAGCTCCGGATGCAAGGCATCGTGCCCGCCTTCGGCTGAGCCGATGGCATAGGGACTGCCGGGATCCTCCGCGCTCGGCGTGAGCGTGTTGTTGCGGCCCTTTCGATTCTTGCGGCCGATGGGATGGATCGGCGGGAAATAGAGAACGTCGAAGCCCATGTCGCGCACATAAGGCAGCCGGCTGATGACGTCGTCGAACGTGCCGTGCCTGTTCACGTCGCCGGACTGGGATCTCGGCATAAGCTCATACCACGCCGAAACCGCCGCCGCCCGGCGCTCGACGATCACCTGCAGCGTTCGCTCACAGGTTGTGAGGTTGGCCCGGGGCGCCGTAAGCCGCATCAAGGCCATCGTCTGCGGGGACATCAAGGCTTCGATCTGGGCGGATTCTGGCGCGACCTTGGTGAGATCTTCCAGTGCTGAGAGCTCGGGTCCGTCCGCATGTGACATGGCCTCCCGGACGAGAGCCAGCCCTTCCCGAAGCTCCAGTCCGACATCCACACCAGCAGCCTGCTTCTTGCCCACCTCGTATTGCCAATAGCCGAAATTGTCCTTCCACCCGGTGAGACGATAGTCGTAGCGCCCGATCTTGCTGAGTTGAAAGCTGCCGCTCCAGCGATCGTTGATGACATGGGTCATCGGGGTCTCGATCCACGCGTCTGCGCCAGGCTCCCTGTAGAGCAGGGCGGCCGCAGTCACATCATGCCCGTCTGAAAAGATGTCGGCTTCGACCGTCAGCACGTCACCCACGAGGCGTTTTGCTGGAAACCGGCCAAAATCGATCTCCGGGCTCACCGCCTCGATGGCAATGCGCTCTTCGGCCAGATCGTCGATCGACAGCTCATGCGGGCGAGCTGCGGCGATCGCCGCGGCAGCCCCCCGCAACAGCACCGTCTCATGGGGCGTCAGCACATCGGAAGGCGTGGAGCGGCTCGGTGTAACGTCATCGAAGGACTCGAACCGCCCGCCCGCTGCGGCGAGGATCCTTGCCAGGCCCGGGCCCGACTGGGCGGAACCCGTGGGATTGATCAGCACGACGACGGCGTTCTCTGCTGCGGTGTCGCTCTCCTGATCGAGACGGAGGAAACCTGCAAGGGCATTGTCGGGTGCCACCACGGGCCGAAGCAGTCGCTCCTGTGCCAGCGCTGGCTGTGAGGATTTCAGCGCATTGGCGTCCCTTATGAAAGACGACAGGTCGAACTGCTTGTCCGCCTCATGGCGCTCCCAGTGTCCTTCTTCGACTTCGGCCGCATGCGGGAAACTGCGCAGCCCGAACTCAAATCCCATGGGGCACCAGACACCCGCTGAGAACCCGATCGCAAACAGATAGCGTTGCCGATACAGACGCTCGATCTCCGCGGCCGGCAAATGCCCGAAATTGCTGGACAGGCGTCCGGTGCGGACGTCCTCGGGAAAGGCGATCGTCGGAGTAAGTCGCCTCAGCTGGTCATATTGCGTGAACGCCCATTCCTGCCGGAAATCCCACCACGCCGAGCTGTTGAAGACGAGATCGAAGCTTCCGTCTTGCAAGACACTCAGCGTCGTATCGATTGCGGCCGGGAGTGTATCCGCAATGAGGATCGCGTCCCCGGCCTGCTGCTTCAGCCGGCTCCAGATCCATGCCGGCACAGCATGGGCCCGTCGGCAGCGGAAGCCGGCCACGCCCATCTCTTTCGCTCTGGTGATCTGTTCGGCAATGTGGCTGAGGCTTTCCTCTGCCCGGTCTCCGAAGAGATCCAGCCGCGCCGGCTCCTCCGGTGCAATGGCGATATCGACCAGGACCGCGAGCCCCTCGCGGCCCGCTTGCTCCACGACGCCGGCCAGGATGTCCTCGGGCGTCCTCTGATCTTCGCCCCGGACCAGCCGATGAAGGTCGTGAGGCTCGATGCCGATTTCGAAGAAGCCGGGTGAGGGCGCCGTTGACGAGGGATCGATATGAAGGGCGTCGAAGCCCATCGCTGCGATCCGCTGAAATTGCGAACCCCATGAGGAGGCAGGCCCCGCGAGCAGGGGATTGAAGCCATAGATCCTCGGGGTCAGCCGCAGCATTGCGGCATTCCGCCCGATGGGTGCTTTCTTCGCGCTCCTTGAGGTCTTTTGCTGCATCCGCTCCGCTCCGCCGAAAACTAACTAAACCAGGAGCGGTGGATCGGTTCCCTCACGAAGAACCCCTCTCCTCGTGATGAGGAGGGGGGTAAACCTCAAGCGGCCTTCCGGATCAATCCGCGATTGACCAGCGCCTCTGCGATCTGCACGCTGTTCAGCGCCGCTCCCTTGCGCAAATTGTCCGAAACCACCCAGAGCGCAAGTCCGTTATCGACTGTGGGATCGACCCGGATTCGGCTCACGAATGTGGCGTAGTCTCCCACGGCCTCGACGGGCGTCACATAGCCGCCGGCCTCACGCTTGTCGATGACCAGAACGCCGGGCGCCTCGCGCAGGATCTCGCGCGCTTCCTCGTCGGAAATCGGGTTCTCGAACTCGATGTTGATCGCCTCGGAATGTCCAACGAAGACCGGCACGCGGACGCAGGTGGCGGTGACTTTGATCCGGGGATCGAGAATCTTCTTCGTCTCGACCACCATCTTCCATTCTTCCTTCGTATATCCGTCTTCCATGAAGACATCGATATGGGGGATGACGTTGAAGGCGATCTGTTTGGTGAACTTGGCTGGATCGACCTCTTGCCCGGGCACATATTTGCCCTTTGTCTGGTTCCACAGCTCGTCCATCGCGTCCTTGCCGGCACCCGACACCGACTGATAGGTCGACACCACCACACGCTTGATCTTGGCCGCGTCATGCAGCGGCTTCAGGGCCACCACCATTTGTGCGGTCGAGCAATTGGGATTGGCGATGATGTTGCGCCGATTGGGTCGCGCCATATAGGCCTCGAGCGCCTGTGCATTGACCTCGGGGACGATCAGCGGCACGTCTTGCTCGTAGCGGAAGCAAGAGGAATTATCGATGACCATGGCGCCCTTTGCGCCGATCCGCGGCGACCATTCCTTCGATACGGCCGACCCGGCCGACATCAGGCAGAAATCGATCCCTGAGAAATCGAAATGCTCCAGATCCTGGCATTTGATCGTACGGTCGCCGAATGAAACCTCGACGCCCTGCGACCGCCGCGAGGCGACGGCATGGATTTCGTCGACGGGAAATTCCCGCTCGTCGAGAATGTTGAGCATCTCGCGGCCGACATTTCCGGTGGCGCCGACAACTGCAACCTTGTAGCCCATGTGAATTCTCCTAATAGGCAGCGCTCTCTCCCGGAACAGGCCATCGGACTGGCCCAGTGCGTCTCTCCCGCCGGGAGAGATTGCGGAAGAGGCAGCGTTACGCGCCCGTCTTTGTGACGGCGCGTTTGGCAGTCGTCGTTTTCGTCGTGAAAATGATGTGCAGGTTGCTCATCGACATGCCCAGCCCGGAACACCCGCGTTAACGCGCGCGGGACCCCAGCTTCGTGCATGAGCGGCGGGTCGTTGTCAAGGACCAGCGCGACCTTGGGGGGTGTCGGCACGAAAAGGACTAACCCGGTCTCTGGAGTGGCCCGTCCCCGCCGGAATTGCGCCATGCACGACTGCAATGCACGACGCATATTTTCTTCGCGTTACGAGGCCTCATTGAAACAGTCGATAATTGTCTTTCTTGCAGCTTTTCACACCGTCGCAGCAGCGGCCGAACCAGCTCTTCGGGATCCTGGCATGACCAAACCGGTATTCGAGGTCGGGGCTCGGTATTGGTACAGCACCGGCACATTAAGGACCTCCCTGAGCAATCCTGGCGATTGGGGAGGCTCCACGCTCGACTACACCGACCTAAATGCCTCGAGCCTTGAAACATTCTTCCGTGGTGAACGGAGTGGTTTCGTTTTGAAAGGCTTCATGGGCCTCGGGATGATCACCTCAGGAACGTTCCGCGACAAAGATTACTACCGCTTGGCTGGCGGAATGATCACATGGTCGGACACCACGTCGAACATCAATGCAGGCTCGGCCACGGATGGGAGCCGTCTTGTTTATGGTGCGTTGGATCTCGGCTACAGAGGGGTTCCCTTTGCGAGGTACCCCGGCATCCGGCTTGGCGGTTTTGCGGGTCTTACCTACTGGAATGAGGTGCTGGACGCATATGGAATGATCGCCAACCCCGTCGACGACCGCGCAGGCGAAGCCATCGCGGCGATCAACAGCCACTTGGAGCAGTTCGGCGGCGAGGAGGTTCCTTCTTTTGAACCGGGTGAAGTGGCCGTACCTTTTGCAAATCGCTTGATCCGGAATGACGGCCTTTGGTTTGGTCCGCGCATAGGAGCGGAGTTTGCGATCGATCTCGGCAACGGGCTGGGGCTTTCCGGTGAGGCAGCCTTTTTGCCATTTCTGTTTCTGAAGGCTGACGACAGCCACTTTTTCAGAAGGCCCCCATTCCCGAACTTTCTGGCAAGGGGTGCAGGCATGGGCGCTCAGCTCCAGCTCGTCGCGACATGGCGCATCGATGAAAGCTGGGAAGTGGGCGTCGGCGGTCGATACTGGTATGCGTCTGCCGACCGCGACGATAGGGCTCCCGTTCCCAGTGTGCATGGGAGCGATCGCAAGGACTTCGTCAACTGGCGCTATGGAGCTTTCGCCCAGGCGAGTTACCGCTTCTGATGCGAGGGCGGCAACTCAGGCTGAAGCGGCAAGCTCCTGCCTGATCGCCGTTCCCATCTCCGTGGTCGAGACCTCGCGCATGCCTGACTGCATGATGTCCCGAGTGCGCAGGCCCTGGTCCAGCACCTTTGCGATCGCTTGGTCCAGCTTGTCTGCCCACTCGCCCATGCCGAAGGAGTAGCGCAGGGCCATTCCGAAAGACGCAATGGTGGCGATCGGATTGGCGATGCCTTGGCCGGTGATGTCGGGCGCCGAACCGTGCACCGGCTCGTACATGCTCTTGCGCCGGCCGGTTTTCTCGTCAGGCGCCCCAAGCGAAGCCGAGGGCAGCATGCCAAGCGAGCCCGTCAGCATCGCCGCGACGTCGGAAAGCATGTCGCCGAACAGATTGTCCGTCACGATGACGTCGAACTGCTTCGGCTGCCGGACCAGTTGCATGCCGCAATTATCGGCCAGCATGTGCTCATAGGTGATGTCGGAATATTCGCGCGAATGCACCTGCCGCGCGACCTCGTCCCACAGCACGCCGGACTTCATCACGTTCTTCTTATCCGAGGAGGTGACCTTCTTCCTCCGTGTCCGCGCCAGTTCGCAGGCCACCCGCACGATCCGTTCGATTTCGAAGGTCTGGTAGACTTGCGTGTCCACCGCCCGCTTCTGTCCGTTGCCCAGATCGACGATCTCCTTCGGCTCGCCGAAATAGACGCCGCCGGTCAGCTCGCGCACGATCAGGATGTCGAGCCCTTCGACCAGCTCTCGTTTCAGCGCTGACGCGTCGGCCAAGGCCCCATAGCAGATCGCCGGTCGCAGATTGGCGAACAGCCCAAGATCCTTCCGCAGCCGCAGCAGGCCGGCCTCCGGCCGCTTCTCATAAGGCACGGCATCCCACTTGGGACCGCCGACGGCGCCGAACATCACGGCGTCGGAGGCTTGCGCCAGATCCATCGCCGCTTCAGAGATAGCCTCTCCATAGGCGTCATACGCGCTGCCGCCCACGAGGTCCTGCTCGACCTCGAACCGGGCGATGCCCTGGTGATTGAACCAGTCGATGAGGGTCTGGACTTCGGCCATGACCTCCACGCCGATGCCGTCACCGGGAAGCATGAGTATATTGAATGTGGGCATGGAAGGATCCTGCGCGGTTATGGGCGTTTTTTTGATGTGTTGGGCAGTGGTGATGTCAGGGTCTTACAGCCAGACGCGGCTCGCATGCGCCTTTTGCTCATAGGCTCCGATGGACGCGTCCTTCTGCATCGTGAGACCGATATCGTCGAGACCTTCGATGAGACACTGCTTGCGGAAGGGATCGATCTCGAAGTGGACCTCGCCGCCATCCGGCCCTTTGATGACCTGGTTCGGCAGGTCGATCGTCAGGGTCGCGTTGGACCCCCGGCTGGCATCGTCCATCAGCTTCTCGAGATCCTCCGGCGACACCACGATGGGCAGCACCCCGTTTTTGAAACAATTGTTGTAGAAGATGTCCGCAAACGAGGTGGAGATGACGCAGCGGATGCCGAAATCGAGAAGCGCCCAGGGGGCATGCTCCCGGCTCGAACCGCATCCGAAATTCTCTCCCGCGACCAAGATCTGCGCATTGCGATAGGCCGGCTTGTTCAGCACGAAATCGGGCTTCTCCGAACCATCGTCTTCGAAACGCAAATCGAAGAACAATCCTTCCTTGAGGCCGCTGCGCTTGATGGTCTTGAGGAACTGCTTAGGAATGATCTGGTCCGTGTCGATGTTGATCATCGGCAAGGGAGCTGCAATGCCTGTCAGTTCGACGAATTTGTCCATGAAGCATTCTCCGGAAACATGATGGGGTATTGCCCGCCTAGCTGCGCGCGGTCAAGTGTCCTTACCCGCCGGCATAGGTGGAATAGAGGTGCCAGAGCAGATACGCGGCCAGGACCACGCTGAGGCCACGTCCCAACCTTTTGCCCCAGATCGTGGCGGGATCGCTGTCGTCATACTCAGGCTGCGCAGGGTCGCCCGTGAGCAGCCTCTCGCTCTGCTGCTCCATGCGCCTCAGATCATTCGAGGAATCGGGCCCGTGTTCCTCGTTCATTCGGCATGTCTTTTCGCGAATGACGGAGAGGGCCTCGACCCGGAACCGCCAATGATGACCTGGACGCGACTAGGCTTTGCATCGCGGTAGCAGGCTTTGAGCATGCTGCATCTCTTCGGACCCGGGGCGTGGAACTCGTCGCCTCTCGAATTCGAGAAGAGTGAGGCGCAGATCGTTCCGATGTCCCGTTCCTTCAGCCACCCGGCAGTCTTTCCCTGCTGAACGGCGAAGCAGTCGGCCCTGCTCTCGCTTTGTCCGACATGCTGGTGGCCGCACTCATGAGCGAAGACGAAGAGTTGGGACACGCGAGGGAGGCGCGCGAGCTTCCTCGGGTTCAGGATGATCAACCCCTTCATCGCGCCGCCATAGTCATAGAAATGCGGACTGATGAGGGTGCGGCTCCCGCCGCATCTCACTGGCTGGCCTGCGACCATGGCCTGGCCAGGATCCTTGAGCGTCGCATTACGCGTGATGGAATCGACGAGAGAGGGCTTGGTCGGCTTCTTCTGTGCGAGCGCCACGTTCACGGCAGAAAGGAGAAGGAGGATCGCGAGAAGGGCAGGCAACAAGACTCGGATCTCCCCTTTTCCGCTGTCATGCGAAGGTCAGGCGCTGGCCTCCGCCTCGATTTGTTCCATATCCTCGTCCGACAGGCCGAAATGGTGGCCGAGTTCATGGATCAGGACATGCGCGACGATGTCCCCCAGCGTGTCTTCGTGCTCAGCCCAGTAATCGAGGATGGGCCGCCGGTAGAGCCAGATCATGTTCGGCATCTGCCCAGTCCGCGGCGTCCCGCCATCCGCAACCATGCCCACTCCGTGGAACAGGCCCAGGAGGTCGAATGGAGTTTCTGCGTTGAGATCCTTGAGCACCTCTTCGGTCGGAAAGTCCGAGACCCGAACGATGATGTCGCCGCACAAGTCGCGAAACGCGTCGGGGAGCTGGGCGTAAGCCTCCGCGGCCAACGCCTCTATGTCGTCGAGAGAAGGTGCGATGAAGCGTGAGCGGTCCGGCCGGTACTCGCCCGTCACCGCATAGCTGCTTCGATATGGTTTATAACTGCCCAAGGCTGATTTCTGCTCCTGTGCTCAATGCCACTGTCGTACATCGACAAACCGTCCGGTGATGGCGGCAGCGGCAGCCATGGCGGGCGAGACGAGGTGGGTGCGGCCACCCTTGCCCTGCCGGCCTTCGAAGTTTCTGTTGGAGGTCGAGGCGCAGCGCTCCTTGGGGCTGAGCTTGTCGGCGTTCATGGCCAGGCACATGGAGCAACCTGGCTCGCGCCAGTCGAAGCCGGCCGCCTTGAAGATGCGGTCGAGCCCTTCGGCTTCCGCCTGGATCTTCACCAGTCCGGAGCCCGGGACGATCATCGCATTGACATGGCCGTTGACATGATGGCCCTCGACCACCTTCGCCACCGCGCGCAGATCCTCGATGCGCCCATTGGTGCAGGAGCCGATGAACACCCGGTCGATGCTGATGTCGGTCATCTTCGTGCCGGCCGTCAGGCCCATATACTCCAGCGCCCGCTGCATCGACTGGCGCTTGGCCTCGTCGATGATGGCAGCCGGATCCGGCACGCAACCGGTGATCGCCACCACATCCTCCGGACTTGTGCCCCAGGTCACGATCGGCGGCAGCGTCGCGGCGTCGAGCTTCAGCTCGTGATCGAAATGCGCACTCTCTTCCGTGTACAGAGTGTCCCAGTACCGCCGAGCCGCGTCCCAGGCCTCGCCCTTCGGCGACATCGGCCGGTCCTTGAAATAGGCATAGGTCGTCTCGTCCGGCGCGATCATCCCGGCCCGCGCCCCGCCTTCGATCGACATGTTGCAGACCGTCATCCGCCCTTCGATGGACAGGGCGCGAATGGCCTCGCCGGCATATTCGATCACATGGCCGGTGCCGCCCGCCGTCCCGATCTCGCCGATGATCGAGAGGATGATGTCCTTCGACGTCACGCCGGGCGGCAGCGTGCCGTCCACCGTGACGCGCATGTTCTTCGCCTTCTTCTGGATCAGCGTCTGCGTCGCGAGGACATGCTCCACCTCCGAGGTGCCGATCCCATGGGCCAGAGCCCCGAATGCACCGTGGGTTGAGGTGTGGCTGTCGCCGCACACGATCGTCGTTCCCGGAAGGGTGAACCCTTGCTCCGGCCCGATGATGTGCACGATCCCCTGCCGCTTGTCCCGCTCGTTGAAATACTCGATCCCGAAATCCCGCGCATTCTGCGCCAGCGTCTCGATCTGGAAGGCGGACTCCGGATCGTCGATGCCTAGGCTGCGATCGGTGGTGGGAATGTTATGGTCGACCACCGCCAGCGTCTTTTTCGGCGCACGGACTTTTCTGCCGGCGACGCGCAGCCCTTCGAAAGCCTGGGGGCTCGTCACTTCATGCACCAGATGGCGGTCGATATAGAGGAGGCAGGTCCCGTCCTCGGCCTCATGGACAACATGATCGTCCCAGATCTTGTCATACAGGGTACGGGGCGCACTCATAGCTCGGTCGTTCTCCTCGGGTCTTGGCGGCAGCATCTCATATGACCAGCGCGCAGGCCCCGGTCAAGACTACCTCAATTGGCGTAAATCTTAAAACGCGAACAGCGCGGTGCCTTAACAGGGACCGCGCTGCCGACGTTGCAATGATCGGGAGCTTAGTCCCGGCTTGCCGCTGCCTTGGCGGGCATGGCCTTTCCGTCGCGCCGCACGTCCTGTCGCTCGGCGATACGGGCGGATTTGCCGCGACGACCGCGCAGGTAATAGAGTTTCGCGCGCCGCACCTTGCCGCGCCGCACGAGCTTGATCGACTCGATCAACGGGCTGAAGAGCGGAAATACGCGCTCTACGCCTTCGCCATACGACACCTTGCGGACGGTGAAGAACTGATTGAACCCGCCGCCATTGCGGGCAATGCAGACGCCTTCATAGGCCTGGATGCGCTCGCGGGTGCCTTCGACCACGCGCACATTCACGATTACGGTATCACCGGGACCGAATTCGGGGACCGGCCGGGCTGCCGAGATCTTGTCGGCCTGTTCTTTTTCAATCTGCTCGATGATGTTCATCGGACCGATCCTTCCTTCGAGTTGGCGCGGTTTCTACGCGCGCTTGCGTTAAAAATCAAACCTTTCGGACGGGAGGGACCATGTTTCGATCCTTCCAGCCCTCAAAAATGTCCGGGCGCCGCTCGGAGGTCAGGCGTTTGGCCTCCTCGCGCCGCCATCTTTCGATACGGCCGTGATCACCGCTGAGCAGGACGTCCGGGATCTCCCGGTCTTCCCAGACCCGTGGCCTCGTATAGTGCGGGTGCTCGAGCAACCCATGCTCGAAGCTCTCCCAGTCTCCTGATGCCGCACTCCCCATCACCCCGGGAATGAGCCGCACCACCGCATCCATCAGCACGATCGCGGCAGGCTCCCCGCCCGACAGCACGAAGTCGCCGATCGACACTTCCTCGAGCCCTCTCGCCTCGATGACGCGCTCGTCGACGCCCTCGAAGCGGCCGCAGACGATGATCGCACCGGGCCCCGAGGCGATGTCCCGCACCCGGGCCTGGGTGAGGGGCCGCCCCCGCGCACTCATCAGCAGCCTTGGTCGCCGATCGTCCGGTCCCGCCGCCGCATCCAACGCCGCCGCCATCACGTCCGGCCGGATGACCATCCCTGGTCCCCCTCCAGCCGGTGTATCGTCCACGCTCCGGTGCCGGCCTTCCCCATGATCGCGAATGTCGCAAATCTGGAGGTGCCACAAACCACCCGTCAGCCCTTTCCCCGCCAAAGAATGGCCAAGAGGTCCCGGAAACATCTCCGGAAAGAGCGTCAGGACGGTCGCTGTCCAGGGCGTCATCGGTCTCCGTCCTCGCGCTGCCTTAGTCCGTCAGCCCTCCGCCGCGCTCGGCCTGATCGTCACTCCAGCCCGTCCAGGACCACCACGACCCGGCCCGCGGCCAGATCCACCTCCGGCACCGCATCCTTGGTGAAGGGCACATAGACCGTGCTCGGCGAACCTTCCAGGCGGACTTCCAGCAGGTCTCCCGCCCCGAAATTTTCAACGGCCACGACGCGCCCAGCCGGCTCGCCCTTCACGTCGATCGCTTCGAGCCCGATGAGGTCGGCGAGGTAGAATTCATCCTCGTCCGGCTCGGGCAGGCAAGACCGTGCCACGTGAAGCAACGTCCCGCGCAGAGCCTCTGCCGCATCCCGATCACGAATGCCGCTGATCGCTGCCACGACGCCATTCGTGACCACCCTTGCCCGCTCGATCGTGAAGGACTTCGCACCATCCTCCGTCTCCAGCGGGCCGTAGCCTCCTATGGCCTCAGGGTGCTCGGTGAATGACTTGATCTTCACCTCACCCTTCACGCCATGCGCACCGGTCACCACGCCGAGACAGACACGCTTGGGCTGGCTCTGCATGGACTCGGCGCTCCGGAGGCTCAGCTGGCCGGCTGTTCGGTCGCCTCAGCGGCCTTCTTTGCGGCATCTTCCGCTGCGATACGAATGGCTTCCTCGCGCTCCTCGCGCTTCTTGCCGAATTTCGCCTTCTCCGGATTGTTGCGCGCATCGCGCTTCTTCACGTCCTTGGCATCCAGGAAGCGAAGGACACGATCCGTCGGCTGGGCACCGACGCTGAGCCAATGCTGCACGCGCTCGATATCGATGACCACGCGCTCCGGATTGTCCCGCGCCAGAAGCGGATTGTAGGTGCCGAGCTTCTCGATGAAACGGCCATCGCGCGGCGCAGTTGCCTCGGCCACCACCACTCGGTAGACGGGGCGCTTCTTGGCGCCTGCTCGCGCCAGCCTGATCTTCAATGCCATACTTTTCTTCTCCTAGTATTCGTTGAATGGATCGTCATTGCCGCTCTTGCCCGCGCAACCCATGGCCACACACAGTGGCTGCGGTCGGGATGCCCGGAACAGTCGGCACGACGGTGTGATGAATCCTATCGCTTCTTCCCCGGAAACTTGGGGCCGCCGCCGCCGAAATTGCCCAGGCCCGGAAGACCCTTCGGTACGCCGAGGCCGGGCAACCCGCCGCCGCCCATCCCGGGCAGCTTGCCGAGCATGTCCGGTGTGATGCCCTTGGGCAGGCCATTCGGCCCGATCTCCGGCATTCCTCCCGGCATCTGCGCCGCCAATTCCTTCATGTCCGGCATCCCGGCAGGCATCCCGCCGCCACCGCCGCCGCCGAAGAGACGCGAGAGCATCCCTTTGTTCTTGCCCAGAGACTTCATCATGTCGGCCATCTGCCGATGCATCTTGATGAGTTTGTTGACGTCCTGCACATCGGTTCCCGAACCTGACGCAATCCGCTTCCGGCGCGAACCGTTGAGCATCTTCGGCTGGCGGCGTTCCTTGCGCGTCATCGACGAGATGATGGCAAGCTGCCGCTTCAGCACGCTGTCGTCGAGATTGGCGCCTTCCATCTGCTTCTTCATCTTGCCCATGCCGGGAAGCATCCCCAGCACGCCCGACATGCCACCGATCCGCTGCATCTGACGAAGCTGCTCGGCGAGGTCGTCCAGATCGAACTCGCCCTTCTTCATGCGGTCGGCGATGGCCTGCGCCTTCTCCGCATCGATCGTTTCCGCCGCCCGCTCGACCAGGCTGACCACGTCGCCCATGCCCAGGATGCGGCCGGCGATCCGGCTCGGATGGAAGCCTTCCAGCCCGTCGAGCTTCTCGCCCGTCCCGATGAACTTGATCGGCTTTCCGGTGACCGCCCGCATCGACAGCGCCGCACCGCCACGGCCGTCGCCGTCGACTCGCGTCAGCACCACGCCGGTGACGCCGATCCGCTCGTTGAACGCGCGCGCCACGTTTACGGCGTCCTGGCCGGTCAGCGCGTCCACCACCAGCAAGGTCTCGTGCGGCTTGGCGAGGTCGCGGACCTGCTCGCTCTCGCGCATCAGGTCGTCATCCACATGCAGCCGGCCAGCGGTGTCCAGGATGACCACGTCGTAGCCGCCGAGCCTTGCGGCATCCATGGCCCGCCGCGTGATCGTAACCGGATCCTGTCCCGCGACGATGGGCAGCGTGTCGACGCCGACCTGCTCGCCCAGGATCTTCAGCTGCTCCTGCGCGGCCGGCCTGCGATTGTCGAGCGAGGCCATGAGCACGCGCTTCTTGTCGCGCTCCTTCAGCCGCTTGGCGAGCTTGCCGGTCGTCGTCGTCTTGCCTGAGCCCTGCAGTCCGACCATCATGATCGGCACGGGCGGCACGGCATTGAAGTCGATCTCGGAATCTTCCGCGCCCAGCGTCTCGACCAGCGTGTCGTGGACGATCTTGATGACCATCTGCCCCGGCGAGACCGAGCGGATGACCTGCTGTCCCACGGCGCGTTCGCGCACCTTCTCAACGAAGCCACGCACCACTTCCAAGGCGACGTCCGCCTCGATCAGGGCGCGCCGGACTTCGCGCATGGCGGTGTTGACGTCCTCCTCCGACAGCGCGCCGCGGCGCGTGAGCTTGTCGAAGATGCCACTAAGGCGTTCTTGTAATGTGTCGAACATGCGGGCTCCCGTCAGGCCTTGCCGCCGCGCGCGATCGCGGCATCGAAATGCGAGACGGCGGCCTCGAACTTGTCGCGGCAACCGGGATTGCAGAACCCGACGACCTTGTCCCCGTAGCGCGTCAAGGAATCCGCGGAAACGGGCTTGCCCGACCAGGGGCAGGTCTCGTTCACGGCGTCTTCGATATGCAGCGTCTCGGTCAAGATCTGGTATCCTTAAGCGCAAACGCCAATGGCACCCGCGGGCGAAACTCGCTGGCGGATGTTGACCCCCTTGCCTCCCGGAGCATGTCTCCGCTCCATGTGCAAGGCGGTCTCAAAGACGTGAGAGTCTTAGAAATCGGCGCAATTCCTACTCAAGGACGCATCCCCCGTCAAGTCGCCGATCGTCTCGGGGGATGAGCCGTGGCGAAAATCCTTCAGTTTGTAGACGGTGCAGCGCCATCACGCGGTATTGAACGCCATCCCATAGGATGCCAATGGGGGGTCGGGCTATGAACGTTGAGCCGGTGAGGCTACCGCTTCGGAGATGGGGAAAATATGGCAAGTTTAGATCAGCGTTACGATGACAACCAGAGATTGATCGTCCCGGCAATGAGTGGCGTCTATGCTGCACTCTCGCCCCTGTCCTATGCCCTCATGCGGGTCTTGGCTGGCGGCCTTTTAGCTATTCATGGCTTCCCCAAGATCCTGGATCCCATGGCAAGGATTGGCATGGTGGAAGGCCTGGGCTTCTACCCCGGCGTTTTCTGGGCGCCCCTCTTGGCGATCACGGAATTTTTCGGTGGCATCTTAATCGCTTTGGGACTGTTGACCCGGCCCGCGGCCTTTGCGGGCATGATCGTGCTGCTTGTGACCGTTTACTTCCATTGGATTGTGCAGGGCGAAGGCCTGATGGGCGCCGAAAAATCGATCCTGTGGGCAGCCATTCTCTTCTTCTTCGCGGTCCATGGCGGTGGCCGTTGGTCGGTGGATGCAAAGTTCGCCAAGACGTTATGAGCAAGGCTGCGAGGCACCGGCTGTAACCTCTTCGGTGAATCTCTATGAGGTTGCGGAGGGCCTCTTTTCTGCCATGCGGGCGGTCCTCATTTTGCACTTGTTTTTGGCAAGTCCCACATGCCGCGGTCAATTTCGACCGCGTCTTGTGGGACGATAGTGTGAAACGAAACGAATTCTTGAACGGCTTCCGAGCCGCGCTTGGCGACTTCAGATGCGACTATGTTGCCCTGGACCGCTTCGAGGCCACGAAATTGGTCTCTGCTTTGGACGAGGAAGCGGCAGCGGCGCTTCAAAGCGAGTTCACGCCCGACCATGCTGCACTCTTTGTCGCCGAAGCGACTGTCCCAGTGGTAGCCAACTACCAAATGGATAGCGTCGCCTCAGTGTCATGGCGTGATGGTGTCATCGACCGGACGATGACCTATGCTCAGGCGATTCCGCACCTGGAGGCCGCAACCGGAGACATTTGGCTCAATGCGCGTGGCTCCGACGCAGCGACCGAATTTACTCCGGAGCATCTTGTCGGTTGCGGACGTGCACCGGCTGCTGGCGCTGGGGAATACTCGGCACAGGTGCTCGACGCGATTGAGGCGAAATATGCCTCGGCGGACGGAGCGATCGTCTATGAACTCTCCGGCCCACAGACCCTGGGCAGCGCCCCGAGGTTGATGACCTCCGATTACGCCCGGAAGTGGCTCGCAGCCGCTGCAGAAGATGGGCAGATGGATCTCTGGTTCCACTACGGCAGCAGCCAGGCATTTCTGGCTCACTCGGCAAACGACGAATTTCGAGCCACTCTTCGGGAGGAGACCGTCGTCTCGTTTGCTGACGCTTTGGGCCAGAGGCTCGTTGTCCGGGCCAGCCTCGAATCGGACAGCCTGCCGCCGGAGGGCGCGCGCTGTCTCCGGGCGACGGCTGCGTTGGTACTGCCCTCCGAAGGACCGCCGATGCTGGGAGGGGGCCCGGATTTGGGTGAGGGCTGGCTGTTTACTTGGTGAACCGCGGCAAAGACACGCGCGCGCCGAGAACGCGATGACCGACGTCATCGATCTTGGACCGCTGGCATTTGCGATCTGTCCGGTCCATATTCGTGGCCATGACAGCGCACGTCCCCTTCCGCAAGATGAACGGTCTCGGCAATGACTTTGTGGTGATTGACGCGCGGTTTGCGGCCGTGCCGATCACGGCGGCCCAGGCCTCGCAAATATCCGATCGGGTTCAAGGCGTGGGCTGCGATCAATTGATCCGCATCGGTCGGCCGGTCTCGCCATCGGCGGACGCGTTCATGTCCATCTGGAATCCCGACGGCAGCGAGGTCTCTGCCTGTGGCAATGCCAGCCGGTGTGTTGCCGACATGCTTCTGGACGAGACGGGAAAGAAGAGCGTCGTGATTGAGACGCGCGCCGGCCTTCTTCAATGCACGCGCAACGACGTCGGGGTTTCGGTCGACATGGGCGTGCCGCGGTTTGGGTGGGCGGACATTCCCTTGTCCGTGCCGATGGACGACACCTCTGCCATGGAGTTAGAACATGGCCCGCTCGACACCCCATCCGCTGTGAATGTTGGAAATCCTCACTGCATCTTCTGGACGGATGACGTCGACAACATCGATCTGGCGCGGCTGGGTCCGGAATTGGAACGTCATCATCTGTTCCCTGAGCGCGCCAACATCTCGGTCGCGCAGGTGGAGGCCCTCGACCATATTGTCCTGCGGGTCTGGGAGCGAGGCGCGGGCCTTACGCGAGCCTGTGGTACGGCCGCCTGTGCCGCGGCGGTTTGCGCCGCGCGCAAGGGCCTTGCCGACCGTCATGTCCGCGTGACCCTTCCTGGCGGAGATCTCGACATTCTTTGGCGCGAGGACGGTCACATCATAATGACCGGTCCAGTCGCCTATGAATTCGACGGTGAACTTGCACTTGAGGCCGCCTGAAAGCCTTCGGCTGCGATCAAAATTTGCACACCGGCGCCAGAAGACGTATCTCCTGCCCATCATGACCACGCGCCCCGAAATCATCACCTTCGGCTGCAGGCTCAACACTTATGAGTCCGAGGTCATGCGCGCCCACGCCGAGGCGGCGTCCCTTGAGAACGCGATCATAGTCAATACCTGTGCGGTGACCGCGGAAGCCCAGCGCCAGGCGCGCCAGGCCATCCGCCGTGCCCACCGCGAGCGTCCCGATGCGAGGATCATCGTGACCGGCTGTGCAGCCCAGATTGATCCTGCCTCCTTCGCGGCGATGGAAGAGGTTGATCTGGTGCTCGGCAACGAAGAGAAGCTGCACGCGGACACCTGGCGGCGCTCCGTGCCCGACTTCGGTGTTGCCGCCGAAGAGAAGATCCTCGTGAACGACATCATGTCGGTTCGGGAGACGGCCCTTCACATGGTCGACGGCATGAGCGACCGCACCCGCGCCTTCGTCCAGATCCAGAATGGCTGCGACCATCGCTGCACCTTCTGCATCATTCCCTTTGGGCGGGGCAATTCCCGCTCGGTTCCCGGTGGCGAGGTTGTGACCCAGATTCGACGTCTGGTGGAAGCGGGCTATCGCGAGATCGTGCTGACCGGCGTGGATATCACCTCCTATGGCAGTGATCTTCCGGCCAGGCCCAGCCTGGGTCAGCTCATTCGACGCATCCTTGACCTGGTGCCGGATCTTCGGCGTCTTCGGATCTCCTCCATCGACAGCGTCGAGGTGGATGAGCCGTTGATGCGGGTCATTGCCGAGGAGGAGCGGCTGATGCCCCATTTCCATCTCTCTCTCCAGGCTGGCGATGACATGATCCTCAAGCGGATGAAGCGGCGCCACCTGAGGTCCCAGTCCATCTCCTTCTGCGACGATGTCCGTCGCCATCGCCCCGATGCGGTTTTCGGCGCCGATTTGATCGCCGGCTTCCCGACGGAGACCGAGGAAATGTTTGAGAATTCGCTCCGCCTTATCGACGACTGCGGGCTGACCTATCTCCATGTCTTTCCGTTCTCTCCAAGACCTGGGACGCCGGCTGCCCGTATGCCTCAGCTGCAGGGCACGGTGATCAAAGAGCGCGCGCGTCTCCTTCGCGATCATGGCAATCGTCGGCTTTCGACGTTTTTCGAACGCGAGGTGGGGAAGCGCAGGCACGTCTTGGCCGAGACGGAGACCGGTGGCCGAACCCAGCATTTTGCACCTGTGCGCTTTGCGGAGCCGGTTCAAGCGGGGTCGATCCTTGATGCCGACATCATCGGTGTCGTCGGCAATGCATTAAGTGCAAGGCCCTCGGTATGAGTGCTGAAAAGACCGAAGTTAGCCGCTTCCGACGTTGGTTTGGGTTAGGACCCGCCCCCACGACGGCTGTCGAGGCGGAAGCCGCGTCCGTTTCGGAAGAAGAGGCGTCCTTACCGGAAGAACTGCAGATCGATCTGTCTGCCGATGCTCCGGTGGAAGAAGTCGACAAGACCCTCACCGAGGTTTTGGAGGAGATTGACCCGGAGCTTCACGAGATCTCTGAAGGTGAAGTCCCGATCGAGATCCTCGAGGCCATGTTCGATGCCCTCGAGGCTGACCCGACCACCGAGCTCGTCCCCGAAGGACTGACCGAGGAGCCCGTAGAGGAGGTCTTGCCGCCCACCTCTGCCGCGGTGATCGAGGGGTCCGATGGTCTCACGGAGGCTGTGCCGGGCGGTGACGCAAAGCCGTCGAAATTCACCTGGTTCCAGCGTCTGACGGAAGGGCTGCGGAAATCCTCCCAGTCCCTGGGCACCGGCATCACCGATATCTTCACCAAGCGCAAGCTCGACGCGGATACTCTGCAGGATCTTGAGGATATCCTGATCCAGGCGGATCTCGGCGTTTCCGCTGCAGCACGGATAACGGAGAAGGTTTCTGCGGGCCGGTATGACAAGGAGATCGAGCCGGAAGAAGTACGGAGGATCCTCGCCTTTGAAGTGGCCGAAGTGCTCAGGCCCGTGGCGCGACCGCTGGAGATCGACGCAAACCACAAGCCATTCGTGATCATGATGGTTGGCGTGAATGGCAGCGGCAAGACCACCACGATCGGAAAGCTCGCAGCCAGGTTCAGGGATGAGGGGCGAACCGTGATGCTGGCAGCCGGCGACACCTTCAGGGCAGCGGCTGTGGAGCAGCTGAAAGTGTGGGGAGCGCGCGTCGACGCCCCGGTCATTTCCCGTGACATTGGCGCCGATGCGGCGGGTCTCGCTTTTGAGGCTCTGCAAAAGGCCAAGGCGGACGTCGTGGATGTCTTGATGATCGATACGGCAGGGCGGCTGCAGAACAAATCCGATCTCATGGCTGAATTGAGCAAAGTGACGCGGGTGCTGAAGAAGCAGGATCCTACCGCGCCGCATGCAGTGTTGCTCGTGCTGGATGCGACAACGGGTCAGAACGCCATCAACCAGGTGGAGATTTTCCAGAAGGTTGCAGGAGTCACGGGATTGGTCATGACGAAGCTGGATGGTACGGCGCGCGGCGGAATTCTCGTTGCGGTCGCCGAAAGATTTGGCTTGCCGATCCACGCCATCGGCGTGGGCGAGTCTGTCGGTGATCTCCAGCCCTTTGAAGCTGACGCGTTTGCTCGCGCAATATCGGGTCTTCGGTGAAGCCGCCTGGATGTGATCGGAACAATGATGCAGGACAATGACGTGACCCGCTCCGCCGATAGGCAGGCGATGAATCCGCTGCTGAAGATTGCCGTCGAGTTAGGTCCGTTGGTGGTCTTCTTTCTAGTGAATGCCCGTGTCAATATTTTCGCGGCTACGGGCGCTTACATGGTGGCAACGGCCCTCGCTCTGGCTGTGGCTTGGCTTCTGGTTCGCCGGTTGCCGATCATGCCGCTGATCACAGGCGCATTTGTCTTGGTGTTCGGTGGCTTGACCTTGTTTCTACAGGACGAGCTTTTTATCAAGATGAAGCCGACGATTGTTAATGCCATGTTTGGCATCATCCTTCTCGTCGGACTTGGGTTTGGACGTTCCCTTCTCAAGCCCGTCTTTGGGGAGTCCTTCCATCTGACCGAAGCGGGATGGGTTCAACTAACGTTGCGCTGGGGATTGTTCTTTCTCGTTCTTGCAGTCCTGAACGAAATAGTATGGCGCAACTTCTCCACCGGTTTTTGGGTCAATTTTAAAGTCTTCGGTATTATGCCGCTGACGATGTTGTTTGCCATTGCCCAGCTTGGCCTGCTCAATCGACACGCCGAACCTGGTGCCGATGCTCATAATAACTAGAAATAGCGAAATATTTCTCAAATATAACTGTGCGTCTTGTCGATTGGTACGCAGAACATTTCTACGTGAAAGGAAAATTTCGTTAGTTTCGCCCAGCTTCATTTATCGAGTTCTCTCAATAGACTTTTGAATGGGTTTGGCTCTCGATCTTAAATGAAAAGTCGATCGACTCTTCTTTTGACGAAAACAATTGAACAAGTAATCCGCGTTATGGCATAATCTCTCCTACGATCGGCGACTGGGGGAGCGGTCCATCGTACACATCGTTTCTTTTATGATCCCCGTGACAATAGAAGGGACGATGGAGCGCAATACCTCAGCAAAATTCTGATCAAAAGGGCGGAGAGACTTGTCTACGCTAGGACGGCGTTGACGCATGACTGCGTCGGCCGCATGGACTCGCGGGCCAAAGCACAATGGGGGTAAACAATGTCGATGGGCGAAGATATCGTAACTCTTGATACGTCTGTTTATCATTTGATTAAGCGTGCGGCGCAGTTCGCGACGACGTTGTTCGGGGATCACAACGGATATAGCGGACTGACTCACAGGCAGTTCACGGTTTTGCTTGCCGTGGCGCAGAACGAAGGCGCCAGCCAGACCCAGCTCGTACGTGCCACCGGCATCGACCGTTCGACGCTGGCCGACCTCGTTGCTCGTTTGCTGAAGAACGGCCTCCTGCAGCGGAAACGCACGCGTGAAGACGGTCGCACGAATACGATCAAATTGTCGGCCGCGGGACGCCGCGCATTGCAATCGGCTCAGCCAGGAGCCATGGCCGTTGAGCAGAAGATGTTGAACGTCGTGCCGAAAAACGTGCAGCGGGATCTCTTGGAAGGATTGCGCGCATTGTCGGAGGCCTATGGGCTGCAGATGGAAGCTCATGCGAATGGATTTACGCGACCTCCGGAGCCGAGGCCTCGCGGCAGGCGTCCCCGGGCGACCCTGTCGTCGTAATCCTTATTGTGTGGAGATGAAGGCGGGGGCCTCATCTCCACTATGCGCCGAGGTCGGCTTGTCCGAGATCTCCAACGTCAGTTTCGCCCGGCTCGAGCAGCGGTAATGGCTGGTAAAATATTCTGCTGGACGATGTCTGCAGTCATGGGACCGATCCATTTGTAGGTGATGATGCCCTTGCCGTTCACCACGAACGTCTCTGGAACCCCATAAAAACCCCATTCGACCGCGGTTTTTCCCTCTGGATCAATGCCCACGGCTCTGAACGGATTGCCCAGAAGACCGAGGAAACGGCGCGCATTCTCCGCATTGTCCTTGTAGTTGATCCCCAGGATCTTCACGTTTGGATCCGTGGCCAGCTGCATGAGGATGGGATGTTCCTGTCGGCAGGGCACGCACCAGGAAGCCCAGACATTCACGAGAGTGACGTCGCCCTTTGCCAGGTCCGAGGTCGAGAACCCGGGGACCGGTATCCCTTCGGCCTGAAGGCCGGCAAGCCCGGGAAGGGCGAAATCCGGCACCGCCTTTCCGATCAGCGGTGACGGCAGCTTCGACGGATCTCCTCCGAAAAGGCGCATCATCATCACGATGGCCAGCAGGGCAAACAGGATGACGGGAAGGACTGCCAGTGGCAGAACGCGCCGCTTGCGAGGCTCGTCGCCATGCGGTTTGGGGGCTTCAGCAGCCATGTTCACGTCTCTTGTCCCATCGCTTGGGATCGGATCGGCCGTCGTGGCGCGCCACGCTCCTCGAGCTCCTGCAGCCGTCTCGCCTGCCGTCGATAAGCAATGATGATGCCCACTGTCATCGCCGCAAGCACGAGCGCGGTGAGGACATAAGCCGCGACCACGAAGGCAACGTGTGGCGCCTCAAACGACATGGGATTCTTCCTTAAGCCCTGACCTCGGCAAGTTCCATCGCAGCGATCCTCCGCGAGGTGATCTCCGTACGCATCGAAATTAACAGCAGCGTGATGAACAGGAACAGATACGCGAGCCCCATGATCAGAAGCGGCCAAAGCATGGACGGATCGATCGCCGGGCCTCCGATCTTGAGCACACTCGCAGGCTGATGCAACGAGTTCCACCAATCCACTGAGAATTTTACGATGGGTATGTTCACGAAGCCGACGACCGCGACGATCTGCGCGATCCTTGCCGCCCGTTGACGTTGCTCGATGATCTGCCAGATCGCCATGTAGCCGAGATAGAGCAGGAAGAGCACGAAGACCGAAGTGAGCCGGGCATCCCAGACCCACCAGGCACCCCACATTGGTTTCCCCCACAAAGAACCGGTTGCGAGAGCCAGGAAGGTGAAGCAGGCTCCGATCGGTGCTGCCGCTTTCGCAGCGACATCAGCCAGCGGGTGTCGCCAAATCATTGCGACGACGCTGGATGCGGCCATGCTCGAATAGACGAACATCGCCATCCATGCCGCCGGAACATGAACATACATGATGCGGACGGTCTCCCCCTGTTGATAATCAGGCGGAGCATAGACCAGTCCCCACACGGCCCCCGTGATCAGCAGCAGCGCTGCTGCACTCGCCGTCCAGGGCAGCAACGTGGCAGCAAGCTGAACGAAGCGCGTAGGATTTGCAAAACGTTGCATGAGTCGGCACTTAAACTGAACGGGGGAAATCTGCAATGCGGCGGGTTTTCAACTTCCTGCCGGGGCGTCTTACTTCATATGAGCCCGGAGTGCGGCAGCAGCGCCGACCGGACAGAGCACGGCGCACGCGAGCGTGATCGCGGTCAGCATCAGCATCGAGGCGCCGAAAACCTCCGTCGTCGCGGACAGACCGACGCTCGCCGATATCCCGAACACGAGCACAGGAATATAGAGCGGCAGGACCAGAATGGAGACGATGAGACCGCCTCGCCGCACGCCCACCGTAAGTGCAGCTCCGAGACTGGCGAGGAGGCTCAAGGCCAGCGAGGCAGTAAGCATGGCAGCCCACAGCGGCAGCACCACCTCGGGAGCGACATTCAGCAGAACTCCTAGGGGCGGGGCCGCGATCGCCAGGGGCAGGGCGGTCGTGATCCAGTGCCCCAGCGCCTTTGCGAGCGCGATGAGCTCGAGGGGCACGAGCCCCATGCTCATCACCTCCAATGAACCGTCCTCATAGTCGGATTGAAAAATACGCTCCGCAGAGAGCAGGACCGACAGCAGCAGCGCGATCCAGAGGGCCCCGGGCGCGATGCGCGAGAGCACAGCAAGGTCGGGTCCGATCCCCAAAGGCAGCAGGATGACCACGGCAAGAAAGAAGCCCAGGGCCGTGCCCGCGCCCCCGCCCTGGCGCAGCGCCAGCCGGATGTCTCGGAAGAGGATGGCCAGAAATATTCTCATGGAAGGACAGCGTGCTCCGCCATGTCCAACTGCAGGCTGGGCGTCAATGGCAAATCCACATGTGAGCTGACGATGACCATGCCGCCGTCCGCGAGATGAGCAGTGAGGAGATCGCCCAGAACGGCCTGTGATGCCGCGTCCAGCCCGACCGTCGGCTCGTCGAGAAGCCAGATCGGCCGTTTCACCAGCAACAATCGCGACAAGGCCAGCCGGCGTCGCTGCCCTGAGGAGAGGAGGCCGGCGGAGTACGGTCCGAGGCGAGCCAGCCCGAAAGCCTCCAGCGCCAGGGCGACATTGCCCCCGCCGAGGAAGCTCGCCCAGAACTGAAGGTTCTCGGTGACTGTGAACGCCACTTTTATGGCCTCCTGGTGCCCGACATAGTGGCTGCGCTGGGGGATCGGTAGGTCGCCCGGAAAGCCCCTAAGTTCAAGCTTGCCCTGGGTGATCTCCGACAGGCCGCAGAGTGCGCGCATGAGCGTCGTCTTGCCCGAACCGTTGGGCCCGGTGAGCAGCAGGGACTCGCCACCATGGAGCTGGAAGCTGACATCGGCAAACACGTCGCGTCCGCCTCGTTCGCATGCCAGCTGTTCTGCCGCAAGCCGTGTCATTGTGCTCCTATCGCAAGGCTCTTCATGTACAGGAGAGCTTTGGCAACGCATAGGGGGTGGCGCTTCGCCTGCTTTCTTGATGTCGTTAGCTTTGAGGACTACTTTCAACCTGTTTGGAAAGAGTCTATAGAACCCGGAGATGAACCGAACCCGCATGCCGGCTCAGGTCCCCGTGCCGCGTTTCCATGAAGCGACAGCTTCCGCGGCGGTGCCGCCAGTATGTCGGCGCGGTATATCTGCCATTATTTGCCGACCCTGTTCATTCCATTGAATTCACTCCCGCACTTCCCCAGAGGACCGCGATGACCATCGAACCCCGTTCGCTCGACAGCTTCAAATGCCGCCGCACACTTGAGGTCGGCACTCGAAGCTATGACTACTTTAGCCTGCCGGAGGCGGAGAAGAATGGGCTCCCTGGGGTCTCGCAACTTCCCTTTTCCCTCAAGGTCCTCCTCGAGAACCTGTTGCGCCATGAGGATGGGCGTACCGTATCGAAGGACGATATCCTCGCCATGGCCGAATGGCTGAAGACGCGGAAGAGTGATCGCGAAATTGCCTTTCGTCCGGCCCGGGTGCTGATGCAGGATTTCACCGGCGTTCCGGCGGTCGTGGATCTTGCAGCCATGCGCGATGCCATGAAGCAGCTCGGCAGCAACCCCGAGAAGATCAACCCTTTGGCACCGGTCGACCTGGTGATTGATCACTCGGTGATGGTTGACTTCTTCGCGAGCTCCAATGCCTTCGAGCTCAACGTCGAGCGGGAATATGAACGCAATGGCGAGCGTTACAAATTCTTGAAATGGGGCCAGGACGCCTTCGCGAATTTTCGCGTCGTGCCGCCCGGCACCGGCATTTGCCATCAGGTGAACCTCGAATATCTGTCTCGCACGGTATGGACGAGGATCGAGGAGACGGCGACCGGCCCGGTGGAGGTTGCTTATCCTGATACGCTCGTGGGCACCGACAGCCACACGACGATGGTCAATGGTCTCTCCGTCTTGGGGTGGGGCGTGGGCGGCATCGAGGCGGAAGCGGCCATGCTCGGCCAGCCGATCTCGATGTTGATCCCCGAGGTCGTGGGCTTCAAGGTGACGGGCACCCTGAAGGAAGGCGTCACCGCAACGGACTTGGTGCTCACCGTTACGCAGATGCTGCGTAAGAAAGGTGTGGTCGGCAAATTTGTGGAGTTCTTCGGCCCAGGCTTGGGTTCGCTCTCACTGGAAGATCAGGCGACGATCGGCAACATGGCCCCTGAATACGGCGCCACTTGCGGCTTCTTCCCCATCGACGAGGACACCATCAAATATCTGACGGCCTCAGGTCGCCCGGAGGAAACCATTGCCTTGGTCGAGGCTTATGCCAAGGCCCAGAACATGTACCGCCTGCCGAGCACTCAGGACCCGGTCTTCACCGACACGCTTGAGCTGAATCTGGCGGATGTCGTTCCCAGCCTTGCCGGCCCGAAGCGCCCTCAGGACCGCGTAGAACTGTCCAATGCAGCCGCGAACTTCAAGACCGTAATGGAGACGGAATTCGGTCAGCCAGGTGCCCTTTCGCAACGTTACAAGGTCGACGGCGCCAATTTCGACCTTGGCAATGGCGATGTGGTGATCGCAGCGATCACGTCCTGCACCAACACCTCCAATCCCTCGGTGATGCTCGGCGCTGGCCTGCTTGCGCGGAATGCTGTTGCCAAAGGCCTGCAGGTAAAGCCATGGGTGAAGACCTCCCTCGCCCCCGGCAGCCAGGTGGTCACCGAATACCTTGCGCGCGCTGGCCTTGATAAGGATCTGGATAAGCTCGGCTTCAGCCTGGTCGGCTACGGCTGCACCACCTGCATAGGCAATTCCGGCCCGCTTCCGGATGCGATTTCCGAGACGATCAAGACCAATGATCTGGTCGCTGTGTCGGTCCTCTCCGGCAACCGCAACTTCGAAGGCCGCATAAACCCTGATGTGAGGGCCAATTATCTCGCATCCCCGCCACTCGTGGTGGCCTATGCGCTCGCTGGATCCATGAAGATCGACATGGCGACGGAGCCCCTCGGCACCGGCCATGATGGTCAGCCCGTTTACTTGAAGGATATCTGGCCCAGCACCAAGGAGATCGCGGACACGGTCCGCGAGTCCGTCACTCGGGCAATGTTCCAGGAGCGCTACAGCGACGTCTTCAAGGGCGACGAATCCTGGCAGAAGATCGACGTCACCGGCGGACTGACCTACGCCTGGGACAGCAACTCGACCTACGTGCAGAACCCGCCTTACTTCGAGGGTATGACGGCTGCACCGAAGCCGGTCGAAGATATAGAAGGCGCCCGCATACTGGGCCTCTTCCTCGATTCGATAACAACCGACCACATCTCGCCTGCCGGCTCCATCAAGAGGGATAGCCCCGCCGGCAAATATCTGTCTGAGCACGGCGTTGATGTGATGGACTTCAATTCATACGGCGCGCGCCGCGGCAATCATGAGGTCATGATGCGCGGCACCTTTGCGAATATTCGCATCAAGAACCAGATGGTTCCTGGTGTCGAGGGCGGTATCACGAAGCACTACCCGTCGGGGCAGCAGATGCCGATCTACGACGCCGCCATGGAATACCAGCAGGAGCATGTGCCGCTGGTGATCTTTGCCGGTAAGGAATACGGCACGGGATCGAGCCGCGACTGGGCGGCCAAGGGCACGCGTCTCCTCGGGGTCCGCGCGGTCGTTGCTGAGAGCTTCGAGCGCATTCATCGTTCCAATCTGGTGGGAATGGGTGTTCTGCCCCTGCAGTTCGAGCTGGGCGATAGCTGGCAGGCTCTCGGGCTGAAGGGCGATGAGAAGATTTCGATAAGCGGCATGGACAAACTCCAGCCTCGCACCGTGGTCGACGCGCGGATCGAGTCTGCGGACGGCACCGTTCGCACTGTTCCGCTCTTCTGCCGGATCGATACCTTGGACGAACTCGATTATTTCCGCAGCGGTGGCATCCTCCACTACGTCCTCCGCAACTTGGTGCGTGCGGCCTGAGTGGGCCGGATGCTGATGGCTTCGCATCGCGCTCTCCAAAAACGTGATGCGGAGAAGGACCGTCTCACCCCATCGTTACTCGCCAGCTCCACGGACGAAAGCCTAGGTTGCCCCATGCTTTCAAACGCTGCAGACCGCTGGAAACGAGCCACTCTCACCGCTGCGGCGGTGGGATGGGTGCTCTTGGGTGCATCCGCCACTGCGGCCGCGGAGGAACGCGCTGTCGTCGAGCTTTTCACGAGCCAGGGATGCTCGGCGTGCCCGGCCGCCGACAACTTCATGAAGGATCTTGCAAAGCGCCCCGACGTGGTCGCCCTGACCTTCAATGTCGATTATTGGGATTATCTCGGTTGGAAGGACACGCTTGGCAATCCTGAAAACACCAAACGTCAGCGTGAATACGCCAAGCGCCGCGGCGACAAGGATGTTTATACCCCGCAGATGGTCATCGATGGCCTGGTCCATGTTGTCGGCAGCCGTCGCCACGAAGTCGATGCGTTGATTAAGAAGCGGCTCGCGGATGAAACGGAGCCGGAGGTGCCGCTGGTCGTCCGGAATAAGGGCCGTGAGCTCGAAATTTCGGTTGGAGTAGGCCCCGAGGGGAAACCCTTCGATGCGACGGTCTGGTTGATGATGATCCAGCCCGAAGCCCACGTCGCCATTACGAAGGGCGAGAACATTGACCGGGAAATCATCTACACGAATGTCGTGCGCAAGATGATCCCGGTCGGGATGTGGCACGGCTCGCCCATGTCGGTCACTTTGCCTGCGGCGGAACTCGTGAGCGAGGAGGCGCCAAATGGTGTCGTTCTTCTCCAGGAAGACGATGGCGGCCCGATCATTGCCGCCAGCGCCATTGTTGATCTTACGCCCTAACCGAGCCTTGCGAGCCTAGCCGAGGATCCGGGCCATCACCCCGCTGAGCCGCCGAGCGAAGGCGGCTGGATCTGGCACCGGTTCGCCTTCCAGGACATAGGCCTCATCCAGGAGCAACCAGGCCGCATCCGAGATCTCATCCGAGACGCCGTGCTCTTTGGCCCGCTTTGCCAGTCCGGTTACCATGGGATGCGTGGGATTGATCTCCAGGATCGGTTGGCTGTGCTTGGCTCCCGGCTTTTGCTTAGCGAGCAGCCGTTCCATGTTCCTGTCCATGCCCTGTACGTCGGCCACGAGGCAGACGGGCGATGATGTCAGGCGGTCGGAGAGGCGCACATCGCTCACGGCATCGCCCAGCGTTTGTTTCATGGCGGCGACGAGCGTGCCCAGAGCCGGCTTGTCTTGAGCATCGCTCTCCGTCGCCTCATCGCTTTTCTCCACCGGAATACCGGCGAGGTCGGCGGCGCCCTGTGTGACTGAGCGGAACGGCTTTCCATCGAAGCCCAGGGCCGTGCGCGTCCAGAAATTATCGACGGGGTCGGTGAGCAGCAGCACTTCGATGCCGCGCGCTTTGAACCCCTCGATTTGCGGCGCCGCGGCAGCCTTGGTCGCATCGTCTGCGGCCACATAATAGATGGCCGTCTGGTTGGTCTTCAGGGACCCGACATAGTCCTTCAAGGACCGCGTCTCCCCCTCCGGGGACGTCGTGGTCCGGAAGCGGGCGATCTCGAACAGCTCGTCCCGCCGTTCCATATCCTCATAGAGCCCTTCCTTGATCACCGCACCGAAGGCCGACCAGATCTTCCCATAGGTCTCGCTATTCTGTTCGGCAGTCTTCTTCAGCTCGGAGAGAACGCGCTTCGTCACTGCCTTGCGGATTTGCGCCACGAGCGGATTGTTCTGCAGCATTTCCCGAGACAGGTTGAGCGGCATGTCTTCGCTATCGATGACCCCCCGCACGAACCGGAGATAGCCGGGCAGGAATTCGGCATCGTCGGTGATGTAGACGCGCCTGACATAAAGCTTTTGGCGCCCTCTCCGCTCCGGATCGAACAGATCGAACGGTTGCTCTGATGGGACTGCCAGCAGCACCGTATATTCGTGCCGTCCCTCGGCCCGGTAGTGGATGATGAGTGCGGGATCACTGTAGATGCCTGCGATGGCACCGAAGAACTCCTTGTACTGCTCCTCTGTGATCTCGGATTTTGGGCGCATCCAGAGAGCGGCCGCGTTGTTGATCTGCCGCGGCTCCTCATCCTTTTGCTCGATCGTCGCGATTCTGATGGGAATGGCCACATGGTCGGAATAGGCCCGCACCACCTGCTCGATTTTCCAAGGCTCCAGGAAGTCCTTCGCATCCTCCTTCAGAGTCAGCCGGATCGAGGTGCCGCGCTTGGGAGCATCCTCGCCCGCGAACGGCTCCACGGTAAAAGTGCCCGTGCCGTCGGAGGACCACACCCAGGCCTCGTCCGATCCGGCTCGACGGGACGTGACGTCCACCCTGGCAGCAACCATGAAGGCCGCGTAGAACCCTACGCCGAACTGTCCGATGAGCTTCGGAGAGCCTTCCCCCTGGCCGAGCTTCTCCATGAAGGCATGCGTTCCGGACCGCGCAATGGTGCCGAGATTGTCCACCAGCTCGTCACGGCTCATTCCGATCCCGTTGTCGGAGACCGTCAACGTGCCGTTCGCCTTGTCGATAGCGAGCGTGATGCTGAGTTCGGGATCGTCGGCAAGCAGCTCGGGCCGTGACAACGCTTCATAGCGCAGCTTGTCGCAGGCATCGGCGGCGTTGGAAATCAGCTCCCGGAGAAACACGTCTCGGTCGGAATAGACCGAATGCACCATGAGGTGCAGCAGACGCGAGACCTCCGCCTGAAAGGAATGGGTCTCGCCGGATCCCTGGGCTTCGACGGTTGCTCCGCCGTCAGTTTCATTCGACGCACGCATCAATTCTCAATCCCCTGGAAATCATCGCAACACAGCGCCGATATCGGCGAGCTGAATTTCGAAATCAAGATGTCGGGAAGGGAAAGAGCTGGGCAGTCAGCCCGAGTCGATAACCGGGAAACCCGATCATCGACTCAGTCTGTTGCCCTTACTGACTGAACTCAAGGGAGATACTCGATGGTCCGGCTCCTTTGGGAGCATCGGGGGGGCTGGGGGGCTGAGATCTCCGACACCCTCGCCAGAACCGAACCACTAGAGGCAACGATGCCAATGTGCTTCTGCAATTCGGCTGCAGAAGGGCTGGTTCGTGGCAAAACAAAGATGCACAGTTTTAGGCGCATGGCCCGTCGAGACCAGCCTGTTTTTCCTTTACTTCCTGCCGAAACAGGACGTCCTGCAGTCGGAGTATTTTTTATGCCGACGCGTTGAGGACGCGCTCGAGGGTGCTTCTGTGCCGTGTGATCCAGCCGGCACTACGCGCGCGCCACGCAATTCCCCAGAGCCTCGGATTGACCGTCGCATCCCGAGTGACACGCGCTTCCGTAGCGATGTCGGCAGCGCAGAGCACCACGAAATCGCGAATGAGATCGATGAAGCCGATGCGCTCCCGTCGCGATAGGCCATAGCCATCGAGGAGCATGCACAACTGCCGCGCCCTCATCTCCACTGACGGAAAGCCATGCAACTCTGCGATGTCGTCATCCACGAGATGTGCATTGAGCCAGCAGGCTTGGCAAAGTTCAACGCGGGGATCGACGGGTCCCGCGACCTCCCAATCAATAAGGGCGACCGGCATCTGGTCGCGGCTGACGATGTTCCACGGGCCGGTGTCGCAATGACCGATGACAGAGGGGATGCCCAGCCTTCGTCCGAACCAGGATTGCCATTGGGGAGTATCGTCAGGCCTGAAGGAGGCCGTCGCCTCGTGCAACTCTCGGAGCATTCGTCCGAGCGCGGGCAGGGCATCGTCGTTCCAGGCTTTAGGGTGGACAAAGGTGCCTTCGACGAAGCTGAGCATCTCCCGTCCCGAAGGATCGAAGCCTCCAGAGACGACGCGCGGGGCATGATCGAAGCCCACGGCTTCCAGATGTCTCAGAAGGGCGATGACCGTTCTGGACCAGGGCGCCGCCTCTCGAAAAACGACGTCGCCGCGTCGAGTGACGATCGATCGTGATCCTCCCAAGAGGGGAACGTCACCATCCTCCATACCTCTCGACCTTTGCGCAACGGACACGGCATGCATCCGAACTGGCGGCAAAGATCGACGAGTGTGTGGCGGTGCTGTGTTATCCCGGCTCGCTTTTGCAAACGCGCGCGCCCGCCGAGAGGGCGGCCGGGTGGATACCGATCAATGATGTCGGCAATAATGATGCAAGGCGATCAAGCGCTACGGTCAAGCTAGCGGGTCGGAACCGGCTTCTCGCCCCGATAATCGTAGAATCCACGCTGTGTCTTCCGTCCCAGCCAGCCGGCCTCAACATACTTGACCAGCAGCGGGCAGGGGCGGTATTTCGAATCAGCGAGCCCCTCATAGAGCACCTGCATGATCGACAGGCAGGTATCGAGACCGATGAAGTCGGCCAGCTCCAGAGGTCCCATCGGATGATGCGCGCCAAGCTTCATGGCGCTGTCGATGGCCTCCACCGTGCCGACACCTTCATAAAGCGTGTAGACCGCCTCATTGATCATCGGCAGCAGGATTCGATTGACGATGAAGGCGGGAAAGTCCTCCGCCACCGCGATCGTCTTGCCGAGCGTCAGGGTGAACTGGCGGACGCTCGTGAACGTCGCGTCATCCGTGGCGATGCCGCGAATCAATTCGACCAGCTCCATCAGCGGGACGGGATTCATGAAGTGAATCCCCATGAATCGCTCGGGTCGATCCGTTGAGGCTGCGAGGCGGGTGATGGAGATGGATGAAGTATTGGTGGCGACGATCGTCTCCGGCCGGATCAATGGACAGAGTGCGGCGAAGATCTTGCGTTTGACCTGCTCGTCTTCGCTGGCCGATTCGATCACCAGATCGCAAACTTCGAGACTCTCGAGGTTCTCGGCGATGTGGATGCGGTCAAGAGCTTGTCGTCGTTGATCTTCGGTAATCTTGCCGTTGCGGGCCTGCCGGGCCATGTTCCCATTGATGGTGGCGAGTGCCGACTCGATATTCTCCCGCGACAAATCATTGAGGAAGACATCGTGACCAGCCAGCGCCGCGACATGGGCAATGCCATTGCCCATCTGGCCTGCGCCAATCACCCCAACCTTGCGGATTTCCATTATTCCCACCACGAACGGCCTTGAAGGGCCGCGAGACTAACGCATAAAACCTGTCGAAGGAAATGCGTGCGGCTCGCGACCGTCTGAATGTTGCTTAAGCTCAGTAGCCGGCCTTTGCCAGTTCCTGCTCGAGTTCAGGAATGGCGGAAAACAAATCGCCGACATAGCCGTAATCGGCCACTTGGAAGATGGGGGCCTCTTCGTCTTTGTTGATGGCGACGATGACCTTGCTGTCCTTCATCCCCGCCAGATGCTGAATCGCGCCGGAAATGCCCACCGCGATGTAGAGATCCGGTGACACGACCTTGCCGGTCTGGCCGACCTGATAATTGTTGGGCACGAAGCCCGCATCGACAGCCGCGCGAGAGGCGCCAACCGCCGCGCCGAGGCGGTCCGCCACTTTCTCCAGCATGTGGAAATTGTCGCCGGACTGCATCCCGCGACCACCCGAGATGACGATCTTCGCCGATGTGAGATCGGGCCGGTCGGATTTGGAGAGATTTTCCGAGACATAGCTGGACTGGCCCGCATCCGCCGGTGCGGCGACGGTCTCGATCGCAGCCGAACCGCCCGTGCCCGTGGCCTGGAAGGCCGAGGTGCGGACGGTGATGACGATCTTGGGGTCCGTGGCCTGTACGGTCTGGATGGCGTTGCCGGCATAGATCGGACGCTCGAAAGTGTCCTTGCCCTTGACGGCGATGATGTCCGAGACTTGCATGACGTCCAGCAGGGCGGCGATCCGCGGCATGTAGTTCTTGCCGTTGGATGTCGCCGGCGCGATCAGCACGTCGTAAGCGTCGGCCAGACCGACGACCAGCGTCGCCATGGCTTCCGCCAACGGACGCTCGAGGCCTGAATCCTCCACATGCAGGACTTTGGACACACCTTGGAGGCCAGCGGCTTCCTTGGCGGCGGCGTCCGCGCCCTTTCCTGCGACGAGCACATGCACTTCGCCGCCGATTTCGGTCGCGGCGGTCAGGGCCTTATGGGTCGCATCCTTCAGGGAGGCGTTGTCGTGTTCGGCAATCAGCAGAGTTGCCATGATCAGATCACTCCTGCTTCGTTCTTCAGCTTGCCGACGAGTTCGGCGATGGAACCGACCTTGACGCCACCCTGGCGCTTTGGCGGTTCGCCTGTGGTGATGACCTTCAGCCGCGGTGCGGTATCGACGCCGTAATCCGCAGGCGTCTTCTCGTCGATCGGCTTCTTCTTCGCCTTCATGATGTTGGGCAGCGACGCATAGCGCGGCTGGTTGAGACGCAGATCGGTCGTCGCGATGAAGGGTGCCTTCACCTTCAACGTCTGCAGGCCCCCGTCGATTTCCCGGGTGATCGTGGCTTCGCCGTCGCCCAGCTCGATCTTGGAGCAGAAGGTTGCCTGCGGCCAGTTCAGCAAGGCCGAGAGCATCTGTCCGGTCTGATTGGCATCGTCGTCGATGGCCTGCTTGCCCAGGATCACCAGGTCAGGCTTCTCCTCCGCACAGACGCCTTTGAGGATTTTCGCGACCGCCAGCGGCTCCAGGATGCCGTCATGCTTCACCAATATGCCGCGATCGGCACCCATGGCGAGCGCGGTGCGGATCGTCTCCTGCGCCTGTTGTGGGCCTATGGAGACGGCCACGATCTCGGTCGCCTTTCCGGCCTCCTTCAATCGCACGGCTTCCTCGACGGCGATTTCGTCGAACGGGTTCATAGACATCTTCACATTGGCGAGCTCGACGCCCGACCCGTCCGATTTCACCCGGATCTTGACGTTGTAGTCGACTACCCGTTTGACGGCGATCAGTACCTTCATCGTGTCCCAACTCCCTTGTCCAACACGGTCCCTCGTCTCGGCGGCCCGTTGAGCCTAGTTCCTCAAGATCCACGAACCGGTCAGGGTCTCACAAACCAGTAATATCCTGCGCGGGGCGCACGCTAGTGGGCAGTGCAACACTCGTCAACGAAATTGCCGATGAATACACGGCCATCTGCGACAGCATGTCGTCCCGAAGACGACCGGGACGCGCCTGCACACAGGACAAACTCAGCCCAACAGCTTCAGCCACCGTGCGGCTTCGGCGGCCACGTTTTCGGGAGCGGTACCCCCCAGGCTCCTGCGCGAGCGCACGGAAGCCTCGACCGTGAGGACCGAATAGACATCCTCGGTGATCCCGGCTTCGACAGCCTGCATCTCCCCGAGGTCGAGCCCGGCGAGGTCGACGCCTTTCGCTTCCGCTTTCGCCACCAGGGCGCCGGTGACATGATGGGCCGCCCGGAAAGGCAGGCCCAGCACCCGCACCAGCCAATCCGCCAGGTCGGTTGCCGTGGCAAAGCCGCTGTCGGCAGCCGCCCGCAACGCATCCCGATCCGGTTGCAGGTCCTCGACCATGCCCGTCGTTGCGGCGACGGTCAGCGACAGCGTGTCGAGCGCATCGAAGACCGGCTCCTTGTCCTCCTGCATGTCCTTGCCATAAGCGAGGGGCAGGCCCTTCATCATCACCATCAGCGTGACCAGCGCGCCGATCACCCGCCCGGCCTTTCCTCGCACCAGCTCCGCCGCATCCGGATTTCGCTTCTGCGGCATAATCGACGAGCCCGTGGTGAACCGGTCCGACAGCTTGATGAACCTGAACTGGGCCGATGTCCAAAGCACCAGTTCCTCGGCGAAGCGCGACAGGTGCACGGCGCAGATCGCCGCCGCTGCCATCGTCTCGATGGCGAAGTCCCGGGCGGAGACGGCATCCAGGGAATTCCGCATTGGCGACGCGAAGCCGAGCTCGCGCGACGTCATCTCTCGGTCGATGGGAAACGACGTCCCCGCCAACGCAGCGGCCCCCAGCGGATTTTCGTTCACCCGCTTCCGGGCGCCCGCGAATCTTTCCCTGTCCCGTCCCAGCATTTCGACATAGGCGAGGCAATGATGCCCAAAGGTGACGGGCTGCGCAGTCTGCAGATGAGTGAAGCCGGGCATGATCGCGTCCGCATGGGCCTTCGCCTGCCGCGCCAGCGCCCGCTGCAACCCTTTCAACTGCTCGTCGAGATGGTCGATGACGCCGCGCACATAGAGGCGCAGGTCTGTCGCGACCTGGTCGTTGCGGGACCGGGCAGTATGCAACCGGCCTGCCGTGGGACCGATGATCTCGGCGAGCCGCGATTCCACATTCATGTGGATGTCCTCGAGGCTGCGCGAGAATGTGAATTCTCCAGCCGCGATCTCCGATTGCACCTGCTCCAGTCCGCGCCTAATTTCCGCTGCGTCATCGGCGGAGATGATGCCGGTCGCCGCAAGCATCTTGCAGTGTGCCTTCGATCCGGCGATATCCTCTGCGAACAACCGCTTATCGAAGTCGATGGAGGTGTTCACCTCCTCCATGATCTCGCTGGGCGTCTCGGCGAAGCGTCCGCCCCACATTCGGTTGGTCAAAATATGCCTCTTGTCTTCAACGATCTGCTAGCGGGTTAGACATCATGAGCGATACGACGTCTGGCCGACGGGGCTCCCGCCTGATGGTAGTGCTGGGGCTCGTCGTGCTGGTGGCCCTGGCTGCAGCCCTTTACCTGATCATCACCGAACCGCGCAATGTCCAGAATGCGGGCACGGCAGCGGGTTCCGCGGTAATCCCGGCTGGCCTGGCCCACGGAGACATGGCGGCCTTCCTGATTCACAAGACGCCGCGGGAGCTCCCGCCGCTCAGCTTCACCGACGCGGAAGGCAAGCCCCTGAGCATGGCGGATTGGCAGGGCAAGACCGTTCTCCTCAATCTCTGGGCCACGTGGTGTGCGCCCTGCCGCGAGGAGATGCCGGCGCTGGCGGCTCTGCAAAAGAAGTACGGCGGTGAAAATTTCGAGGTCGTGGCCATCAGCATCGACCAGAAGGGCGCGCCGGTCGCCAAGGCTTTCCTCGATGAGATCGGTGTGAAGGACCTCGCGATTTACCTGGATAAGACCACCAAGACATTGGGCCTTCTCAAGGGTGTCGGACTTCCCACCACGGTGTTGATCGATCCCCAGGGGCAGGAGCTGGGGCGTCTGCTCGGACCCGCGGTGTGGGATTCCCCTGACGCCATTGCTCTGATCGAGGCCGCCCTCGCGCGTGATGCCAAGGGCTCCTGAGCTTTGCTCCGAAAACTTCTGGTGAGCCTTGTCAAGCGCCGCCGACTGGGCCATCATGTGACGATTGGATGAACCCGCCACACAGGGAGGGGCGATGAGCGACACTGAACCGATAGTTCAGTTTGGGGTGCGGACCACAGAAACGGCACCCCAGGCACGAAGCGGCAAGCACGCCTCTGCCCAAGCTCAAATGCCCACAGCCTTCGACCGACAAGAGCTCTCGGCCATCCTCACCGTATATGGCAGGCGAGTCGCGGAAGGCGTGTGGCGCGACTACGCAATTGATCACTCTCGCGACAAGGCGACTTTTTCGATCTTCCGGCGCACCAGCGAGGTGCCGCTCTATAGGATTGAGAAGCAGCCGACTCTGCGCAACAAGCAGGGCCTTTACGCCATCATCGCCCAGACGGGCGCGATTCTGCGTCGCGGCCACGATATCCGGCAGGTCCTGAAGGTTATCGATCGACAGCCCAAGCTTGTGAGCATTTGATCCGTTTCTGACAGCCGAGTTAAAAGGGGAGGCGTCAGCAGAAACCCCCGGGAGTGATCCCGGGGGTTTTTTGATCGTCCGATAGCTGCGAACTCAGTTCCGGTTTCCGAACAGGCGCAGCAGCATGAGGAACATGTTGATGAAGTCCAGATACAGCCTGAGAGCGCCCATGATGGCCTTGCGGCCGGCGACGTCCTGGCTGTCTCCAGAGAAGTACATTTCCTTGATCGACTGCGTGTCGTAGGCGGTCAGGCCGGCGAAGATCAGCACGCCGGCAACGGAGATCACCCATTCCATGCCGGAACTCTGCAGGAAGATGTTGACCACCGACGCGACGATGATGCCGATGAGGCCCATCATCAGGAATGATCCCCAGCCCGACAGATCGCGCTTGGTCGTGTAGCCCCACAGGCTCAAGCCGCCGAAGGAGATAGCGGTGATGAAGAACACGCGCGCGATCGAGGCCTGGGTATAGACCAGGAAGATCGATGCCAGCGAGATGCCCATGAGCAGCGAGAACACCCAGAACGACATCTGGGCTGCGGACACGCTCATCGAATTGACGCGAAAGCTGAGGAAGAACACCATCGCGAGGGGCGCCAGGATCACGACCCACTTCAACGGGCTGACGAAGATCGCATACCCGACATTGGTCAGCATCGTGGTGCCGATGCGGGCCACCGCTTCGCTCTCGACGCTGGTCACCGACAGGGCATAGACGATCATCGCGGCAACGCCGGTGATGGCCAGGCCGATCGCCATGTAGTTGTAGACGCGCAGCATATAGGCCCGCAGGCCTTCATCAACGGCATAGGCGGTACCGGCGACGCCGGTATTCCTCGCATATCCTCGATTGTTCAAGTCAGCCATAATGGTTCTCCACCCCTAACTTGCACCAGATATGGGCCAGTTTGACGGCCCGTACAAGCCGCGCCGCCGTGGCGCGCGCCTTAACATATAGCAATCTGCTGGAGAGGTTGATTATTCATTTCTAAGAATGGGCGATGCTTTAGCCCTCAAGGCGCTCCACGTGGTGATCAGACCTGCCGAAATCGTCAGGACCGTTGCGAGGAAGGCCGTCGTGAAGGCAACCTCCGGCACGAAGCTCCAATCGGTTTGCATGGCCAGTTGCACGATGGCGAGACTGGCGAGGGTCCCGGCGATCAGGGCGAAGAGCGCCGTCACCAGGCCCAGCAGGGCATACTCCAACGCATAGGCCGCAAGGAGTTGGTGCCGGCTCGCTCCGAAGGTCTTCAGCACGACGGCATCATAGATCCGCGTTCGCAGGCCCGTCGCCATCGCACCGGCCAGCACCAGGATTCCCACCAGCAACGTGACGGCGTTGGCACCGCGCACGGCGAGCAGCAATTGCGACATGAGCTCATTGACGGTGTCCAGAGCCTCTTTGACCCTCACCGCCGTGACATTGGTGAAGGCATCCGACATGGTCTTCAAGATCCGCGGCTCGTCCTCTGTCGATGCCTTCACGGTCACCAGGAAGGTGTGCGGTGCTCCCCTGAGTGCGTTGGGGGAGAACACCAGCACGAAATTCATCGACAATGAACGCCACTCGACCTGCCGCAGGCTCGCGATCTTCGCGGTGATCTCGCGGCCCAGCACGTTGACCGTGATGCTGTCGCCGACCGTGAGGCCAATGCCCTGTGCCGCCTCCTCCGCCATGGAAACCAGCGGCTCGCCCTCGTAATTCGGCGGCCACCATTCTCCTTGGGTGATCACGGCATTGGCGGGAGGCGTCTCCGAATAGGTGAGGCCCCGATCGCCGCGCAGCACCCAGGCCACCTCGGGATCCGCCTTCACCTCACGGGCCGGAACGCCGTTCACCGCACTTACTTGGCCCCGCAGCATGGGCACGCTTTGAACGTCATGCGCGCCTTTTTCCGCAGTCAGCATTTGCTCGAAGCGATCATGCTGGTCGGGTTGGATGTCGAGAAAGAAGAACGAGGGCGCTTGGCCGGGGACGTTCCGCTGCAGCTCGCGTGTTAAATTGTCGTCCACCATGGCGAGTGTCACGAACAGGGAGAGCCCCAGCCCGAGCGACAGCACGACGGAGACGGTGGGTGCTGCCGGCCGATGCAGGTTGGAGATCGCCAGCCGGAGGATCGGACCCCGTCGGAACGGGATCCGCGCCGAGGCCCACATGAGTGCCCGACCCATGCCCACGAGGATGACGAAGGCCACTGCCAGCCCGACCGCATACCAAAGTGTCAGCATGCGATCAGGAAAGGTCAGCAGCGCAAGCCCGATCAGGAGCACCAGCACGATGACTGTCGCGATGATGTAACCAATCCGGGGGATCGACCGGGACGGGCTGATCGCATCGCGGAAGAGGGCCTGCGCCGGAAGATCCCGGGCGCGCCCAAGCGGCCAGATGGCGAAGGCCAGCGTCACCAGGACCCCGAAGGTCGCCGCGGCCAGGAGCGGCATCGGATAGAACTGAGCCTCCAGCGGCAGCGGCAGGATGTCCTGCAGGGTGCTCTGCAGCACGAATGGAACGATGGCTCCGATACTCACCCCGATCATGATCCCCAGGGCCGCGAGGATCAGGACTTGGATGAGATAGATCTGGAATATCGCACGGCCCGGGGCACCGAGGCATTTGAGGATGGCGATGTTGCGTCGTCGCCCGTCCAGGAAATTGGTAACCGCATTGGCGATGCCCACGCCGCCCACGAACAAGGCGGTGAGGCCGACCAGCGACAGGAACAGCGTCAGCCGGTCGATGAAGCGCTGGACCCCCGGCGCTGCGTTCTGCCGCGATTTGATCCGCCATCCGGCATCGGGGAATGTCTCACGGACCTCGTTCAGAAAGCTCCCCAGGGCCGCATCGTCGTTGGGGGCGTTCAGCTTGATCCGATAGGCGCGTGTAATCAGGCTGCCGGGCTGGACTAACCCACTGGCCAACAGCGCCTCTCGCGTCATGAACAGCCGCGGGCCGAACATCAATCCATCGGACAGGCGGTCTGGCTCATTCACCACCGGTGCACGCACCTGCAGCTGCAGGCTACCGATCTGGATCAGGTCGCCTTCCTTCGCACCGATTCGGGTGAGGAGGATCGGGTCCGCCACGGCGCCCCAATGGCCGTCCTTGAAGGCCAGGGCGTCGTCGAAGCCGGCATCATTCGCCAGTCGCACCTCCCCGAACAGGGGATAGGCATCGTCGACCGCCTTCGCCTCGACCAGCGTGCGACCGTCGCCGTTCACCGCTCTGGCCATAGCCCTGAGGGTGAAAAGCTCACTGACTTGTCCGCGGCTCCTGAGCAGTGCTTGTTCAGGCGCTCCGGCTTCCCGGTGGACCAGGGTGAATTCTGCGTCGCCCCCCAGGATCGTCTGCCCGCGCTCGGCGAGGCCGCCCTCGATGGCGGTTGAGACGGACTGCACGCTCGCCAGTGCGGCGACCCCCAGGATCAGGCAGGACAAGAAGATCCAGAACCCCTGCAGTCCTGATCGCAATTCGCGCATGGCGACGCGGACGCTTGTTCCGAAGGCATGCGAGCCAGTGGGCCTGCTCGTCGCTTCATTCGCCCGCAACGCACCCGTTTCGGAGATGGTCATGCCGGCTCGCTGGCGAGGCTGTTATGACGCTCCTGCTGGATCCGCCCATCTGCCATGTGGATCACCCGCGAACAGCGGTTTGCGAGGGAAGGGTCATGCGTGACCAAGACCAGCGTTGCGTTCTCCTCCCGTTGCAGACCGAAGAGCAGGTCGACGATCTGTGCACCGGTTTCCTGGTCGAGATTGCCCGTGGGCTCGTCCGCCAGAAGGATCCTGGCGCCGGCCGCGAGAGCTCGCGCGATCGCCACCCGCTGCTGTTCCCCGCCGGACAGTTGGCCCGGGTAGTGATCCAGCCGATGCCCGAGCCGCACCCTCTCCAGCTGCGTCCGCGCCCTGGCGAAGGCATTGCGCGCCCCCTTGAATTCCAGGGGGACAGCCACATTCTCCAAGGCGGTCATGGTGGGGATTAGATGGAAGGCCTGGAACACGATGCCGACATTGTCGCGGCGGAACGCGGCGAGATCATCTTCCTTCAGGACGGTGAGATCGTTTGTCGCGATGGTGACCGCACCGGAGGTCACTGCCTCCAAACCCGCCATCACCATGAGCAGTGTCGTCTTGCCGGAGCCGGAGGGGCCCACGAGCCCCATCGCCTCGCCGGCGTTGACGTTGAGGTCCACGCCCCTCAGGATCTCGACCGGCCCGGCGCGGCTGGGCAGCGTCAAGCGAACGTCGGACATGTCGATCATGGGCTGGGGCAAGGGCGGACACGCCTTCGAATTTGAGGATTTTGATAACTTTCGGCATATGGATAGGTGATGCGGCAAATCAAGACGGTGTTACTCCTCATGGGCCTCATCCTGTTCGCGGGTGCTGCAAAGGCCGAGACGATCAGGCTCGTCGCGCTGGGCGACAGCCTGTCCGCCGGCTACGAGCTGGCTCCCGGCGAAAGTTTTCCCGCACAGTTGGAGGCGGCTCTCAAGGCGTCCGGTCGTGATGTCGCGGTCGCCAATGCCGGAGTGTCTGGCGATACGGCCTCCGGGGGATTGTCGCGGCTGGATTGGGCCGTACCCGAAGGCACACAGGGTGTGATCTTGGAACTCGGCGCCAACGATGCCCTTCGCGGTGTAGACCCCAGCATCACGGAACGTGCCCTCGACCAGATCCTCGCTGCCTTGGCTGAGCGCGACATTCCGGTCTTGCTGGCAGGCATGATCGCACCGCCCAACATGGGGCCTGACTACGCGGAGGCTTTCAACCCGATCTATGCCCGTCTCGCCGCGAAGCATGACGCGATCCTCTACCCCTTCTTCCTCGAGGACATAGCGGCGGACGATGCCCTGAACTTGCCCGATGGCATGCATCCCAACGCCGAAGGGGTCGCCATGATCGTGAAGAACATTATGCCCAAGGTCGAAGCGCTCCTGGCAAGGATCTCGAAGTAGCGAGCCCGCCCCGCGGCCATGGTGCTGGACAGGCTTGTGTCGCTCGGGTAACGGCTGAAGACGAGTCGTTGAGGGGGGAATGCGTGCGTTACCGCAAGCTCGGTCGGACCGGCCTGGACGTCAGCCTTGTCTGCCTGGGAACCATGACCTGGGGCGAGCAGAACTCTGAGGCGGAAGCCCACGTCCAGATGGATTGTGCCGTCGACAAGGGCGTGAATTTCTTCGACACCGCCGAGCTTTACTCAATTCCTCCGAAGCCGGAGACCCAGGGCAGCACGGAACGTCACATCGGGACCTGGTTCCGGGCCCGTGGCCTCCGCCATAAGGTGATCCTGGCGACCAAGATTGTCGGCCGCACCGATCGCACCTACTTCCGCAATGGTGATGTCCCGGCTCGGCTGACGCCAAACCAGATCTTCGAGGCGTGCGACAAGAGCCTGGCTCGTTTACAGACGGACTACATCGATCTCTATCAGCTCCATTGGCCCGATCGCATCGTCTCCATCTTCGGCGAGCGTCGCACCGTGGACTTCGAGAAGGACGAAGTGCCGATCCAGGAGCAGCTGGGCGCTCTCGCCAGATTAGTGGAAAAGGGCAAGGTGCGGCATGTCGGTCTTTCCAACGAGACCCCATGGGGCGTCATGCGCTTTCTGTCTGCCTCGGAGTCCAAGACGCTTCCCCGGGTGCAGTCGATCCAGAATGCCTATTCCCTCGTGAACCGCACCTTTGAGGACGGCTTGGCTGAGATCGCATTGCGCGAGCAGGTCGGCCTTCTGGCTTATTCCACCTTGGCCCAGGGCTATCTCACCGGAAAATATCTGAACGGCGCCCTGCCGCCCGGGAGTCGGAAGGCTCTCTTCAATCGGCTTCAGCGTTATGAAGGCCCCGGGAGTCAGGAAGCGATCCAGGCCTATGTCGATCTCGCCAGGCGCTATGGCCTTGACCCCGCGCGGATGGCGACCGCCTTCGTTGCTCGTCAATCATTTGTGACCTCCGTGATTGTGGGTGCCACCAACCTGCAGCAGCTTGAGACCGACATGGCCGCAGCCGACCTCGTCCTGGACGCCGAACTGATCGAGGAGATCGATGCGATCCACGCGATTCGCAAGAATCCCTGTCCTTGATCTCCAGAGTCTAAGGATCCTGTTCGGAATTGCTGTTGCATCAAAGCTCTGGAACGGAGCGGTCGTGCGCCCGTTGTTCAGCTGATGTTGCATCGCCGACGAATCCGTATAGCGTGGACATCGTGGCCCTGTGTATTCGGCTGATGACCAGGAGGTGCGATTATGCCTCGTCTCTTCACCGGCCTCGAAATTCCAGCAGACATTTGCGACGAACTTGAACTCATGCGCGGTGGCGTATGGGGCGCACGCTGGATCGAGCGCGAGTCCTTTCACATAACCCTTCGCTTTGTTGGCGATATCTCCGAAGGCCAGGCGCGCGAGCTCGTCGAAGCCCTCGATGACGTGGACGCCCCGGCCTTCTCGTTGAAGCTCAAAGGCGTCGGGAGCTTTGGTGGGGCCAAACCCCGCTCGATTTGGGCGGGCGTGGATGGGGATGAAACCCTTCGGCGGCTTCAGTCCTCCCATGAGCGTGTCTGTCAATTAGTGGGCCTCAGATCCGAAGCCCGCAAATACACGCCGCACGTGACCCTGGCGCGCCTGAAGGAAGCCGACGTTGGCAACGTCAATGAATTCGTGGCCTCCCACAGTCTGTTTGAGAGCCGCGAATTCGACGTGAACGAGTTCGTCCTCTTCTCCTCGCGGCCCTCTCGCGGGGGCGGCCCCTATGCCGTGGAGGAGATCTATCCACTGAAGGACTATTCTGAGGAATATTACGCTCTGAGCGACTTCAGATAGGAGGTCAGTCCCCGGACCCCGTCCTCGATCAGGTCCAGCGCGAGCTCGAAATCCGAATCGTCGCCGAAATAGGGCGTCGGGATCTCTTGTTCCGTGGTCGTCTCCGCGAAATCGAGGAGCAGCCGGATCTTCGTGACCGTCTGCGCGTCGGCCATTTTGGTCAGGGTGGCGTGCACGTCTTCGTCCAGGGCCAGGATCATGTCGCTGAGGATGAAGTCGTTCTTCTCGATCAGCCGTGAGCGGTGTCCGCTGATGTCGATGCCGCGACCGAGCCCAGCCTCCAGCGCCCGCGGATCGGGACCCTCGTCCAGATGCCATGACCCCGTCGCAGCCGAATCGACCTCCAACGCGTCAAGGCCCGCGGCGGCGGCTTCCAGCCTCATGGTCTCCGCTGCCAGCGGAGAACGGCAGATATTTCCGAGACAGACGAATAGCAGCTTCTGCATGGTGAACTGAGCCTGCGTGGGAGCCCGATCCTAGACCATTTCCTGCCTCCGCGAAATCTCTGGTCCTTGACCAGACCTCATCCCATGCCCAGAACAGGCTGAAGCGGAGGATTTCATGGTCGTACTCAACAAGATCTACACGCGCACCGGCGATGATGGCTCTACGGCTCTGTCCACCGGTGAGCGCCTGCCAAAGTCCCATATCCGTATTGAAAGCTACGGAACGGTCGACGAAACCAATGCCACCATCGGGGTCGCGCGCCAGTATCTTCGGTCGCCTGAATTCGCGATCTTGGACAAGATGCTGGTCCGCATCCAGAACGATCTCTTCGATCTCGGTGCCGATCTCTGCACGCCGGACCGCGGCGAGGAACTCGGCTACGAACCCTTGCGCATCATACCCTCCCAGGTGGATCGGCTGGAACGGGAGATCGATGAACTGAATGCTGAACTCGCGCCTCTGCGCTCCTTCGTTCTGCCGGCGGGACACCCTGCTGCAGCGGCATTGCACGTCTGTCGTACCGTGAGCCGTCGCGCCGAGCGTTTGATGGTGCGGCTGCGCAACCTGGACGACGAGCCCGTGGGTGAGCCCGCAATGCGCTATATGAACCGCCTGTCCGATTTCTTCTTCGTCGCCAGCCGCTGGGTGAATGCGAAGGGAGAAGGTGACGTGCTCTGGACGCCCGGAGCCAATCGTTGAGTTGGAAAACCGCCTCTTGGCGTTTCTCTGCCCGATGGAGTAGAAAGAAAGGGCAGGGGAGTGGGTCCCCTGCAATGCCGAATGAGGTTGAGCCTTGCGGCCGACGATGATGATCGCAGCATTGATCCTGGCCGCCTCCGCCTTGAGTGCCTGCGGCGTGCGGGGCCCGGTTGAAGCGCCCCCTGGTTCTGAGGAGCGCGATCGGGATAAACCGGTTCTCCTCGATCCCCTCATTATCCCGAAACCTTAGCTCGGTCGCTTATCCATGCATTTCTTCGAGTATCGTGACGGCATCATGCATGCCGAAGATGTAGACCTGCGCACCATCGCGGCTGAGGTCGGAACGCCCTTCTACTGTTATTCCCGCGCCACTCTGGAGCGGCATTACCGCGTGTTCGACGAGGCGTTTGCCGGTGTCGAGCACATGATCTGCTACTCGCCCAAGGCCAATTCGAATCTGGCCGTCATGCGCACGCTGGCAGAACTCGGCGCTGGCATGGACGTGGTCTCCGAAGGCGAGCTTCGCCGGGCCCGTCGCGCCGGCGTCCCTGCCTCCCGGATCGTCTTCTCCGGGGTCGGCAAGACCGATCGCGAGATCTCCTATGCCCTGGATGAGGACATTCATTGCTTCAATGTCGAGTCCGTCCCGGAACTTGAGGTCCTGAGTCAGATTGCGGCGTCGAAAGGCAAGACGGCGCGCATCTCTCTGCGCATCAACCCCGATGTCGACGCGCAGACCCACCAGAAGATCTCCACGGGCAAAGCCGAGAATAAGTTTGGCATCTCCTGGGCGGATGCGGAATCGATCTACGACCGCGCGCGAAACATGCCGGGCCTCCGGATCATCGGTGTGGATATGCACATCGGCAGCCAGATCACGTCGCTCGAACCTTTCGAGAAGGCCTGCATCCTGATCGGCAGCCTGGTGGAGCGGTTGCGCGCCGCGGGTCATGACCTACACCATATCGATCTAGGAGGCGGCCTGGGGATCCCCTACCGCGACAGCGATCCCGTGCCGCCTCTGCCGGCGGCCTACGCCGAAATGGCCAAGCGCACCCTGGGCCATCTCGGTTGCAAGTTCATACTGGAGCCGGGCCGGTTGATCGCGGGCAATGCCGGCATCATGGTCACCCGGGTGATTTACGTGAAGCGCGGAGACGCCAAGACCTTCGTGATTGCCGACGGCGCGATGAACGACTTGATCCGGCCGACCCTTTACGAGGCCTTCCACGAAATTCGTCCTGTGGTCGCAGAAGATCGCGGTGAGGGCATGCTTGCCGATCTTGTGGGCCCCATCTGCGAGAGCGGAGACTTCCTCGCTCAGGACCGCATTCTGCCGCAGGTCGAGCGCGGCGACCTCCTGGCCGTGATGACGGCCGGAGCTTATGGAGCCGTTCAATCCGGAACCTACAACACCCGCCCGCTGGTCCCGGAGGTCCTGGTCAGTGGCGATCGCTTTGCACTGGTGCGGCGGCGCCCTACATATGACGAGATGATCGACCTCGATAGCTTCGCGGATTGGCAGCGGCTTTCGGACTGACTGTTGCACCGGAGCTACGCATCGCGAGGACGTGATGCTCTATGGTCGCGATCGCCAAAGACTTGCCAAGGGCCTGTGTTAAAGTAGCGGGAAATGATCGATCGTTCGGACCAGGAACTTAGCCGCAAGACGGCACGGGCGAAGTCCGTATTGTTCTTTGAGGCGCTGTGGAGCGCGGTATTTCCCGCTTTGGCTCTCGGCGGCCTGTTTGTTCTCGCATCCCTCGTCGGCCTGTTTGGCATCTTGCCCCCCGCCTGGCACATCGCGGTGCTGGTGCTTTTCGTCCTTGCCCTGGGGTGGTCGCTCCGTCCTATAGCGTCGCTCCGTTGGCCCTCGCAGGAGGATGCCCTTCGCCATTTGGAGCGCCGCTCCGGCCAGGCGCATCGCCCCGCGACCTCCTACAGCGACACTCTTTCCGACGAGCCCTCCAACTCCGCGAGCTTGGCTCTTTGGCATGCGCATAAGCTGAACCTTCGCCGCCGGATCGCCGCCTTGCGCACCGGCTGGCCACAGTCGCATGTCCATAGGCGTGATCCGATAGCGTTGCGCAGCGCGCTCCTTTTGTCGCTGCTGGCTGCGATCGTGCTCACCGGCGACAATTGGCGCGGCCAGCTGAAGCAGGCCGTGACCATTCACAAGGCCGATCCGACCATCGTCACGTCGCTGGATGCATGGATAACACCGCCGCGTTATACAGGGAGGCCCCCGGTGTTCTTGGCGGGCAACGCCTCCGAGCTGGCCAAGGCTGCGACTGGTACGTCGCCCGAGATCATCGTCCCTCAGGACAGTGAACTGGTTCTCCGCTTCAACAATGCCGAGGATCCTAAGATCCGGCTCGTTGCCGAGGCGGAAGGATCCGAGCCCAAGGAGACATCCGTCCCCCAGATCGCCCAGTCTGTTCATGAGCTGAAGGCGAAGCTGACCGGCCCCGTGACACTTCAGGTCGAAGACGCCAACGGCTCTTATGGCAGCTGGCCCATCAAGATCATTCCCGACAATCCGCCGACTGTGGAGATCGTCGCCGGCCCGGGCGTCGAACCCTCGGGTGCCTTGTCCTTCCAATATGAGGCCGCTGACGACTACGCTGTGACCCGCCTGAGAACGCGCTTCGAGCTGTCTGACATGCAGAATGGCAAGGAAGGCCTCGAGGCACCTGGCCTGCTGATGTTTGAATCCCCGGATTTCGACGTCGTCATGCAGGGCTCCAAGCCGCGCCAGGCCAAGGGCAAGGAACAGCGGGATCTGACGGCGCATCCCTGGGCCGGTGCCAATGTCGACATGTGGCTGGAGGCGGTGGATGAGCGCGGCCAGATCGGCCGCAGCAAGACCGTCACCATCATTCTGCCGGAGCGCCCCTTCACCAAACCTCTGGCGCAGGCCTTGGTCGAGCAGCGACGGGAATTGCTGCAGGATCCTGATCAGCAGACCATCGTCGCGCGCACGCTTGAAGCGCTCACCATCTATCCGGACGATCTGATCGAGACCAGTGGCGTCTATCTCGGCATCCGCACCGCTTACCAGCGCCTCCTGCATGCTCAGGATCGCGAACAGATGGCGGAGGTCACCGACCTCCTTTGGGAGATCGCCCTGGCCGTTGAGGATGGTGATCTGTCTTTGGCCGAGCGCGAGCTTCAGGCGTTGCAGCGCGAGCTGCAGCAGGCACTCGCGGAGAACGCTCCGGACGCCAAGATCCAGGAACTCATGCAGAAGCTGCGTGAGGCGATGAACCGCTACTTGCAGGCTCTGATGGAGCAGGCCCGCCGCAACATGCAGAACGGCCAGATGCAACCCGCCGATCCCAACATGCAGATGGTCCAACCTCAGGATCTGCAGCGCATGATGGACATGATCGAGCGTCTTGCGAAGACCGGGGCCCGCGATGCCGCTCAGCAGCTCCTGGCTGAACTCAACAACATTCTCCAGGGTCTGCGTCCGATGATGGGGCAGCAGAATCAGCAGGGCTCTCCGATGGGTCAGGCGCTCCGTCAGCTCGGAGAAATGATGGGTCGTCAGCAGCAGCTCATGGATCAGACCCACCGCATGCCCGGTCAGCAGGGGCAACAGGGGGAGCAGGGCCAGCAGGGGCAACAAGGTCAGCAGGGCCAACAAGGTCAGCAGGGGCAGGGCGGGCTCAGTGACCGGCAGGGGTCGTTGGGTCAGATGCTGCAGCAGCTGTTGGACCAGATGGGCCAGCAGGGAATGCGTGCGCCGGGAGCCCTGGGCAAGGCCCAGGAGGCCATGCGCGGAGCCGCCGAGGCCTTGGGCCGCGGCGATCGGGAAGGAGCGCTGCAGCAGCAGGGCGAGGCCCTCGATCAGATGCGCCAGGGTGCCGAGGCCATGGCCCAGCAGATGCAGCAGGGTCAGGGCCAGGCCGGCAATCAGGGTCCCGATGGACGCGGTCGCACCGGCCAGAACATCGATCCCCTGGGCAGGCCCGGGCCGACGAACGGCGAGCAGTTCGGTGAGAATCGCAACGTGGTGCCGGACGAATTAAGGGTCATGCGTGCCCAGGACGTCCTTCGCATCTTGCGGGAACGCCTGAATGACCCGGCCAGGCCAAGGCCTGAGCTGGACTATTTCGAGCGGCTGTTGCGCGGCATCTATTGATCCGGCGAGGTGGGGGCCGGGTCCCGGAGAACGCCCACGAAGGGAAGTTCTCGAAAATGATGCGCCATGTCCATGCCATAGCCGATGACGAAGCAGTCCGGACAGTTGAAGCCGACGGCGTCTGCGTCGATGGCGACCGCCCTGTGCATGGGTTTCTCCAGCAACACGGCGGTGCGAACTTCCTCTGCGCCTCGGGCCATGATCAGGTCCTTGGCAAAGGCGAGCGTTCGCCCTGACTCCAGTATGTCGTCGACGAGGAGAATGCCCCGGCCGCTCACATCGGTCTCGATGTCTCGCAGGATGTTGACGGCCCCGGAAGACACGGTGTTGGTCCGGTAGCTCGAGAGCATGAGAAAGTCGACCTCCGGCCGCAGTCCGGCTTTGTGCATCGCGCGGATGAGGTCCGCGGCGAACATGAAACTGCCCTTCAATATCGGCACGACCAGCAGTCGTGTGAGGTCCATGCCGGCGATCTCGGCGGCGAGCGAGTCGATGCGCTCCGCGATGGTCGCTTCGTCGTAGAGGACGTCGATGTGGTGAGGACCGATGGTGATGCTTGTCATGGTGAAACAGATGCCGTGATTTCATCGCTTCGCACAAAGCGAATCTCGACGGCCTCCGCTTTTTCCGGAGGGGCCGGCACGCGGGTTTCGAAACTGAGTGCTTCGTGAGCTGCCACGGGGCTCTCCGCCATCACGATCGACCAGGCGTAGATCTCCTGCTCGGCATCGTCCAGCAGGACGAGCTGCAGCTTGGGAACGGCCCGTTGTCGGCCGGATACGTTATTGACGACGCCTGAGATGACCAGCACCGGCTCGCCCTCTGCATACTCCAGTCGGGGCACGACGTGATCGATGGTGAATCCGGCGAGGTTCACCTTCACCCCCACCTGTGCATAGAGCTTCGCGGCCGCTGGAAACGCCATGACGATCTGCTGCGGCCAGAGCCCGATGGCGATGCCCAGCATTGCGACCATGGCGCCCAGGCTGAGCCACTGCCAACGGTCCCGCCGTCCTCCGGCGTGCTGGTGGAGCGGAGCTCTCCGCGGCTGTGTCTTTTCTCGTGAGCGCTGTTTTGCCTGCTCGATCAAATTCAGTTTTGCCTCGAGGCCTTCGGAGACGTCGTCGGGGGTTCGGGGCAGCAGCCACATATGGCCGCAGCTCGGGCAGGAAATAGCCTCTCGGCGGCCCAGCCATGTCGTCGGCGGGCTGGCCGAACGCGTTGCGCAGGCGGGGCAGGACACTATCATTGAAATCGCAAACTGCTTTATACGGAACTGAACCGGTCGTTTTCTGACCTGAGATATTGATGCGGGCGCATGGTTAAGGGCGGGTTAAACTCTCCTGTGCTTTTTAGGGTGGCAAATCCTGCCGGCATGCGTCGTGATCCGGAGAGGCGTCTGTGATCCGTTTCGAGAATGTTGGGCTGCGGTACGGTAAGGGTCGAGAGGTCCTCCGGGACGTGAGCTTCGAACTCGCCAGCGGGTCCTTCCATTTCCTCACGGGCCCCTCCGGTGCCGGGAAGACGTCGCTGTTGCGCCTGCTCTTTTTGTCGCTGCAGCCGACCCGCGGCGTGATCACACTGTTCAATCGCGACGTGTCCGCCATGAGCCGCCGCCAATTGCCGGACGTGCGCCGTCGTATCGGGGTCGTGTTCCAGGACTTCAGGCTTCTCGATCATCTGACCACCTTCGACAATGTCGCCCTGCCGCTTCGTGTTCGGGGGGAGCGGGTGGAGCATTATCGCGACAACGTGCTCGAACTGCTGGACTGGGTTGGGCTTGGAGATCGGGTGGACGCCTATCCAGCCATTCTCTCGGGAGGCGAACAGCAGCGGGCAGCCATCGCCAGGGCTGTTGTCGGCAAGCCGGAGATTGTGCTGGCGGATGAGCCGACCGGGAATGTCGATCCTGAACTGGCCCGCCGTCTGCTGCGCCTCTTCGTCGAACTCAATCGATTTGGATCGACGATTCTGATCGCCACCCATGATGTCGCGCTGATGGAGGAGCTGAGAGCGCCGAAGCTGATGCTGTCGGATGGCGATCTCGAGTTATCCCCATGACGTCCATTCGCCGAGAGCCCACATTCTCGCCGACAGCGGCGCAGCGGCCGGCTGCATCTCCGGAGGCGGCGCTTGCCCATCGCCAGCCGGGTTCGATCATGCCCAAGCGCACTGTCGCCGGCCGTTCCTTGGCTTTGGTCGTCATTCTCATGTGTTACCTCGCCTGCCTCGCTTTGGCCGGCGTACTCATCATCACCCAGGCAGTCGCCGTTTGGAGCGCCGATATCTCGCGGGAGATCACTGTCCAGATAAGACCGGTCGAAGGCACCGATCTGGAGGGCGAGGTGGCGAAGGCTGCCGAATTGCTCAAGCAAACCCCTGGCGTGACCGGAATCCGTGTCATTGACCAGTCACAGGCAGCCAAGCTCCTGGAGCCCTGGCTTGGCGACATGCCGCTCATCAGCGAGCTTCCCATTCCCCGAATGATCGCCGTGGAGACCGATCAACGCGCTCCGCCCGATCTTGCCTCCCTCAAGCAATCACTCGAGAGCAGCGTCGTCGGCGCTGCCCTGGACACGCATCGTCAGTGGGAAGCGCAGCTCGGCCGCACCGCCAATACCTTGCGATGGATCGGCTATGGCGTCCTTGCCATCATCTCCTTGGCGACGGCGGCCGTTATCGTCTTCGCGACCCGGGCCGCCATCAACAGCAACCGCAGCGTGGTCGAGGTGCTCCACCTGGTGGGGGCCCGCGACCGATTCATCGCTCGCCAAGTGGAAGGACATTTCATAAAGCTCGCCTTCCGTTCCGGAGTGATTGGCACGGCCGCGGGCGTCCTCAGCGTGGTGGTTCTTGCCTTCATGGGCCCGAGTGACGTCCCCGGCGGACTGACCGATGCCAGCCGTTCCCTGATGTTCGGATCGACGACGCTCGGCTGGATGAGCTATGGGCTGCTTCTGCTGGTGCCCGTGGTTGCGACAGTGATCAGCCTTGTCACCGCCCGCTTTACCGTCATGCGCATCTTGAGTGGCGTGCTGTAACCCGGTATGGGCATTCCATGAACGGCGATCACCGTCATCAAGAGCGTACGGGTGGCAATACGACGGCAGCATCGATTGGCGTCGCGGGTCCGCTTGATGCACCGCGGCGTCGGCGCCGCTGGGGCCTGATGACGATGCTTGGCATCCTTGTGGTCGCGACGATCGGCCTGGGATTAGGCCTTCTCTCTTTCGCGAACAAGGTGGCCCAGGGCCGTCCCCAGGGCGATCCGCATGCGGACGGCATCGTGGTGCTCACGGGCGGCGCCGCCCGGATCTCCCAGGCCGTCAAGCTGCTGCGCTCCGGCAACGCCAAGCGATTGTTGATCACCGGCGTCAACCTCTCCACGAGCCGTGAAGCCATCCGCACCGAGGTCGGCGCGGATAAAGGCTTATTCGATTGCTGCGTAGATCTGGGGCGGGCTGCCATCAACACCGAGGGGAACGCCGCCGAAGCTGCCGCTTGGGTGCGGGATCAGGGCTTCGCCAGCGTGATCGTGGTGACCAGCGATTATCACATGCCGCGGAGTTTGGTTGAGTTCCAGCGATACCTTCCCAGCGCCTCCCTGGTGGCCTATCCCATCGACACCATTTCTCCCGGCAACATAGTGTCCGACCGGACCGGCTTCAGACTGCTGGTCACCGAGTATTTCAAATATCTGGTGGCCTATGCGCGTATGGAGGCGGCTGGCCGCGCGTCGGCAGCACGTCCTTCTGCCAAGCCCTGAGTGGAATCATGAAGTGATCGCGCTCAGGTCTCTCCTGTTCAACGCCCTCTTCTACGTGAACCTGATTGCCTTCATGGTCATCGGCTGCGTCTTCTATGTGACCCCCCGGGCTTGGTCGATGGCTGCGCTCAAGGTCTGGGCTCGAGCCTCTCTTCTCCTCTTGCGGGTGGTGGTGGGCACGACCATGGAGATTCGCGGCCGGGAAAACCTTCCTCCAGGACCTGTCCTGGTCGCCTCAAAGCATCAATCCTTGTGGGAGACCTTCGCGCTCCTGCCTCTTTTCGCCGACCCTGCTGTGGTCTTGAAGCGAGAGCTCACCTTCATTCCTCTTTTCGGCTGGTTCGCCCTGAAGTTCCAGATGATCCCCGTCGATCGCGGCGCGGGCTCCACGGCCTTGCGTCGGATGCTCGAACGAGCCACGAAGGCCGCCGCCCAGGGCCGCCAGATTGTTGTGTTCCCTGAGGGGACCCGTCGCCCGCCAGGCGCCGAAGCCGCCTATCGGCCCGGCACTGCGGCGCTCTACAGGAAGCTTGGTGTGCAATGTGTGCCCATTGCGCTGAACTCTGGCCTGTTCTGGCCGCGCCGGCGCTTCATGCGCTATCCCGGCACGATCATCGTCGAAATCTTGGACCCCGTACCCCCCGGATTGGACAGACGAAGCTTTGACCGCGTGCTTCAGGAGCGGATTGAAAACGCTACGGCGAGCCTTGTCGCGGAAGGGCTGAAATCGCAAGGAGAGCCGGCCCGTTAGGCCGTGCCTGGCTCGACGGCCGCGAGTCGGGAACTCCTCCGGCTATGGCACAAATAGAGAACAACGCCTCGACTCTCGTCCCTCCTCGGCCTATATTCTCTTTCCAACCAACCGGCGGCCGAAACCATGACCGAGTTGACCCGAGAACTGTCCCCGATCGCGCACGAAATCTGGGACATGAAGTACCGTTTCAAGCGTCAGGATGGCACCCCGGTCGATCTCACGGTCGATGATACCTGGTGGCGCGTGGCGCGTGCATTGGCGGCGCCGGAAGCCGAATCGCGCCGCGACGAGATCGCCGCCCGGTTCCACGGTGCCATGGCCGATTACCGCTTTCTTCCAGCGGGACGGATCCTGGCCGGCGCCGGAACGGGTCGCCGGGTGACCCTGTTCAACTGCTTCGTCATGGGGATCATTTCCGACGATATGGGCGGGATCTTTGATGGCCTGCGCGAAGCAGCTCTGACCATGCAGCAGGGGGGTGGGATCGGGCATGATTTCTCCACCCTCCGACCGCGCGGAGCGGAGGTGAAGGGCGTCGGGGCGGATGCTTCCGGCCCGCTGAGCTTCATGGACGTCTGGGACGCCATGTGTCGGACGATTATGTCGGCTGGATCGCGCCGGGGCGCCATGATGGCCACCATGCGCTGCGACCATCCGGACATAGAGGACTTCATCGATGCCAAGCGCGACTCCGCTCGCCTTCGCATGTTCAACCTCTCCGTTCTCGTCACCGACGCCTTCATGGAGGCGGTCAGGGAAGACGCCGAATGGCCGCTGATATTCGACGGCCGCCGTTACAAGACGGTGCAGGCGCGCGGTCTCTGGGACCGGATCATGCGCGCGACCTACGACTATGCCGAGCCCGGCGTCATCTTCATCGACAGGGTGAACGCCCTGAACAATCTTCATTATTGCGAGACCATAGGCTCGACCAATCCCTGTGGGGAGCAGCCTCTGCCGCCCTATGGCGCTTGCCTGCTGGGCTCTGTCAATCTCGCCAGGCTCGTCCTTGATCCCTTCTCGGGCCAGGCCCGCATCGACGAGCGCGAGCTGCGTGACCTGGTGGCGACCGCGGTGCGCATGATGGACAATGTCATCGAGGTGTCCGATTTTCCTTTGGAGGCCCAACGTCGCGAGGCCAAGTCGAAGCGCCGCATTGGTCTCGGCGTCACGGGCTTGGCGGATGCCTTGATCATGTGCCGGCTCCGTTATGGCACCGAGGAGGCCGCTGCTCAGGCGAGGCAATGGATGGCCGCCATCGAGCATGCCGCCTACCAGGCCAGCGCAGGTCTTGCCGCCGAAAAGGGGCCCTTTCCCCTCTTCGATGCCGAGCCTTATCTGGCTGGCCGCCACATCTCACGGCTTGCACCGGACATTCGTGCGAGCATCGCGGAACATGGCATTCGCAACGCGCTCCTGACCTCCATTGCCCCCACTGGCACCATTTCGCTCTTTGCCGACAACGTCTCCAGCGGTGTGGAACCCATCTTCAGCTACAGCTACCAGCGCCGCGTCCTTCTCGCTGACGGCACTCATCGCACCGAGCAGGTATCGGACCATGCCTACCGCATGTTTCGGGCCTTGTTCGGGGCGGAGACGGCACTGCCGGACTATTTCGTGGCCACCCATGACCTCTCGCCCCGCGAGCATCTGGTGATGGAGGCTGCCTTGCAGGCGCATGTGGACAGTTCGATCTCCAAGACCGTCAACGTCCCCCGCGACATCACCTTCGAGAGTTTCCGGCAGGTCTATGCGGATGCCTACGACATGGGGCTGAAGGGCTGCACCACCTACCGCCCGAACGACATCACCGGTGCGGTTCTGAGCCTGACGGAAACCGCGCCCGGTACGCCGGCGCAGCCGGAGCTCCCCCGGCAGTCGTCGCCTGCCGATCAGCCCAGCCTGTCCCTGCCGGCGCCGCCCGTCCCGACGGACGGGGATGGCGAGTTCGGGTACATCAAGCGCCCCATGGAGCGGGAGGCAGTCCTCCCCGGCTTCACATACAAGCTGAAATGGGCTGATTCCGGCCACGCCATCTACATCACCATGAATGATATCGTTGTTGGAGGCCGCCGTCGTCCCTTCGAGATTTTCATCAACTCGAAGAACATGGAGCACTACGCCTGGACGGTCGCGCTGACGCGGATGATTTCGGCGGTGTTCCGCCGCGGCGGGGATGTTTCCTTCGTCGTGGAGGAACTGAAGGCCGTGTTCGATCCCCGGGGTGGCCAGTGGATGGAGGGCCGCTATGTGCCGAGCCTGTTGGCGGCCATCGGCGGCGTCATCGAAAAGCACATGATCGATACGGGCTTCTTGCCGGGCGGCACAGGGTTCCAGGGGGACTCGACCGCCGGTGTCTCGGACTTATCCGTCGGCGGCCGGCCACCCGCTCAGTGTACGAAATGTGGTTCGGCCGCTCTGGTGTTTCAGGAAGGCTGCTCGACCTGCCTCTCCTGCGGCTATTCCCTGTGCAACTGACCTCTTACACGAGTGCTTGACAAAAGTTCCTGTTTTGTTCTAATCTCACTTTCATGATCACGAACCTGTCCCACTCAGCAACAGTCAACCGCGACGGCCGCTTTGGCGATCGTTTCTGGTATTGGAATGGTGCCTCTGGTCGCGCCTATATCCACAGCGTCTACCGCCTGGGCGAATGCCCGCCTTTGCCCGGCGCCATTTACATTGCCGTAAGAAGAGATGCCAGTGGTCGCCGCACCGTCTGCGCCATTAGCCGCTTTTCGTCGGCCTTCGATGGCTTGGCGTCGCTTCTGCCGTCAGGTCTCGCCCGCCGCTTCGGGGTGAACGAGGTGCATGTGCATTTGCTGGCTGAAACCGAGGCGGAGATCGATGAGGTCATCGCCGATTTGTCCGCTGCCCTTTTGCCCCGCAGTAGCCGTCGCGCACCCGCGAAGCGCTCCCCGCTGGGTCTGTTGACGGCGCTCATGGCCTGCCCGGACGAACCGGCTTACCTCCGCCGGTCCCTGTAAGTTATTGCTCGCAAAAGGCGCATGGCGTGGGCGCATTGCCTCGACGCCAGGCGCCTCTCCGCTCGAGATGTCCCCGCCGACATCGGGCAGTCCGCGTCTAAGGCCTCAGCTCAGGGAACTGTCGCGGGTTCGTTGGCGCCGAGATCCAGAAACCCGCCGGATTGCCGGGCCCAGAGCTGGGCATATTTCCCCCCATGGGCCAGAAGCTCGGCGTGATTTCCCTCCTCGATGATCCGTCCGCCATCCATCACCACCAGCCGGTCCATCCGGGCGATGGTGGAAAGCCTATGGGCGATGGCGATCACCGTCTTGCTTTCCATCAAGGTCTCCAGCTGCTCCTGGATCGCGGCCTCGACCTCCGAGTCCAGCGCCGAGGTCGCCTCGTCCAGGATGAGGATCGGCGCGCTTTTGAGGATGACCCGTGAGATGGCAATGCGCTGCCGCTGTCCGCCCGAGAGCTTCACGCCGCGCTCGCCCACATGAGCGTCATATCCATGCCGACCGCGCCAGTCCTCCAAATCCATGATGAACTCATGGGCATGCGCCTGTCGGGCCGCGGAGATGATTTTCTCGTCCGAAGCGCCGGGCTTGCCATAGGCGATGTTCTCCCGGATCGAACGATGCAGCAGTGATGTATCCTGCGTCACGACCGCGATCGCCTCACGCACCGATTGCTGCGTGACGGTGGCGATGTCCTGTCCATCGATGAGGATTTGTCCATCCTCCAAATCGTAGAAGCGCAGCAGGAGATTGATCAGGGTCGATTTTCCGGCGCCCGACCGTCCGATCAGCCCGATCTTCTCGCCCGGCCGGATCGTCAGGTTGAGCCCTTCGATCAGCCCTGTCTCTCGCCCATAGCCGAAGCGGATATCCTTGAACTGAATCTCCCCGAGCGTGACCTGAAGCGTAGGAGCGCCGGGTTGGTCCACCACGCGCAAGGGTCTGGCGACAGTCTCCATGCCCTCCCGCACCGTGCCGAACTGTTCCGACACTTGCGTCAATTCATAGGCAACCCGTCCCGAGGTCGTCGACATCTGCAGCGTCAAGGTGAGCACGGTCGCCACGGTCTCGACTCCCACCGCTCCCTCCGACCACAGCCAGAGCGCCAATCCGCCTGTCGCAGCGATCAGAAACCCAGACAGCACCGCGAGCCCCAGGGTCAGCCAGGTGAACCAGCGCAACTGCTTTCTCATCCGGCCGGTATGCCAGTCCACGGCTTCGCGGACATACGCATCCTCCACGGCAGTGCGGGCGAACAACTTCACGGTCATGATGTTGGTGTAGCTGTCCACGATGCGTCCCGTCAGGGCGGATCGGGCAAAGGCGATCTCCGACGAGGCTACCCGCACCTGCGGCACGATCGTCCAGAGCAGGATCACATAACCCGCGATCCAGGCGAGGGACGGCACGGCCAGCCAGGGATTGGCCACCAGCATGATGGCCACCATCGCCATCGCGAAGGAGACAAGATACCAGATGACCGAGATCACGCTCACGGCACTGGCGCGCAAGGCGTACCCGGTTTCCATCACCCGTGAGGCGATGCGCCCCGCGAAGTCGCTCTGGAAATAGGCGAGGCTCTGCCGCACCACATGCTTGTGGCTCTGCCAGCGCACCAGGTTGGTCACGCCGGGAAAGATCGCTTGGTGTTGAAGCAGCGCCTGGGTCGTCAGGATCACCGGACGGATGACGAGCAGCAGCAAGGCCATCCCCACCAGGATCATCCATCCTTCCGAGAGAAAAGCCTCCGGCTCCGATCCTGCTACGAGCTGGACGACCCATCCGATCAACACCGGCATCGCGGCGTCCGCGGCGGCGAGCAGGGCTCCCATGATCAGCAGGCTGGCGAACAGTCCCCGCGCTTGGCGCACGAAGTGCCAGTAGAAGGGCAGGATGCCCGAGGGCGGAGCACCCGGCAATGGCGCGGCCGTAGGCTCGAGCATGGTTTCGAAGAGGCGGAAGATCATGGGGGTCTCAGGCAAGAACGATGACATCCCCGAGGCTCAGGAATGTGAATCCGACCGATCTATCATGGCAAAGCGTCGATCCCGTGGCGAACCGTCGAAAACGGGGATGCGGAACATGACATCTGCAGGAACACCGTTATGGCACGGGCGGTCAGTCTTACGTCTGAACGTCGGAAGACCAGATGCACCGCCACAATCCGCCACTCCTCTGCACCAGGACCTCCGAATGGTCGCCCTGTTTATGCTGGAGTTTCATGGCCTCGATGGCATGGACCTCCGCCATCGATTGCATTCCATAGATGGGGGAAACAGTACCGCCAAGGCTATAGACCCACCCCTCGCCTTGTCGGGTGACATAACAAAGATTACGCATGATCGAACGGACAGTGCGACTGTCCGTACCCCCGTTTCAGAACTGAATGCAGACGGGCCCCATTGAACAGGCAGGGATCCGTCTCGCTCCTATTCAATAGATCGTCGGAAAGCGGAGATATAGGCGTAAATTCCTCCTGGACATTCTACGGAGAGCTATTTGATCGGGATTGGTTAAGGGGATGAAGAGTTTCGTTACAGACATTCGTGGAAAAGCCCCGTGAGTCCGAAGTCGAGCGCAACGCCCCCCGCGTCCCGCATGAACAGGTTCCGGGTGAAGTCGCCGATGGCCACCATGGCAAGTCCCGTCCCCGCCGTGATCAGCAGCAGTCCGCAATGGGGTGCGCCGGAATCGATGAGCCTGTTCGAAGGGCTGTCCCCCGCCAACAGGCACTGATTGCCCATGAGTCGTGTCGCTTCCCGGCGGAGGTCGGGTTTGATTCGCACCAGACGCTGCGCAAAGAACGACACGAGCCCCTGACGCCGGCCCAGCTCCCGGAACTCGATTGCGACTCGTTCGTCTGAAATGAGCACCCTGTCAAAACAGGCCTGTAGAGCTTGCTCGCCGATCTGCTGCAGCAGGCTCCCGATGAAGGCTCCATCGTCGGAAAGCCGCGTGATGATGTCTCCGACTTCGTTCTCCACGAGGCCGGAAGGGCGCATGCGCTTCGCATCCGAAATGGCCACAGTCAGCCAAAGCCGCTGAAGATCACTGGCGAGTCTGGAAAACCGCAGAATGTCGGTGGCGGTGAGGGAATTCAGCAGTTCAGGTTCTGAGGACCTGTCTCTGTTCAACATGGTTTCCGCTCCTGGTCACTCGGCTGGGGACCAGGCCTCCAGCCGAGAGGGAGCTTCCGCGAAGAAGAAGACCGCGTCTGTGCGTTTTGCCACACCCTCAGGAGCGGGGCAGCGGTGGGTCAGTCTTGAAGCGTCTGACGCAGGGTGGTGCCGGGATAGTCCTTCCTGTAAAGCCCTCTCTTTTGCAGGATGGGGACCACCGAGCGCGTGAAGCTCTCGAAGGACCCCGGCATCTCCGTCGGCGTCATGATGAAGCCGTCGCAGCCCTTCTCCTCGAAGAACACCTGAAGCTGGTCCGCCACTTGTTCGGCGGTCCCCACGACCTGCGGGCACAACTCGCTTGTCGCAAAGCGCTTGGCGGCTTCTCCGAGAGTGAGGCCGCCGGCCTGCAGAATGACGTCCATGGACCCCCGCGAACCGGCTTCCGCATTGATGTCGCTGATCGGCTTGTCCAGGGGATAGTGGGAAAGGTCGATTCCCACATGAGAGGAGACCAGTGCGACCGCGAGTTCGGGATCGACGCGGTCGTTGATATAGGCCTGCTTCTCCCGCGCAATCGCCTCTGTCTCTCCGATGATGGGGTCGACGGAGGTCAGGATCTTGCAATGGTCCGGGTTGCGTCCCGCCTTGGCGACGCGCTCCTTGATGTCGGTGTAGAAGGCCTGCATGTCGCGCAGCGAATGCTGCAGCGTGAAGATCATCTCCGCCCACTCCGCCGCAAATTCGCGGCCGCGGGGGGATGAGCCGGCCTGCATGATCACCGGATGGCCTTGAGCGCTCGGCGGCACCGGGAACACCCCGTTGGCGCTCAGATACCGTCCTTGGAAATCGGTGCGGCGCATCTGTGCTTCGTCGATGAACCGGCCGCTGTCCTTGTCCATCACGATGGCGCCCTCGGACCATCCGGTCCACAGGTCCTGGCAGATCTTCAGCATCTCGTCGGCGCGTTCATAGCGTTCGTTGCGGGGCAGCAACTCGCCGGCCCCATGGATCTGGGCTTCGCGATCGGCCGTCGAGGTCACCACGTTCCATGCGACGCGCCCACCGCTGAGGAAGTCGAGGGATGCAAGCGTCCGAGCCACCGAATAGGCAGGCAGGAAGCTGGTCGACATGGTCAGACCAAGCCCGATTCGCTGCGTCGCCCGAGCCATCATCGCGACGAGGGGAACCGGATCCAGCAACGACATCTGGCCGCCCTTCCGCATGATTGTGTCGTTGTAGAAGGTCAGCACGTCCGCAAAGAACAAGGCATCGAACCGCCCCGCCTCCAGGGTCTGTGCCAGCGTTTCCCAAAAACCAGGATCCAGGAATCGGTTCTCCGATTCGGGATGCCGCCACATGCCGTGGTGATGCGAGGTGGGGCCGACGATGAGGAACGCGACGAAATGCATTTGGCGTGACATGGCTGGATCCTGCCTGGAGAAGACGAAAAGCGCCACAACCTACATGCGCGACCGGGCCGGGTCCATGCACGCGCTGCCTATCTTTTCCGATTGTTGAAAGGACGGCCGTGCTCCTGAGGCTGGCTGGAGTTGAGGGGCGATAAGCTGGTGGATGGTAATGTTCGACTGCACGTTCTATGGTTTTTTGCAACCAATGGAGGCGCCGTGCTTTAGCACTGCCGCAGTGAATGTTCTCCTGGTCGAGGGGCGAGACGAATTGGGAGACGGGGACCAGATTAGGGTGATGCCGGCCGACGAGAGCAGATATCGCCTGCTCATCGACGCGGTCTTCGACTACGCCATCTATATGCTCGATCCCGACGGATATGTGACGAGCTGGAACGCCGGCGCTCAGCGGTTCAAGGGATATACGGAAGCTGAGATCATCGGTCATCACTTCTCGCGATTCTATGGCGAGGAGGATCGGAAGAGGGGACAGCCCGCCAGGGCGCTTCATGCGGCCGCCACGGAAGGCCGGTTCGAGAACGAGGGCTGGCGCATTCGCAAGGACGGCAGCAGGTTCTGGGCTCACGTGGTCATCGACCCCATACGCTCTCCTGACGGCAGTTTATTGGGTTTCGCGAAGATCACCCGGGATCTGACTGATCGTCGCCTGGCTGCGGATGCCCTTCGCGAAAGCGAGGATCAGTTTCGGCTCCTCGTGCAGAGCGTGACCGACTATGCGATCTTCATGCTCGATCCCGATGGTTACGTCACCAATTGGAATGCCGGCGCCGAACGGATCAAGGGATACCGCCCGAACGAGATTGTCGGAGAGCATTTTTCCCGCTTCTACACCGAGGAAGACAAGCGGGCAGGATTACCTCAACGTGCTCTCGAGATGGCCGCCACCGAAGGCCGCTTCGGCAAGGAGGGATGGTGCGTTCGCAAGGATGGCAGCCGCTTCTGGGCGAGCGTAGTCATCGATCCGATTCGCAGTGAGGCGGGTGACCTCATCGGCTTCTCCAAGGTCACGCGGGATATCACCGAACGCAAGGAGGCCCAGGACGAGCTCGAAAGGGCGCGCGAGGCACTCCTCCAATCCCAGAAGATGGATGCGATCGGGCAGCTGACCGGCGGCATAGCCCATGATTTCAACAACCTGCTCATGGTTATCCTTGGGAGTCTCGACCTTGCCCGGAAGCGTGTGCCGGAGGGCGCGCGAGTCCTGTCCCTCCTCGACAATGCCGTTCAGGCTGCTCAGCGTGGCGCAGCCCTGACGCAGCGGATGCTGGCCTTCGCCCGCCGGCAGGATCTTAATTTGGAGCATGTTGACATCCATGCCCTGGTCCGGGGCATGGCGGATCTCCTGAAGCACTCGATCGGCCCCACGGTGGAGATCGAGCTCGATTTTCCGGACCGGCTGCCCGCCGTGAATGCGGATGCCAATCAATTGGAGCTTGCCCTGCTCAATCTTGCCGTCAATGCGCGGGATGCGATGCCCGAGGGAGGCAAGGTCACGATTTCTGCTGATCGGAGGGAGATCGGAGCGGACAATCTGGGGGAACTCCGGCCGGGCAGTTACCTATGCCTTTCCGTCGCCGATACGGGAGAAGGGATGGATGCCGAGACCTTGTCTCGTGCGATGGAGCCCTTTTTCACCACCAAAGGCGTGGGGAAGGGGACCGGGCTCGGTCTTTCCATGGTTCATGGCATGGCCAGGCAGTCCGGAGGGCGGCTCCTTATGACCAGCCAGCCGAAGAAAGGGACCGTTGCCGAGCTTTGGCTTCCGGTCAGTTGCGGATCGGTGGAATCGCCTGCACCAAGTCCCGCCAAGCATCTCGCTCCCCGCCAGCCGCCGAATCTGACGGTGCTGGTGGTCGATGATGATCCTCTCGTGCTCACGAACACGGTTGCGATGTTGGATGAGCTTGGCCATCGCGTTCTTCAAGCGCATTCGGGCAAGGAGGCACTGGAGACGATGCGCAGCTCTCCAGTTGATTTGCTGATCACCGACCAAGTCATGCCTCGAATGAGTGGCGTGGATCTCGCCAATATCGTCTTCGCGGAAAAGCCGGGACTGCCGATCATCTTGGCAACCGGCTACGGCGAGGTCGCCGAAGACACTCCGGACAGCCTGATGCGCTTGGCCAAGCCCTTCGGTATCGATGCCCTCGATGAGGTCATTGCCAGGGTGATGGAAAATCGCCAAGCCTCTCCTCGGTGATCACCGAAGCGAGCCTAACTCCAACGCTTGCAGCGACTGTTCGAACCTGTTGATGAGCCATGTGGCCGCAGGTCCCGGAAGGGAGTCGGCTGAATGGAAGGCCAGCAGCGGGTAGGAAGTCTCCGGATAGGCCTCGATGCGAAGCTGGACCAGGCGCCCCGCAGCGATGTCTTCGGCGACCATCCATTTCGGTAGGCCGCCCCAGCCGAGCCCGGCGAGAAGCAGGTCGTGCTTCGTGCCGAGATCTGTGAGCCGCCACGTCGAATAGGAGAAGACGTTGAACTCCCGTCCCTTCGTCACCTCCGTGAGATCCGTGATCACGATTTGCACATGGTCTCGGATCGCCGCGAGCGGCAGGGGGCCCGGCTGGAGTGCCAAGGGATGATGCGGAGCTGCAACCGGAATCATGGTCGAATGCCCGAGACGCCTCGAGACCAGATGGCCGCAATCTCGACCCGGCTCTCCGCCAATGGATATGCTGACCTGCTGCTTCATCGCCAGCTCCCAGATCATCCCGAGAGCCCCAACGAAGAGCTTGAGGCCGACAGTTGGAAACTGCTCCTGAAAGGCCTTCAGCGCGCATGTAAGGACCGGCGAGGGCAGCATCACGTCGACGGCGATGGACACTTCCGCCTCCAGCCCCTCCTTGAGTCCTGACGCACGGGATCGCAGGCTTTGCAGCGCCGAGATCATGCGCTGCGCCTCCTCCAGCATGGCTTTTCCCGCCTCGGTCAGGCGAGGTTCACGCGTGCCGACACGCTCGAACAACTGCAATTCGAGCTGTGCCTCCAGATTGGCGATGGTGTAGCTGACGACCGACTGCGAGCGATGCAGCAGCCGTGCGGCACCGGAAAAGCTCCCGCTGCGAGCGACCGCGGTGAAGACTTGAAGCTGATCGAGTGTGGGTTGGGGTTGCACGTCTTATCTATTCCATGGATGCTTTCGATCGATATTTCACCGGTTTTTTCAATGGATGTCGACGCCGATATTGCAGCTGTCTCATTTGGCATCCGCGGGATGCCGCTTCCACCAAGGAGCAGTGCCATGTCGTCAATTTTGTTGGTCACATCGAGTCCGCGAGGCGAGGCGTCCCATTCCACGAAGGTCGCACGCGATTTGGCTGAAAAGCTTGCGCAGTCCGACCCTGGCGCTCACATCGTGACGCGTGACCTGGCGCAGAACCCGCTGCCGCACATCGTGGCCGACTACGCCACCGGCATATACACGCCTGCGGACACCCGCACGCCGTCGCAACAACACGCCGTGACTGTATCCGATGCGGCGGTTGAAGAGCTGCTTGCTGCTGACACGGTGATCATCTCCACCGGCTTCATCAACTTCGGCATATCCTCCACCCTGAAGGCTTGGATCGACCACATCGCCCGCAAGGGGCTGACCTTCAACTATACGGCGGATGGGCCTGTCGGCCTCGTCAAAGGCAAGAAGGTCTACCTCGTTCTGGCCTCTGGCGGAGTGTACTCTGACGGTGCTGCGGTCGCTTTTGATCACGCCGTCCCTTACCTGAAGACGGTTTTGTCGTTCCTTGGCATGACCGACATTGAAGTCGTCAGGATCGAGGGTGTCGGCATGGGTCCCGAAGCCGAGGCGCAGGCTGTGGCCGGAGCCTTGCAGCAGACCCAGCGTCTGGCTCTTGCGGCCTGACGCGGTCCGTTGCGAATTCATTGGATGGGAGACGCGTCAAAGAGGTAGATGTCTAGGACCTGCCGACCGGAGGGAATGTCCGGTCCTCCAACTCTGAATGGGAATTGCCTTGTCCATCTCCCTCTATGACGCCTCCGTTCCGGTCCTTGTCCGGGTTCTGAAGAACCTTTCGGGAATTCTTGACAAGGGAGTGGCTCACGCCGCTGCCACTGGCATGGCTGAGGCTGATCTTGTGAACGCGCGCTTGGCGCCGGACATGTATCCTCTCTCCGGTCAGGTTCAACGTGTCAGCGACTCTGCCAAGGGCTGCGCCGCCCGTCTGACCGGCACCGAGATCCCTGGTTTTCCGGACGACGAGGTCACCATCCGGGATCTTCAGGAGCGCATTGCCAAGACCGTCGCCTATCTCGAGACATTCTCGCCGGCAAGCTTCGATGGTGCAGGCGAACGGCCGGTGACCATCAATATTCGCAAGCAGCCGCATACGATGTCCGGCTCCGCCTACCTTCTGAACTTCGCCCTGCCCAATGTCTTCTTTCATGCGACGACCGCCTACGGCATCCTTCGCCATAAGGGTGTCGAAGTCGGCAAGATGGACTTCCTGGGCGAGTTTTAGGCAAGGTCACCCTTGCGCTTGGTCTCGCGGGATCACGAGGCGGAAACTCGTTCTTGCCGGTGTGGAGGCGACGTCCAGTCGGCCTCCATGCCCCTTTGCGATCGACGAGGCGATATAGAGGCCAAGTCCGAGCCCAGCCTGTGGCACTCCTTCTGAGCGCCGCTTGAACGGCTGGAATAGCTGGGGAAGCGCGTCCGCGGCGATGGGCTTTCCGGAATTGGCCACGGAGAGAGCGAAGCTGTCCCCTTCGAATCGCGCCTCGACCTCGACGGTGCCGTCGGGCGAGCCGTGCGAGATCGCATTGGCCAGCAGGTTCGACAGCAATTGGCTGATGCGCTCCGGATCGCAGGTCATCGAGAGCGCCGCGTCGCCGCCGATGGCGATGTGACGATCCGGCCAGGCCATTCGCACCTCGTTGACGACCCTCTCGATGAGCGCTCTGACATCTGTCTTTGGCTTGAAGTTGAGCGCGATTCCTCCGCCCAGTCGTCCTCGCGCGAAATCCAGGACATCCGAGATCAGGCGTTCCATCCGCCGCGCACTGTCCCCCACTTGCTGAACGATGTACCGGCCCTTCTCGTCGAGCTCCCGTTTCTCCAGCAGCCTTGCGCCGCCTTGGATGGCAGCGACGGAGTTGCGCAGGTCGTGCCCCAATACGGCGACGAACTGCTCCCGCAGAACCGCAGCCTCCTTGGCATCGATCAGCGCGGCCTCAGAGACGGCGATGCGGTCCGCCGCATCCAGGTGGAACGCGATGAGCTCCGCGAAGAGCCGGAACGTCTCCTTGATCTCGGGCTTGGAAATGCTGGCTGGCCCCGGATCCACGGCGCACAGCGTGCCGAAAACCTCTCCATTCGCGCGGATGATGGGGAACGATATATAGCTCTGAAGCCCGTAGGTTGCGGGCGTATGGTGGTCGCGATAATGCTCGTCCTCGGCGAAATTGTCGACGACCACAGGCGACCTGCTGATACGGATCTCATCACAAAGAGTGGTCTTCAGCGGCAGCTGTTCGCCAGCTCCCAGTCCGAATCCGATGTCGTCGCGGACCGCACAGGCCAGCCAGCGGGTGCCGGTGACCCGAGCGACGGCGGCGAAACCCATCCCGGTGATGCCGCAGACCACATCCAGGATCTTGGGCACGGCCTCGATGCCGGCGATCAGCGCCAGGTCGCGCTGAACCTCTTCTGTTTCGGATATGTCCTCGGCTGTCATCTCAGAGTTGTTTAGCCGACGGGGAACGAAAACAGAATATGGATTTTCGTCACATCGCGAGGACGGTGATCTGGCGGGTCCGGACACCCGTGTCAGATCTGTGAGAAGATCAGCAGCAAGACTGCATAAAATCCCATGATTATCGCGGCCCCGGCCGCAGCGATCCGCAATCCGCCATTCGCTCCCGGCTGCAGCCACCACCGGAACCGGTTGCTGGTCCAGGGGACGAGAAAATTCAGCAATATGACGCTCACCACGTTGCCGATGAACAGCGCCAGCCAGAAGGGAATTCCGGCCCGCTCGATCAGCAGGGGCGCCTGCACCAGGTGCCCGAAGAGGAAGACGACCGGATAGAGCATCAGCACCACGATCATGTTCTGCTTCCATGCGGGTGGTGCCGCGCTGCCTTGTGGTTCCGGAAACCACTGGTCGAATCCCGTGCGGACGACACGGGCGTGAAATGTCTCGATGAAGGATGGTGTCTCCTTCAGCAGCGCCTTGCGTTCCTCCGAATTGAGCCAGTTCTGCAGCCGGTCTTCCGAATCGAAACGCACGATCGCCAGCCAATCCTCCTGCACGCCTGGGACGGGCGGCTCGATGCGATAGCCTTGAAAGCCCGGTGCCCGCGACTGGGCGGCGGCGATCCGCTGCTCCCATTTCTGATAGTCGGTCTCGTGGCCGGGCTTGACCCGGGTGGAAATGACCGCCGACGCGGGCGAGGGAAGCACGCCGGCCGAGCTGTCGCTGACCAGGTGAACATCGTCCCCTCCCGCCCTGAGGCTCTGGCCACGGGACAGCATCGCCAAACGATTGTCGGAGTGCAGCCACGCGACGGCGGTCTCCGAGCTTTCGAAGCGTTGCAGGATCACCCAGTCGACTTGGGCCGGCGGGCTCGGCGGCATGACCTTTTGATCGATGAATCCCGGTTCTTGAGCGATGGCGCGGCCCATCTCCTCCTGCCACAGCGCGAACTGCTGCTCGCAGCCGGGCAGAGCCCGCGTCTGCGTGACGATGGCGACAATGCCCGCTAAAGGCTCAGCCATGGACGGCAACGGGTTGCAACTGATCGAAGATCCGGTCTGGAGTGAAAGGAAGATGTGGAAAGCGAACCCCGGTGGCATTTTTCAGCGCGTTCGCAATGGCGGGTGCGACCGGATTGATCGAGCATTCCCCTTGCGACTTCGCGCCGAGCGGCCCGATCGTGTCGTAGGTATCGGCGAAGAACACCTCTGACCGTGGCACGTCGGCGAGTGCCGGGATGCGGTAGTTCCGCAGCGATGGATTGACCACCTGGCCGTGTTCGTCGTGAATCATCGATTCGGTGAGGGCCCATCCGATGCCCATGGCGATGGCACCGTCGATCTGCCCGAGGCATTGCGCCGGGTTGATGGGCCGGCCGATATCGGCCCCGTGAATGCTGCGCAGGATCCGGATCTCCCCTGTGATGAGGTTCACGGCGAGTCTGATGCCCTGCACGTTGAAGGCGGTGGTCCTCGGGGCCAGGTACGCCTTGCGCTTGGCCTCGAACCGGTGCCCTCGCACGCGGCCGGCCTGATGCAACTCCGTCAGGGCGATCCGCTCGTTGCCGATGATGACGCCATCGTCATCCATGCGGCAGTTCGAAACGTCCAGGCCCTTGAGCTGCGACGCGAAGGTGAGGATGTTCTCCTTCAGGGCCTCGGCCGCCAGCGCCACCCCTTTTCCCGCCACCACCGTGCCGGTCGAGGCGAACGTGCCGGTGTCGTACGGTGTCAGGTCCGTATCGGCATTGATGATCGCGATCGCATCCGCACGGGTGTTGAGGACCGAGGCCGCGATCTGCCGGTGCGAGGTTACGGAACCGTTGCCCATCTCGCTGGACCCGACCGCCAGGTGATAGGAGCCGTCAGCCAGCAGCTCGATCACCGATCCCGATCGGTGCTCCGTCGGCGGCCCGCAATCCAGCATTGCGATGGCAATGCCGGTCCCCTCCGCCCAGTCCGCGCCGTCCGGCTTGTCTAGCCCTCCTGGAGTGGCGAGCGCAGCCTCGAGGGAGTCGAGACACTGCTCCAGGCCGTAGCTTCCGAACTCGACGTCCGAAGGCTCCTTCCAGATCGACTCGATGGGGTCTCCTGGCCGCACCATGTTCTTCCGCCGGATCTCGAAGGGATCGATCCCCAGGAGCTCCGCCAGCTCGTCCATGGCGCACTCGACCGCATAGGTCGTCTGCGAAGCGCCATAGCCTCTGAACCCGCCGCCGGGAACGACATTGGTGTAGACGGCATAGCCCGACGCCTTCTTGTTGTCGCAGCGATAGGCTGTCAGCGGGCTGCCCAGGGCGGCGGCCAGAGTTTCGCTGCCATGTCCTCCATAGGCGCCGGTATTCGAGACGACATGCGCTTCTATGGCCGTCAGCGTTCCATCGCGAAGTGCCCCGATCTTGATCCTTGTCGTCATTTGATGGCGCGTGGAGGCGCTGGTAAACTGCTCCTCGCGCGTAAACTCCCATTTCACGGGGCGCCCTGTTTTCATGGTCGCCAGGACGCAGAGATCCTCCGACAGCATCTCCTGTTTGCCGCCGAACCCGCCGCCGACCCGTTCTGTGAACACATGCAGCTGCGTGGGCCGCAGCCCGAAAATGTAGCACAGCTTCTGATGGGTGATGAACGGCGCCTGTGTGCTGGTGCGGACATGGATCCGCCCGTCTTCGCCGGTCCAGGCGATGGACCCGTGCGTTTCCAGATGCACATGCTGCACGCGGGTCGTGGAGTATGTGCGCTCATGCACCGCGTCGGCCGCCTCGAAGCCGTTCTTCACGTTCCCCACTTCGCCCTGGATGTCGGCGAAGATATTGCCGCGTGCCGTCGTTCCCTTGTGATGCAGAAGCGGGGCCCCCGGCTCCATGGCGATCAACGGATCGAAGACGGCGGGCAGGATCTCGTAATCCACCTCAAGCAGATGGCAGGCAAGGTCGGCAATGGCTTCCGTCTCCGCGACCACCGCCGCGACCCGCTGTCCGACGAACCGCATCGTATCGTCGAGCAGACACGTATCGTCCGGGTCCACGAGATGGTCTTCATGCGTCGCTGTGCTGTAGAGTCGGCGAGCGGCGTCCTCCCAGGTGAGAATGGTGATGACGCCTGGCAGCGCGAGTGCCTTGGTCCGATCGATGTGCCGGATGCGGGCATGGGCATGCGGTGACCGCAGCACCTTGAGATGGAGCAGTCCTGCCATCTCCACATCCATGGTGTAGCGGGCATGACCGGTCACGATCCCGGCGCCGAAGGGATTGCCGAGACTGGCGCCGCAGGCCTGGCCGGCAATATCCGCCTCGGCGGATGTCTTGCCGTCCAGGGCATCCAGGATGCTGCGATAGCCGGTGCAGCGGCAGAGATTGCCTTTCAACGCATGTGGCAGGTCCTGACGTTGATCCGCGTCCAGCGCTGCGGAGGTCATGATCATTCCGGCAGCACAGAAACCGCACTGAAACGCTTGCGCATCCAGGAACGCCTGCTGCATAGGATGCAGCATCCCATCCGTGCTGAGGCCCTCGATGGTCGTCACCGTGCGGCCCTCCGCGCGGAAGGCGGGCATCAGGCAGGAATGGATCGGCTTGCCGTCCATCCAGACCGTGCAGGCCCCGCAATCGCCGGCATCGCAGCCCTTTTTGACCCCGAAATGGCCGAGCTCGCGGAGGAAGGTCCGGAGGCATTGGCCGGGAGCCGGCTCGACCGAAAACAGCCTGCCATTGATGGTGCAGTTCATGCGTCCGTCCTCGCGGCCGAAAGCTCTTCCCGGATTTGTTCTGCAAAGTGATGCGTGAGATGACGCTTATAGGCCGCCTTCCCATGCACGTCATCGAACCACCCATCGGCGGGAACGGCAGCCTCGATACGTTCGCGCAGGTCTTCCGCTTCCGGGATTGCATCGAAGATGAGCTGCACCGGCCGAGGCGTCGCCGCCGTGATGGTCAGCACCAGGTCGTGCCGGTCGACCGAGCTGGTCCCGATGATCAGCGCTGCTGACCGGCCGAGCTTGGTGAGCGAACTGTGACGAACGGCATGCCGTTTGGAAAGGGCAGCAGCGGGCAGGTGGATCGAGCGCAGCAACTCGCCTGGCGCCAGGATGTTGCGATGATTTCCGGTCACGAAGTCCAGCGCCGGAACCTGCCGAGGCGGTCCTCCCAGCGGCCACAGCTCCAACATGCCCTCCAGCCCTGTGACGAGCGAGATCATCGCGCCGGCCGGCAGCGACATGCAGAGATTGCCGCCGACGGTCGCTGCGTTCCAGATTTTGAATGAGGCCAGGAGACAGTCGCAGCATTCGCGCAGCAGCGGCGCGGCGATCCAGTGATCCGGCAGCCGTGCCGCATGGAGTTCTGCGATTTTGCAGGTGGCAGCAATCTTGAGCCCGTCGTCTTGCAGCTCCAGGGCAGCCCAGGCCAGGCGCTCCAGGTCGACCAACGTTTCGATGTCGCGCTGCGGCTCGGAGAACAGCCAGGTGCCGCCTGCGAGCCAGGCGTGTCCTTTCGGCCAATCCTCCAGATCACGGGCGTTCGTCGGCCGCTTCACCGCCTTGATGCCGTTGAGGTTCATGTCGGAACCCGCTTGCTATTGCAGCTGCTTGATTGTTCCGGGACCATCGCCCGGGGTGATCAGGGCGGGCCATTGGTGCGAGCCGAAAGGCACGAGCGGGGGCAGGAAGGTTGCCATCCCGCGCTTCTTGGTTTCCGCTTCAATGGCGTCCCGCGCATCGCCGCCCATCAGCTCGTAGTCCATGAGATGATAATTGCCGAAGAACAGCTCTCCCACGGATCGGTCGGCGATGATGCGGGTGAGGGATTCCAGCATGTCTTCCTTCGTGGTCGTGAAGGAGATCGTCTCGATGAGCATCAACCGGTCATTGATGGCTTCCGGTCCGAAGAACTGTGCTAGCACGCTGAACAGCACGTTGTTCTGCCGCGCCACATAGATGGTGTTGCTGGCGGCATAGGTCTTGTCCCAGTCCGCGCCCAGCATCTGCTTCCAGTTCGCCATGACGTCCATCCAATGCGCGACTTGCGTATGGGCGGCCCATTCCACGTCCTGAGCCAGATGCGGCGCGATCTTCTTTGCAAAGCTGTCGAGGTTGGCAAAGGAGATGGAACCGGCCTTCAGGCATTCGTCCATGAAGTCGATATTGCCCTGCAGGATGATTCGATTGTTCTCCCGCCACGCGTCCGGCATGTCCGTTTCGCCTAAGCTGTCGAGCGCCGACTGCATGCGCGTGCGAAAGGCCATCATCGGCGCGATCCACGACGGATCATTGGGATTGTTGACATATGGGCCCACGATCTCTGCCAGCGCCATGGTGCTGTGGCCCACCGACTTCAGAAGCTGGTAGACGATCGGCACCGACGGCGCCTCGATGGGCTCCATGCCCGGCCGGTAGAGGGTCAGGCGGCCGCCGGCGCCGGAGAACATGGCGAGGATCACGGGGTGTTTGGCGAGGATGTTTCGGGTAAAGATCTGAGCGGCATTTCCGTACAGTTCGAACATGGCGGTGTTCAGAGCCAGCACGTCGGCATTCGCCACGGCCCCTTTGGGTGGAGTTGGCGTCCCAGCAAGGCTCTGCAGGTAAGGGGGAAGGCCCTCTGTCGGAGGACTGGGATTTGCCGCCTGCGCCGGGCTGAGAGACAGAAGAAATAACGAAATAATTGCAGCAGTTTTAATGATTTTCACTGAGCACCTCCCCCGCCCTTAGCTAGTTGCAACCGCATATTGAGTATTTATCGAACCTCCACAAGCGGGAAAAAGCGTCCGGAGCTTGCTAGTATTAATGACTGCTTGAGGCTTTTTCGCCTCTATCCGAGGTACCGATCGACCGCTGGATGATTGCCCGGCTGAAGTAAAGTTGATCGCCCCCGCCATTCCAGGATGAAGCTTTTTTCTGCTTTCCTTGTTCACCTCTTGAAGAGTCAAGCGGCGAAATTGCGTGGAGGACGAGGTGATGCGGATCCCAACGAGTGACGGTCTTGCAACCAGGCGGCATCTGATCCAAGGGCTTGCAATCGCCATGATGACGAGCGTGGCAGCGCCGGCGCTCGCTCATCACGGATGGTCGTGGGCGGAGGAACAACAGACCGTATTGGAGGGCACGATTAAGGAAATCTCCATGGCGCCGCCCCATCCCAGTTTGAGGGTGACGGCGGCCGACGGAGTCGTCTGGCAGGTCGACCTCGGCAATCCGCGGCAGACGGAGCGCTCGAAGTTCACGGCCGATACCGCAAAGCCGGGTGACGCGATCACGGTTCTTGGCAACAAGAATCAGGACAAGAGCAAGATGCACATGAAGGCCGTTCGGATAACCATCGCCGGCAAGAATTACGACTTGTATCCGGAGCGTATTAAATCGAACTGACCCGGATAGTCGGATGTCCGTCGTCGAATGGATCGGCAATTGGCCGGGGGCCCTCCTGCTTCGGCGGTCCGGCACTGCATATCTGTTCGTCAATGCAACGCATATTCTCGGGATCGCTCTTCTGATCGGAGCGATTCTCCCGCTGGACCTCAGGCTTGCGGGATTTTTTCGGTCCGTTCCGGTGCAGGTGTTAGCCCCCTTTCTATCGCGCATGGCTGCTTTTGGGTTGTGCTTGGCAGTGCTCACCGGCCTGTGGCTTTTTTCTGTAAAGCCGGCTGAATATCTCTCGAATCCGGCGTTCCTGGTCAAGGTTGTGATCATCGCGGCTGCGCTGGTCATTGTTGCCCTTCAGCACTATGGCCACCAGTACCGGCGCGCCCTGGCGGGCGGTGAAATTGAGCTGCGCGTTCGCGTATTGGCGGTTCTTTCGGGCGTGGCTTGGCTCTTGGTCTTGTTGGCCGGCCGCTGGATCGGCTTCCTGTGATGCCCTCGAAAGGCGCAGTCACAATCTCCTCGACATAGTCGCGATCGCCTCTTTTTTGGGGTCCGTTGCAGAAGCAGTCCCGGTTCGGATCTCTGCCGCTTTATGGTGACGGCAATGTAATCCTCCGTCGCGCGCTGTTCCCTGGAGGATAACGCCTTCATTGCAAAATTGACAAAGTCGGATGTTGTCGTTATCGGCAATTTCTTGTAATATAAATGTATAGCTTTTATGAACATAACTACATGAACGACTGTAATGTAAGTACAAACATTGTTTACGGTCGTGATATTTTCCTTGTTGACCTTCTCTCTTAAGATTATTTACATGGAATACGACTCTCCCCGTTGGGTGTCAGGAAAACGGTCGCAGAGGCCGGGAATGAAGTTTCAGGCGGCCGATTTGTCTTCTTCTGGAGTGAAGTCGACGAGCGGTGGAGCCGTAACGGCCCGGGTCGCGCCCAGTTCAGCGGCCGCCGGTCGTGGAGATGGATGGGAATGTCTTTAGCGGAAGAGAGCATTCGGGAGAGAAGTCAGGGGGAATCGAGCGGCGGCCGATGTCGGCGCCGGTGGTACGCAGTGGGCGTCCACTTGGCTCGGGAGGAGAAGGCCGCGTATCACCTGCGCATGCAGGGCTATCAGCCCTTTCTTCCGCGGCAGATGAAGACCGTTCGCCACGCGAGGCGGCTTCTGACGCGATTCGCACCATTCTTTCCAGGATACATGTTCGTGCCGCTTGATCTGTCCCGCGACACCTGGCGCTCGATAAATGGCACCTATGGAGTCCGCTCGCTGATTATGCAGGGCGGCTTGCCGGTGGCTTGTCCCGTCGGCTTGGTGGAAAGCTTCATCGAGTTCGCTGATGACCGGGGATTATTGGATTTTAGTTCGACCTTGCAGGAGGGCGGTGCGGTGCGAATTGCGTCCGGACCCTTCGCGCAACTTGTGGGAAAGCTTGAACGTCTCAGCCCGGGAGGGCGGGCTCAGGTGTTGCTCAGCATAATGAACGGCGAAGTCTTGGTGACGCTTGAATCAAAAGATCTAGTCACAATAGCCTGACTAAGTCCGCCATGAAGTCGGTTTTTTTATCATCTCACGGGTGAGTCACCCGAGAGTGCGGTAGCTTTATCTCTGCGAACTAAGCGTTTCATTTCTAAAGAGCAGCGATTATATCGTCCTGAAGTGCATTGAGTATTGCCGCCGAAAATCTTGGAATTCGCAGAAAGTTCATCTCGCGTATTCGATTTCAGCTCATTGGGGGTTTTTGCTTCGCTATCGTGGCGCCTGCTCTTGTCAGAATGTCGCTCGATAGTACCGTTATTCTCCAGGCAAATCTCCAAACGACGATACTGGGCACCTTCCTTGCTCATGTCGCAGGCTTCTTTGCTTATCGCCGGATCGGCAATTTTCCTGGCGTCGCGGCGGCAGGCTATATCATCCCGACCTTTGCCATTACCTACGGCGCTGTCTTCCTCTCGATCTTTTTCTTCCGGCTCGACTATAGTCGGTTTCAGGCGGCGGCGAGTTTTCTGCTCTGCACCCTTTGGTATTTTGGCCATGGGGTGGCCGTGCGAGGCATCGAACCCTACCGGCTGGCGGTTGTCCCTGGTGGCGACGTCGAGAAGCTGGAAACGATCCCGGGCGTGAACTGGCTTCGTGTCACTTCGGCAAAGCTGAAGGTCCACGACATAAGCGGGGTCGTGGCGGATCTGCGCGCGAACCTGTCCCAGGAGTGGGTCCGGTATATCACCCAGAGTGCCCTTTCAGGCATCCCTGTCTTTCACGTCAAACAGGTACGTGAATCGCTCACGGGGCGCGTCGAAATTGAGCATTTGTCTGAGAATACCCTCGGCTCCTTGAGCCCCAATCATGCCTACATCAAGATCAAGCAGGCCATTGATTGGTTGACCGCAGCGATCGCGCTTTTGGGTCTTCTGCCGTTCCTGGCAGCCGTTTCAGTCCTGATCAGGCTGGACTCGCCGGGCCCGGTCTTCTTCCGGCAGGAGCGGATTGGCTATCGTGGCCAGCCGATCACCGTCTTCAAGTTCCGCTCCATGAAGGTCAGTGATGAGGAGGGCCACGACAGAGAGCGGGCCATCACCAAGGTCGGGGACGCACGGATCACCCGATTGGGCCGCTACTTACGAAGATCCCGTATCGATGAACTGCCTCAGCTGCTGAACATTCTTCGCGGCGAGATGAGTTGGATTGGGCCTCGCCCTGAGGCAGTGGTGTTGTCTCGCTGGTATGAGGAGGAACTTCCCTTCTATCCATACCGACATATCGTCCGCCCCGGGATCACTGGCTGGGCGCAGGTGAACCAAGGCCATGTCGCGGCCGTCGATGATGTTCTCGGAAAACTTCACTACGACTTTTACTACATCAAGAATTTCTCGCCATGGTTGGACGTGGTCATTGTCTTGAAGACTATACAAACAATAATAACGGGGTTTGGATCAAAATAATAGCAAATAGATTTATCTTGGGCTAATAAGAACAAATAACTCTAAATGTACAGGTTGGTGAATGTTGGTAGAAAATCGTCTAATGAGAAAAATCGTGTTGAAATGTGCCGTAACAGGGGCGGTTATTGTTTCGTCAGCACAACTTCTTAGGGCGGAGCCCGTGGATCCATGCATTTGCATACTCTCTCAGCAGCCCCGGGGCGCCGCGGTTGGCCGGATCAATTCTGTGAAGGGAGATGTGATGCGTTCGGAGGCAATGGGATATCTGCCCGTGGAGGCCCTGACGCCCATTTCGATCGGTAACCGCATAATTGTCGGTCAGCGGTCCTCTGCCACCGCGCATCTTGGCCGGGGCTGCTTCCTGGAACTACCGTCGGACTCGACGCTGAGGGTGGAGCAATCCCCTGGGGGCATTTGCGTTTCCATTGAAGCGGCCTCGGCGGATCCAAGACAACGGCCGCGACCTAACGGGTACGCGGCGGCGGCCCTGCTCGTCGGCGGAGGGGTCACCTGGGGACTCGTCCGCGTACGCTCTCATGATGAACGCGATTCCGTAAGCAAGTAATGGCCGCGGCCGCGACGAGGCTTGGATCACGGCGCTCGCCCGACCGGGCTGCCCCGGCAGGGGCCGTTCCTGCCATCTGTCCCGCTGTTTTCATTGACGACTGAGTTCCGGTGATGATCGACCTGCATTCTCACATTCTGCCCGGAATAGATGATGGCTCTCCGACACTGGCCACATCGATTGAGATGGCCCGGATGGCTGTAGATGACGGTATTACGCACATGGTGTGCACGCCGCACATCATGCCGGGGGTGTTTGAGAACACGACGTCCACCATCGAGCAAGCGACTGAGCACCTGCGATATGAGCTTTTGAATCGGGATATTCCGCTGGAGCTTTACGTGGGGGCGGATGTTCATATCGCGCCCAACCTTCCGGAGAGGCTTGCCTTTGGGGACGTTCCCACCCTCAACGGGACGAGATACTTCCTGTTCGAGCCGCCGCACCACGTTTTGCCGCCTCGGATCGGAGATCTTGTTGCGCGTCTGATGCGGCAGGGATTTGTGCCTGTTCTGACGCATCCGGAGCGGATGACGTGGATCGAGACTCATTACGAGATGGTGGTGCAGCTCAATGACCTTGGCTGCCTCCTGCAATTGACCGCCGAATCCATTACCGGCGCGTTCGGACGGGCCGCGCGGATCAACTCCGAGAAACTGCTGGCCGAGGGTCGGGTCGCTGTCGTTGCGACGGATGCTCACGGCACGAAGGCCCGTCGTCCCTGCCTGTCTCGAGCGAGAGCCGGTTTGGCGACGCTCGTTGGCGAAGAGGAAGCCGACAACATGGTCATATTCCGACCGGCAGCCATTCTGGCTGATGAGCCGATGCCGCAGATCTGCCGGCCGGAAAAGGCGCAGAAGTCTGGCCCTGAAAGGCAGGGAGTGCTGGACCGCCTCTTTTCTGGGGGCGCGTCATGATCATAGGCTGCGGCGCATTTTCTCGGATCATGCCTGTGTTCGTCGTGATCCTCTGTGTCAACTCTTTGGGCTGTTCCGCAAGGGGGCCCGAAAGGGTGGTTCTGGCGGGAGCCAATGCCGATGGCACGGTCCACCCTGCCGCGATTGGCAAAGGTCAGGCGGGCGCTGGTCTGCGGATGGTGTCCGAACTCCCTCCTCCTGATCACACCAATGGTGCGGAGCAACCCATCTCGGCCAATGATGTTCTGGCCATAGACGTCTTTCAGGTCGACAGCCTTGACCGCACCGTTCAGGTCGATGCGACCGGCAATGTCTCTTTGCCGCTGATCGGCTCGGTGGCTGCGGCAGGAAAGAGCGTTCGCCAGTTGGAGCAGGAGATCGAGAAGGCTTACGAGGAAGACTACCTGCAGTCGCCGGACGTCACGGTCTTCATGAAGGAGTCCGTCGGTCAGCGGGTGACGATGGATGGGGAGGTGACCAAGGCGGGAATTTATCCGGTCTCGAGCAATTCCTCTCTTCTCGATGCGGTGGCCATGGCCGGCGGCTTGAGCAACATCGCTGATCCCACCAAGGTCTATGTCTATCGCAGCTATGGCGGCAGCAGATTGGTCGCCAATTACGACGTCGATGCGATCCGCAACGGCGAACGATCAAACCCCAACATCTATGGCGGCGACGTGATCGTCGTGTTCACGTCCCAAAGCAAGGTGGCGATGAATAATCTGATGCAGGCTTTGGGCATGGCGACGAGCGCCACGCGTCTTGCGGTGATGCCGCTTTGAACCTCCGGCTCCCGATGAACTGGTTCCTCGTGAACTGTTTGGACCTGCCGCAACCCGCAGGGGTCGGCCATGTTGGATAGGCAGGGCCGCTATCCCGGGGCAGCGATTGGGGCGCCTGTGCAAGCCCTGCCGGCCCATCATGAGGGGCCGCGTGAGCTCGATGTTTATTATGGTCGGGAAGACACCGACAAGGAGGACAGGCTCACCCCCTTTAAAATCTTCCTCTATGTCGTTCGTTATCGCTGGCTGCTCCTGGTCCTCTGCTTGGCCGGCGTGGTGTGTGGCGTGGCGGTGACCATGATGCAGACGCCCCTCTACCGGGCCACCGCCCGCCTTGAGGTCTTGGTTCCCTCGGCAAAAGTGTTCCAGGATATGGAGGCGATCAGCGAAGCCAGTGACGTCAGGGCGTTCCTGACGGCGCGTGAGAAGCTCACCAGCCGCGCCCTGGCCCAGCGCGTCGCCTATGCGCTTCAATTGAGTGAGAAACCTCAGTTTCTGTTCCCCAAGGCCGAATTCTCCGTCGCGAACATCTTTTATAGAGCATTCGGGATGGGACAGCCCCCGACTCTTGAGGATCTGTCGTCGGAGCAGCGTGAAAACATGGCCGTGGGTCGCGTTCTTCATGGAGTCACGGCAAGTCTGGTCCAGGGCACGAGCTTGATCTCGATCACCTTCCAAGACCAGAGCCCTCTCTTTGCCAAGGACGTGGCCAACCAGATTGCCCAGAGCTTCATCGACCAGAGGGTCGACCGAACGAGCGAGACGTCGTCTCTGGCACGTCAGTTCATTGAAGAACAGGTTCTGCAGGTCAAGGACAAGCTGCAGAAGTCGGAGCAGGCGCTCGTCGAATACGCGCGCACGGCCGGAATCACCATAACCGGAAAAGAGCTTTCGCTGATTGGCGCCAACATCGAGACCCTGAACTCTGCATTGGCGACCGCGATCCAGGAGCGCTTGGACACGGGCCGTCTGGTGGCGCAGATCGATGCGGGCAGGGGAGGCAGCCTGCCGCAGGTGCTGGAGAGCGAAGGTTTGACGAAGCTGCGGGGGACCATCGCTGATCTCAGCGGCCAGTATCAGCAGAAGCTGGGCTTACTGAAGCCGAACTTCCCGGAAATGAAGCAGCTATTGGCCCAGATTGCAGAATTGCGTCGGTTGGTCGATGACGGGATCATGGCCATCCTTGATTCCATTAAGTTGAAATATCAGGAAGCAATCAACAAGGAATCCGACCTCCGCGCTAAGCTCATTGATATGGAAAAGCAAAATATAGAATTTAACGATAAAAGTATAAAATACACGATCCTCCGGCGTGAGGTCGATTCAAATAGGTCTCAATATGAAAATCTGATATCGAAAATGAACGAGGCAACAATAGGCTCTGAGCTCAAAAGTCAGAATGCTGCCATTGTCGATCTTGCGATAGCGCCATCCGCCCCCTTTTCTCCGAGCATGTTGAAGAACGTTGCAGTGGGGTTGGCGCTCTTCATGTCGCTGGGAGCCTTGATAATCTATGTCCTGGAGATGATGGACAATACATTCACCAGGCCTGAGCAGGTAGAGAAAGAGCTTGGCCTGACCGTTCTCGGCATTCTTCCCAAGAGCGATGATCGGGACCTCGGGGCCAACGTTACGGATCAGAAATCAGCCCTTTCCGAGGCTTACCGGTCCCTGAGGACATCTTTGCAATTCTCGGGTGCCGATGGTGTTCCGAACACCCTTTTGGTCACCAGCGCAGAACCCTCCGAAGGAAAATCGACCACATCATTCAAGCTCGCGCAGGATTTCGCGATCCTGGGTGCGAATGTTCTTGTGATTGATGCCGACATGCGAAAGCCTAGTCTACACCGCCTGTTTGGGTTGAGTAATATTCTCGGCCTCAGCAACATGCTGACCAATACTGTTCGAAGGGAAGATGTTCCGGGCATCTTTCGCTCGACCAAGTTCGATAATGTCACCGTGCTGACCTCCGGAACGATCCCTCCCAATCCGGCTGATCTTCTTTCCTCTCCCCGAATGGCTTCTCTCCTCGACAGTCTCACCGGGAGCTTCGATCTCATCATCATTGATGCTCCGCCCGTTGTCGGTCTCTCCGATGCACCCATTTTGAGCCGGTTGGTCGAGGGTACGCTGATGGTGATTTCAACAAATCAGGTAACCCGGAAATCCGCCAAGGCCGCGCTGAAGCGCTTGCGCGCCGCTGGTGCGAGTGTGGCCGGCGCGGCCATGTCCAAATTTTCGATCAGCAAGTTCGACTATGACTACAAACATCTGAATTACCAATATTACGCCTATGGGGCCGAGAGGGCACAATTGGACGATCGGGGGGAGCATGGCTCAGATCGGAGGGTCCGCGGCAAGCATTCGGCGCTTTCTGACCTTGTTCGTCGCCTTCGGCTTTATCGTGATGGCGTTGTTGATCGGGCTCAGTCGAAGTCTTGAGCGGATCGAGCCGTCTCTGGCTCTCACCCTGGATCCGCTGAACGTCGAAGCCCTTGTCCTAACGGCGACGGAGCAGTTGAACCGATCCGAACAGCCGTCGGAACTGCGGGGACTGGATGATCGGTTGCGCTCTGCCTTGCCGTTTAACGTAGGTGACGCGAGACTGTATAGTCTGGTCGGTGAAGTCTTGTATCGTACCGGGCAGACGGAAGAGGCTTACCGATACTTTGATCACGCCCTTCAACTGTCGAAGGCGGAGATTCACGCCCTTCAGCGAAAGATCGTCAGGTCGATAGAAGAGGCAGACGTGGCCTCCGCGGTCGGCGGCATCAATGTGTTGTTGCGGCGCTGGCCTGAAAAATTCGACGATGTGGCGGGAGCCTTTCCCGCCATTCTTGCAGACCCCGACGGTTACGCCTCCATCCGTGCTGCACTTGTGGCCAATGTGCCGTGGCGGCTGTCCCTCCTTCGGTCCCTGGGCCGCGATCCGGCCACCACCGACGAGGCAAGTCGTCTCTTGCTCGATCTCAGAAGTTCCGCCGCCCCGCCGACGCCCGATGAACTGGCACTCGTCTTGGCCAGTTACGTCCAGCAGAAACGGTATGAGACGGCTTACCGGGTCTTTCTGTTTACTCTGTCGGAGCAGGAGAGATCCTCTGCCGGCTATGTCTTCAACGGCAGCTTTGCGCCAATCTTCTCACGCCGCCCCTTTGACTGGAGTTTCCCCCGTCAGTCCGGCTTTGAACTGACGTTTCTGCCGCCCGGCCGAGAGACGGGGGCAAAACTCCGCTTCTTTGACAAACCGGTAAAGGGTGTTCTGTTGCAGCAATATCTGCAGGTTCCACCAGGCCGCTATCGTCTTCGGGTGAATGTCTCTGGACGAGCCCTGCATTTCCCCAAAGATCTGTTCTGGTCGCTTCAATGCGCGCATTCGCGGGAGGAACTGGGGAGGCTGGAGATTCCCGAAGGGTCCTTCGCGACACAGCCTCTTGAGTCGAGTTTCGCCGTCGGCCAGGCGGATTGCCCAGCCCAGATCCTCCGACTGAGCAGTGGCCTGACGACGGACAGTTGGCTCTATCGGTTCTCCGGTGAACTGACGATGAGCGATCTGCGGATCGAGAAGCTCGCCGAGTGAGCCTTGGTCGTGCAGAAGGCTCCAAATATCTTCTGGGATTGGGGCTTTTGCTGGCATTGCTCGTCGGCGGAGGAACCGCGTCTGGTCTCTACACGGATCTGATGATTCAGATCTGGGTTCTCGTCGCGTCCGCCGGGGTGCTCTATGGCACGCCGACCCCCGCCCTCGATCGAAAACTCCACTGGCTGTTCCTTGCCATAGCATCGCTCTTTGTGCTGCAGCTTCTCCCCTGGCCGAGCGCATGGCTCGCGCCGCTGCGTGCACCCCTCTTGTCCGGCTTATCCCCGCCCGATGGACCGCGCTTCGGCTTCATCAGTTCAGCCGTCAACCGCACCCTCGAATGTGCTGTCTATGTGGGCGCTGGCCTCGGCATGTTCTGGGCAGTCCTGAAACTTCGGCCCGATCAGGTGGTCGGTTTGCTGCCATTCTTTTTCATCGGGGTGATCTGTAATCTTCTGGCTGCGACAATCCAGTATTCCTTGGCCGAGGACGTATCGGTGGAAGGCTTCCTGCCATTCACGATCAAGGCGGGTTTCTTCGCCAACGTGAATCACTTCTCGTCCCTGATCTACGTGTCCATACCGCTGATGATCTTCTATGGCCTCTCGAAATCCTACTACCGCGCGACCCTGCTCCTTCTCGCGACGATCTTGCTGTTTCTGCTGGCCGCGGGGTCCCGGGCTGGCGCCATCCTGGGACTGCTCATCACCCTCTCGGCCGTATTCCTGCTCTCTGCGCGTTCGAATCTGAGGGGTGTCGTCGTGGTCCTGGCATTCACGCTGGTCTCCCTCTATGCGATCGGCGTTTGGTCCAAGCTGACAGTGGAAACCTTGGACCCCGAATTTGGGCGCACGGAATTTGCGAGCACGACGGTCGCGGGCATAAAGGAAAACTGGCCCGTCGGAGTGGGCTTTGGCACTTTTCAGACCGCCTACCAGCTCTATGAGAGAGGCGACATGATCTTCCAGCCCTACGTCAATCATGCCCATAACGAATACTTGGAGTTGACCTTCGAGGGAGGCGTGCTCACCGTCGTTGCGATCCTTGCCTATCTTGTTCTTCTATTCCTCAGATTTGTTCAGATCCGCGGCAATCCTCTGCAGCAGGCGGCCTTTTTGTCCCTGCTGTTCATCCTGCTTCATTCCCTCGTCGATTATCCCTTGCGGACCATGGCGCTGTTCCTGACCTTCAGCGTCCTGAATGGAATAGTCTTTCATCGGGGCTTCGATCGCCAGGGTGAACCGGCCCAGAAGGCGGCGTTCTCCTAATGGCTGGGCACGTTCCGGGCGAGTTCCTCCAGCCAGACTGCCGCATTCCCATCCGAGGGTGCCCGCCAGTCGCCTCGCGGCGACAATGACCCGCCTGCCGCCACTTTGGGTCCATTCGGCATGGCCGACCGCTTGAACTGGCTCATGCCGAAGAAGCGTTCGATGAACACCTTCAGCCATTGGCGGATCTCAGCCAGCGAATACTGCCGCTGCCTTTCCTCCGGAAACCCGACGGGCCACTGGCCTCGGGACTTTTCCTCCCAAGCCATGAGGGCCATGAAAGCGATCTTCGAGGGGCGGTAGCCGTAGCGGAGCGTATAGAACAGAGTGAAGTCCTGCAGTTCATAGGGCCCGATTTTTGCCTGCGTGCTCTGCGGCGCCTCTCCCGGCGCGACGGGGATCAGCTCTGGGGAAATTTCCGTCGCCAGGATGGAGTCCAATATGCCGGCGACCGCCTCGTCCTGAAACTGCCCTGAACGGCCGATCCACCGGATGAGATGTTGGATCAAGGTCTTGGGAACGCCGGCATTCACATTGTAATGGGACATCTGATCGCCGACCCCATAAGTGCACCATCCAAGCGCCAGCTCGGAGAGATCGCCGGTGCCGATCACGATGCCGCTATGGTAGTTCGCCAGCCGAAAGAGATAGTCCGTTCGGAGGCCTGCCTGCACGTTTTCGAAGGTGACGTCGTAAACCGGCTCCCCCATCCCAAAGGGATGGCCGATGTCGCCGAGCATCTGTCGCGCGGCGGGTTTGATGTCGAGTTCGGCGGCGGAGACTTGCAACGCGGCCATCAGTTGGATGGCATTCGTCTTGGTGCCTTCGGAGGTGGCGAAGCCCGGCATTGTGTATGCGAGAATGTTGCTTCGGGGCAGTCCGAGTTGATCGAAAGCCCGCGCCACCACGATCAGCGCATGCGTTGAATCCAGCCCACCGGAAACGCCGATCACCGCCTTTTTCACATTGATCGCGCGGAGCCGCTGCGCGAGGCCGGTGACCTGAATGCTATAGGCTTCATAGCAGTCTTGCGCGAGCTGAGCCGGATCTGAGGGGACGAAGGGAAAGCGCTCGACAGTGCGATGAAATCCGCTGTCTTGGATTGGCGGCGCCAGCTCGAACGCGACCCGCCGATAAATTATGCCTTGGGAGAGATGTCGGGCATTGTCGTCGAAAGTGCCTTGGCGGGCGCGTTCCTGAACCAGCAGGTCGAGGTCGATATCGGCGATGACGACCTCGTCTCCGGCCGGAAAGCGCTCGCCATTCGCCAGGAGGGCGCCATTCTCGTGGATTGACACTTGTCCGTCCCAGGCGAGGTCGGTGGTCGATTCACCAGCGCCGGCGGCCGCATAGATATAGGCTCCCAGGCATCGCGCGGACTGCGATCGGCACAGGGCCTCGCGGGTTTCGGCCTTTCCCACCGTGATGTTGGAGGCCGAAAGGTTTGCCATGACGGTGGCGCCTGCCATCGCCGCATGCGAGCTCGGCGGCACCGGCACCCAGACATCTTCGCAAATCTCAGCGTGAACCGTCAGCCCTTGTTGGTCGGACGCATAGAAAAGCAGGTCGGTTCCGAAGGGGACTGCATGGCCTGCGAAGGAGGCCTCTTCCCCCGTCACGCCGGCGCCGGACGCAAAGTGGCGATGCTCGTAGAATTCGCGATAATTGGGCAGATAGCTTTTGGGAACGATCCCGAGCAGGCGTCCGCGATGAATGACGAGCGCCGCATTGTAGAGCCGGTTGCGGAAACGAACGGGGGCGCCGATCAGCAACAGCGGCAGCAGCTCGCGGGATGCTTCGATGATCTGTGCCGCCGCGTCTTCCACCGCGTTGAGCAGGGCCTCCTGCAGCAGCAGGTCGTCGATCGCATACCCTGAGAGGGTGAGCTCCGGAAACACCGCCACGGCGACGGATTTCTCGTGCAGTTGCTGGGCAAGCCGCAGGATCGACTTGGCGTTCGACTTCGGATCGGCGATCGCGCAGCGATATGTGGCTGCTGCAACCCTGGCAAATCCGTGCGAATAGAGCGAACGAAACGACACAGCGAACTCCACGTGAAAAAATGCCCTCTGGCCGGGCTTATTACAGTCGAAACACGCGACTGCGCTATCGGGTTCACCACGCATTTCCTGTGCGACACCCTCTGAGCCGCCATTCCACATCGTGCCATTTTGCAAACGCGCCGCCACGGCGAAAGATGTCTCCACGAGCTCCGTTCATGCTGCCGCCATCGATGAAGGAGAACGTCTATGGATCAACGCCTCGCACATGAACGCCGTCAAGCCGATCTCAGAACCCCGTCCGGTTTCAGCAGCAATGCCGCTCAGGACATCTCCGCCTCCCTGACGGCGCTGTTGGCGGACATGTTCGCCCTGTACCTGAAGACGAAGAATTTCCATTGGCACATCTCGGGCCCGCATTTCCGCGACTACCACCTGATGCTCGACGAGCAGGGCGAGCAGATCTTTGCCACCACCGATGCCATTGCCGAGCGCGCCCGCAAGATTGGCGGCACGACTGTGCGATCCATCGGCCACATTGCCCGGGTTCTGCGCCTTCTCGACAATGATGCCGACTTCGTCACTCCCGAGGACATGCTGGCTGAGCTGCGCGACGACAACCGTCAACTGGCCGACCTCCTGCGCGCAGCCCATGCCCTTTGCGACGAGCATAATGATGTGGCGACCGCGAGCCTCATCGAGCAGTGGATCGACGATGCCGAACGGCGTACATGGTTTCTGTTCGAGGCGACGAGGCGGTAAAGGGCCGCCGGTCCGACCAGGCTACGGTATTGTAGATGATTGTTGCATTGCTCTCAGTCCTCATGGGGATGATCGCCGGCCTGAGGACCATGGTGGCTGCCGCTGCAATATCATGGTCGGCCCACCTTGGCTTTCTGGATCTCAGCCAGACGTGGCTTGCCTTTCTCGGCCATGCCTGGACCCCCTGGATCTTCACTCTTCTGGCGCTCGGCGAGTTTGTGGGCGACCAGCTCCCCTCCACGCCGAGCCGCACGGTTCCCCTGCAATTCGGCACCCGCATCGTCGTCGGCCTCGTGGCTGGACTGGCGATCGGCCTCGATTCCGGCGTCCCGGTCTTGGGCGGAATCGCCGGGGTCCTGGGCGCCGTGGTCGGGACTTTGGGTGGAAGCGCGGTGCGAACCAGGATGGCGGAGCTTTTCGGCAGCGACCGCCCGGCGGGCTTCCTTGAGGATGCCATAGCCGTCGTGCTGGCGCTCCTGGTCACGGCAACGCTCCCCTGATCGGACTCGGGTGTCCAGAGCCACCTGAAGTCTCATCAGCAATCCCGCTTCACAAGAATGGCGCGCCCGAGTAATGCTTGCGCACGGGCCCCGAGGGAACAGCTGGTGTTCCGGCGATGCCCGGTTGGAGACATGCCCTGCTTGTCAGATCCTACCGGAAGCGTCTGGCCGCCGATCTACCCCAATGGCGCGCCCAGGGTTGGGTGACGGAGGAGGGGGCCGCCGCCATATTGTCTGCGGCTGCAGCCGAGCGCTCCACGCTGACCGTCTCCAATCTCGTCGCGATGTTGGGCGCTCTTCTTCTGGGGCTCGGCGTGATCACTTTCATCGCCGCCAACTGGGAAGATTTTCCCCGACTCGTGCGCCTGATCATGCTGGTCACGGGCCTGGGTTTGGCTTACCTGATAGCCGCGATCCTGAAGCAGCGTGACCTGCCGGCCATGGCTGATGCGGCGGTCCTGGTGGCCGGCCTTGTCTTCGCGGCGGCCATTGCTCTGGTCGGCCAGACCTATCATCTCTCGGGCGAGTTCCGCGATGCGGTGCTGCTCTGGATCGTGGGCTGCCTTGGTGCGGCCCTTCTCACGCGTTCGGTCGCCGCCACCGTGCTGAGCCTGGCGGGGATCTGCTATTGGGCATGGGAGTGGACCGTCGATGCCGGCATCGCTCCCCACTGGCCGAGCCTCGCTGTGCTTGTCGCCGCCGGCGCCCTCTCGGTTTGGCTGAATACGCCGATGACCCGCAAGGCGTTCATCGTGGCCCTTCTGTTCTGGCTCGCCATGACCCTGATTGCAATGGCTGAAGCGCTGGACTGGTCGGCGGCGGGAGCTCTCTCCTTGGGGGCCGCACTCGCACTGTGTATCTGGAGCCTGGCCTCCCTGCTCACCGCTGGACGCTTGGGTGGCCGCCTGGGCGATCTCGGCGAAGATCTGGTCTTGCCCGTGATGATCGCGCTGTTTCTGGCGGTATTCTTCATCCAGTTCGCGGCCGAGGTCCACGACGGGGCTCGCCTGGGGTGGCAATACTACGCTGCGGCTGCTGTGGCGCTGGGCGCCCTCCTGTCTTTCTCCGCGTCCTATCGCGGCGCGTTTAATGGCGCCCATGCAGGGCTTGCCGTCGCTGTCACGGCGAGCGCGGTCGCCTTCTGTTGGTGGCTCGCTGATGCGCATCGCGTCGTCGATCTCTGGCCGAGCCTCGCCATCGGTGTCGTCGTGCTCGCGACCGCCCTGTGGATGGTCGGCATTGCCGATAGCCGCGCCGGTCGATTCGCCCATACCGCGGGTCTGGTCGGCTTTGGCGTTGAGGTTCTGTATCTCTACGTCGTGACCCTCGGCACCCTCATCGACACGGCTCTCGCCTTTCTCGTCGGCGGCATCTTGCTTATCGGCCTCTCGGTTCTGTTGCTGAAGATGGACCGTTGGCTGAGGGCGAAGCCAGGAAACGCAGCCACATGAAGCGACTTCCGATATGGGGCTTCGTTGCCGCCTTCCTGTTGCAGGCTGGCCTGCTGGTCTACATGGTTGCTGACCGCGCCGTCCTCCTGGCCGAGGGCAAGGAAATCCGGCTTGCGGTGCGCCCCGTTGACCCGCGCGACCTGCTGCGCGGGGATTACGTCGTCCTCAGCTACGATATCTCCCAGCTCGATGCCGCGAAGCTGGGGGGGGCCGACGACTTTGAAGCCGGCTCCACGGTCTACGTCTCCCTGCGGAGCGACGGGGAAGTCTGGCAAGCCTCCGCCATGAACTCCGAGAGGACCGACGATGGCGCCGGAGCCGTCCTGCGCGGAACCATCGACGGCAAGATCAGCCCTCCGGGCTGCAGCGATCCCTGCAAAGCCTACCGGGTGACCTACGGTCTGGAGCAGTTCTTCGTCCCTGAAGGCAAGGGCAGAGATCTGGAGCAATTGCGCAACGATCAGAAGCTCGCCGTGGACATCGCCATCGACCCGGACGGCCGAGGTGCCATAAAGCGCCTCCTGGTCGACGGGCAAGTCCGCTACGACACCCGCCTGTTCTGATCCGGAATCCCGGCCTCCCGCCGCATTCGCCGGCGCATTTCTTCGCCGGCCCCTGCGGCACGACGACCGTCAGCGAATTCCCCAGAGCTCTCACAACTGAAACCAAACACTTAGCAAATCGACGAAGTTTTTTCTTGCGCCGCGCGGCCTTGTCGGAATAGTTAGCAATATGACTAAGCATGATCCTGATCTTTCCCTGTTGTTCCATGCGCTGGCGGACCCGACCCGACGCTCCATCCTCACACAGCTGGCCGAACGGCCCGCCCGGGTGACGGATTTGGCGGGCCCGACGGGACTGCGCCTGCCCACGGTCATGCGGCACCTTTCGGTGCTGGAGGAGGCAGGATTGATCGCGACGTCCAAGGACGGGCGGGTGCGCACCTGCGCCATCGTGCTCGAAGCCATGGAACCGGTCCGGACATGGATCGATGAACAGCGCACCATCTGGGAAGCGAGGCTCGATCGACTGGACGCATTTGTGATGGATGTGATGAAGGAACGCGGAAAATGACACTGAACCCGAGGCCGAGCAGCACGACCATTCCGGCGCCTCATGCTGGGAGAGGCCGCTTTGCGACGCTGACCTTCGAGCGCACCGTGGGCGCGCCATATCGGCGGTGTGGCAGGCCTGGACGGCGCCGGCCGCGCGCGCGATCTGGGCTGCCCCGTCGCCATCGGTCACCGTGGAATTCTTGGAAGCCGATACCAAGGTCGGCGGACGCGAGGTCTCGCTCTGCAAGGTGGAGGGTCAGCCCGACTTCCGCTGCGAAGTCGGCTGGCTCGCGGTGCAGCCCCCGATACGGACCGTGACCTACGAGGTGATCTCGTCCGAGGATGTGACGCAATCGGCGGCATTGATCACGGCGGACTTCGCCGACTTGGGCGAACGCAGCGGGCTGGTCGTGACGGTGCAGCTGTCCTCGCTGGCGGAAGACATGGAAGCCGGCTACCGGCAGGGCTTCGGTGCAGGAATGGACAATCTCGCTCGCGTGGCCGAGCGCACCATGGTGCTGCAGCGCGTGATCCGGGCGCCTCGGGAGGTGGTCTGGAACGCGTGGATGAACCCCGAGACCTTGCCGTTGTGGTGGGGACCGGAGGGGTTCTCCTGTCGCACGAAACGGATCGACCTGCGCCAGGGCGGCGAATGGGTCTTCGATATGATTGGGCCGGACGGCACGGTTTTCCCGAACCACCATCGCTATGGTGAGGTCAGGGCGGAAGAGGGATTTGGCTATACGCTTCACTGGGGCGACAACGGACCGAAACATGCCGATGCATGGGCGTCGTTCGAGGATCAGGACGGGCACACGAAGGTGACGCTCGGCATGGTCTTTGCCACGGCGGCCGAGTTCCAGCAGGCCAAGGGCTTCGGAGCAGTGGAGCTGGGACTGGAGACGCTGGGGAAGTTGGACCGCTTCATCGCATCGCGATGACACATCAGGGGGTGCGATGGTTCGCCTGCCGCCCCCTGAAACACTTCACCATCGGGCCGTTCCTTTCCACGTTCAACCGAAGCGCCCGAGGGGCCTTGCTGAGGGCGCAGCATCGGCCTCCTTCAGCTCTTCGACGACCGCGCGGCTGAGGGTGAGCTCCAGCTCGCCCGCAATAGCATTACGGCTGCGGAGGACGTGAATGACCTTAGGAAATTCCGGCAGATCTGCCTCCAATTCGATCAGGTCCGGCGTGATGTTCCGTCGGCTCAGCAGGGCCACGCCCAGCCCATTCCTCACACCCGACCTCACGCCGTCGACACTCGGGCATTCGAGCACGATGGTGAGCGACCGATCGCTGTCGGCGAGATGGCGCATGGCAGCCTGCTTGTAGAAGCAGTTGCTGTCGAAGGAGACGAAGGGAATCGTCTTGCTGATCGTCACCGGATGATCCGCCGATTGCACCCAGACCAGGTCCTCGCGCCAGAGTTCGACGTCCCCCGGCCGGATCTGATCAGCGAAGATCTGCATCACCGCGATGTCCACCTCCGCCGTCTCCAGCCAGCGCTGCAGCACGAGGCTCTGCCCGACACGGATCGCCAGGGACGCACGGGGGTTCGATCTTCGAAAGCGTCCCAGAACCGCAGCCAGTTTACTCGCCGCTGCGTCTTCAGTGGCGCCCAGGCGCATCTCGCCGCTGACCTCGGACAACCGGAACCGGTCGGTCGCCTCGTCATGGAGCGCGACCAGGCGCTCTGCGTAATGCAGCAGATGGAGTCCATCCACCGTCGCCTCGACACCTGTGGGACTTCTCACCAGGATGGGCCGGCCGATGCGATCTTCGAGGCGCGCAAGCTTGTGGCTCACCGCGGACTGCGTGAGGTTGAGCAGCCGGGCCGCTCGCGTCACCCCGCCCGTTTCGAGCACCGCCTTGAAGGTCCGCAGCGAATCGATATCCAGCCGCATGCTGTCTCCATGACAAAAATCGATCGATTTGATGATATCATGTCAGTTCCGTCATGACCACTTCTGCGCTACACCGGACGCCACATCCGGCGGAGGACGAGCGGCATGGCACTTAACGAATACACCATCCTCACATTTGACGTGGTCGGCACCCTGATCGATTTCGAGCAGGGCATCGTCGATTACATCCGCCCCCTGGCCCTCCAGGCGGGACACGAGATTGATGACGAAACGATTCTCCTGAGCTACGGCAAAGCGGAAGCCGTTCAGCACGAAGAGATGGCCGGCCAGCCTTTCACCCGGATGATGCCGCCCGTCTATCGTGCCATGGCGCAGGAACTTGGCTTGCCGGTGACACCGGATGCGATTGAGGGGTTCCGGCTCTCAATTCCCCATTGGCCGGCATTTCCCGACAGCATCGCAGCCCTGAAAAGGCTGCGCCGGAGCTTCCGCCTCGTCGCCATGACCAACTCCGACAACTGGGCGCTTAATCATTTCTCTCGCACCCTGGGAGAGCCCTTTGATGACACCGTCACCGCGGAGGACGTGGGCACCTGCAAGCCCGATCCGCAATTCTTCGCCTATGCGCGCGGCAGGCAGAGCACGCTCGGCTATCGTCTGGAGAACTACCTTCATGTGGCGCAAAGCCAGTATCACGACATCGGCGTAGCCAAGCATCTCGGCTATGACGTCTGCTGGATCGAGCGGCGCCAGGGCAAGAAGGGCTTCGGCGGCACGCCGGAACCGCGGGAGGTCACGCGGCCCGACTACCATTTCAAGGACCTCGCCGGCCTTGCGGCTGCCGTCGATGGCAACCGGTGAGCAACACGCCTAGCGCGGCAACGAACCGTGAGCGGCGCGTCATGAACCCCGACCTCCCGCCATGTCCCGATGTAAAGTCCCTGTGGCAGGATACGGCGGTCCGGCGTCCCCACAGCTCCGCCTTCCCCGCCGACCGGCATTTCGATCTTGCCATCATCGGCGGTGGCTTTACCGGCTTGTCCACCGCCCGCTATGCGGCGGAGAAGGGCTTGTCCACCGTCATCCTTGAGGCGAGTCGCCTCGGCTGGGGCGCAAGCGGCCGCAATGGTGGTGTCGTGTCGGGAAAGTTCCGGGCCTCCTTCCGGCGGATGGCATCGCGTTTCGGGGGGCACGTCGCCCGTCGCATGTATGATCTCGGGCACGAATCCGTCGATCATTTGGAGCAGCTCGTCCGCGAGCCAGGCATGGAGGCCTCCGGCTACAGAAACACCGGCGTGCTGCACTGTGCGCACAATTCGGGATCGCTCGAGTCGCTCAGGGACGAGGTCGAGTGGACGACGTCAGCATTTGGCGGATCGCGACCACGATTGCTCTCTCGCGGCGAAGTTGAACGAGAGACTGGCTCGGGCCATTTCGTCGGCGGACTGCTGGAGGAATATGGCGGCTCTCTGCATCCGCTCAAATTTCTGTTCGGTCAGGCCGAAGCCTTGCTCACCCGCGGCGTCTCGATCTGCGAGGAGAGCCCCGTCACGGCCATGCGGCGCGAGCCGGCCTCCACGATCCTCCAATGCCCGCAAGGCGTTGTGAGTGCCGGGCAGGTCGTCTTCGCCACCAATGCCTATTCGAGCCTCCTCCCGACGACCGCGGTCCTGGGTCGGACGCTGATCCCGTTCCGGTCGGCGATCATCGCGACGGAAAAATTACCCGCCGACATCGACGCCGCGCTCCTCGTCGAAAGCCGCAGCTACACCGAGACTCGCCGGATGATGAAGTGGTTTCGAAAGGCTGAGGGCCGGTTGATCTATGGCGGACGCGGCGCCTTCGGCCACGCGGATTCAGGCGCCGCTTTCGACGCCCTGGAAAAAGCCATGCGCCGGCAGTTTCCCATGCTCGCGGAGACCCCGGTTACTCATCGCTGGTCGGGCCTTGTAGCGTTGACATTGGACAGCGTTCCCCATGTTGGACGGATCGATGACCGCGTCACCTATGCCGTCGGATACAATGGCACGGGCGTGGCCATGTCGTCCTATATCGGCAGGCATCTTGCCGAGATCGTCACCGGTGGCGCACCAGATCTTGCCCTCATGTCGGCCGAAAGGCTCCGATCGATCCCCTGCTATCCGCTCGCTAAACCCGCCGTGAAGGCGGTGGCGGGCTGGTATCAGGTCCTCGACGCTTTAGGGCGCTGATAAACAACGCCGCGAAAGCGAGACTTGCTGAATGCAGGCCGATGGTCTTCCCACCTACCGGGCAAACGTTCCAAAGCCGTTTTCATTGAGATAGTCGATCGTGAAGGCGGCGTCTGCGCGACCGGCGCCGTCTCGGGTGAAGGTGAGTTCAGCGACGGATCCTGCCGTCTGGTTTTCACTGGCGGGCGAAAATGCAAAGCGGTCTCCTGACCAGTGGCGGAGCCGATAGCGAATTCCTGCTGGCCCGATGGCGAGCGTAAGCTGGCCATCCACCTCCTCGATCCTGGCCGGCCCGAAATAATCATTGTTATAGGGCCCGGTATAGTCTCCAGGCGCGCCTGCAGCTTGGGGATCCTTCGGCGGCTCTTTGCCCGACAACCCACCGGCTGGCGCATTCAGTGCCTTCATGAATGCGGCATAGGGTGGATACCAGTCCCGCGTGATCGTGCCGAACTGCACCAGATCGTTGAATTCGTTGCCCAGGGCCTCCGCCGCACCCGTGGGCGCCGCATTCGTCAGCACGACGATGCCGACCCCGGCCGAGGGGATGAGCGCATAAAAGGTGCCTGCCCCCATGGAGAATGCACCGGAATGGCTGATCACGATCCGGCCGGCTGGCGAAACACCCACATTCATCCCGTATCCGTAAAAGCCGGGACGCGTCTCTGCCGTGGGTGAGGGATCGGAAATCATCTCTGCGCGCATGGCCGGCAGCAGCGCATCCTTGGGGATGATCTGCCGCCCCTCGAAGCGTCCGTCCTGCAGGATCATGGTCATCCACCGAGCCACATCGTTCACCGAGCCGCTGACCCCGCCTGCCGGAGACTGCGCGTGGGGTTGGCGCAGCGTATTGGGCACGAAGCCGGCCTCGGTTTTGATATGGCCTTGGACCCGGTTTGGCCGTGACTCGAAATCGTCAAAACGCGAACTGGCCGAAATCATGCCCAGCGGCTTGTACAGCACCTCCGCGGCGAGATCTTCCCATGTCCTGCCGGACGCCACCGCGACGGCCTCGGCGGCAGCCGTGAGCCCGAAATTCGTATAGGCGTAAACATCCCGGAACCCCTCCAGCGGGAGAAGCTTGAGCCGCTCCAGCACCTGTCGCCGGCCATATCCCAGATCCTCCAGGTCGTCTCCCGCATGGTCCGGCAGGCCCGAGCGATGGGAGAACATATCAGCGATCGTGACATGTGTGCTTATCCACGGATCCTCCAGCTTGAACCACGGCAGATGCTCGACCAGCGGCGTGTTCCAACTGATCACCCCGGCCCCGACCTGCTGAGCAACCACGGTTGCCGCCAGAGATTTGGACAGTGACGCGAGCTGGAACACGGTGTCCGCATCAACCGGCTCCGGACTGCCCACGCGCCGGAGGCCGAACCCCTTCGCATAGGCCACCTTGCCGTCCTGGACCACCGCCACCGCCATTCCGGGCACCCCGGAGCGCTGCATCATTTCAGCCGCAAGCCGGTCGAGCTCTCCCACCGCCTTGTCGATCTGCCCTGCAGGGATCGATACCCCCGGCGTCGCCGAGGGCGAAGCCTCCGTCGCGGCCGAATGCCCTGAGAAAAGACAGGCGAGACCCAGGGCGACAAGCGCGCTAGCCGATCGTGTCGTGAACTGACGCAGAGTGAGCAAAGCCAAGATCGTGATCCTTTTGTAACGGGGTCTGCTTGGGCATCTATGGTCCGCGGGGAGATCCCCCCAGGCTCAAACGACGGGTATCCGCCGCGACTCACGATAGCGCATTGCGCCAGCCGATGCTCCTCGTGGATTGAAACGCGCACGCGCTACCCCTTTCGGGGAGGCACAGGCTGCGCTATGTGAGATGTCACCTCTTGCCGGATGGCGTCGACAACCCAAGCGATCCACATGACCTCCGTTTCCATAGCCGCCACGCGCGGGCGCCCGCTCATGTCCGTTCTGGCAGCGCTGAGTGTGGCACATCTGCTGAACGATCTCGTCCAATCGATGATCCCGGCGCTCTACCCGCTGATCAAGGCGAGCTACCAGCTCGACTTCGTCCAGATCGGCCTGATCACATTGGCGTTCCAGGTCACCTCGTCACTGCTGCAGCCCATCCTTGGACATCTGACCGATCGCCGCCCTTGGCCCTATGCTATGGTCGTGGGCATGGCGGCATCCTTGCTCGGGTTGCTCCTCCTCGCATTCGCCCACAGCTACGGCATGGTGCTGATAGCAGCGGCACTGGTCGGCGTCGGGTCGGCCGTGTTCCATCCCGAGGCGACGCGAATGGCCCGTCACGCCGCCGCTGGACGCCAGGGGCTGGCCCAGGGCGTCTTTCAGGTCGGCGGCCATGCGGGCTATGCGATCGGCCCTCTCCTGGCGGCCCTTATCGTGGTTCCGCGCGGCCAGCCGAGCCTGGCGTGGTTCTCCGGCGTCGTTTTGCTCGCCATGGTGCTGATGTTCTGGACGGCCTCGCGCTACGCGACCTTCCGGCGCCGGCAGGTGGCCGAGGCCAAGGACACGCATGCAACCACCCATGCCCACCGGCTGCCACGCCGCCGCATCGTCTTTGCCATGGGAATTTTGATGGTGCTGCTGCTGTCGAAGAATGCCTATACGGCGAGCTTCACATCCTATTACACCTTCTATCTCATCGAGCGCTTCGGCGTCACGGTGCAGCTCTCTCAGATCATGCTGTTCCTCTACCTCGTGGTCGGCGCCTTTGGCGTGATTGCCGGTGGCATGCTCGGCGACCGGATCGGCCGCGACCGCGTGATCTGGCTGTCGATTCTCGGCACCCTGCCCTTCGCGCTGATGCTTCCCTATGCTGACCTGTTCTGGACCGGAGTGCTCAGCGTGGTCGTCAGCCTGATCATTGCGAGTGCCTTTTCCTCGATTCTGATCTATGCCATCGACCTTGTGCCCCATCGCGTCGGACTGGTCGGCGGGCTGTTCTACGGCCTGTCCTTCGGCCTGGGTGGCATTTGCGCTGCCGCACTCGGCGCGCTCGCCGATCGGATCGGCATCGTCAATGTGTTTTGGCTCTGTGCCTGGTTGCCGGCCATCGGGCTCCTGACCGTCTTTCTGCCGCGCAACACGCACCGCGCCTGACCATTGATGATGCGCACCGGGCGATAAGGGCCCCGTCGAAGCAGCCCAATCCATGGCAATTCGGCATCGGCGAGAGTGCCGGTTCCGATCTGGAACGAGTCGCAGCTGTCCTTGTTGACGTACAGAAACCACTCTGGAGGATAGCGATGAAAATCAAACTCTCAATCGCCACGGCAGCGGTGTGTCTCGGCGTTTTTTCCCTGCAGGCAGCCCCGGTGAGCGCGGCATCGAGTGTGGGTGGACTGACCCAGTCAAGCGTCGCGACGACGGCTGAGGCAAACCCGGTGCAGCTGGTTGCGTCCCGAAAATACAATCGGAACGAACACGGGCAACGCTACCGCAGTCGCCACAAGGGTTACGACCATTATCATGACGGCTACTGGTATGCGACGCCCTGGTGGACGGCGGCAGCCGTCGGTGGAGCCATCGGCGGCGCCGTTCTGGGTGGCGTCGCGAACACCGTGCAGGGTGTAGGGAACGCCGTCACCGGAGGTGCTGCCGGCGGCAATCACGTCGCCTGGTGTCAGGAACGCTACCGGACTTACGATCCCTCGACCGACACTTATGTTGGCCGCGGCGGCGTCAAGCGCCAATGCGAAAGCCCCTACTGAGATAGGGGACCAACCCTGCAGGGAGGAATCCCTGCAGGGCTTCTGTGCCAGCATTGCTGCACGCGCCCACTGGAACTCCCAGGCAGGCCACACCCGATCCGCCGGCTTATCGCCTACCTTTAGGTCTCTTCAGATTTTCAGAATTGTGCGGTGGGACGAGGATGCCGTCCTGCGCTAAGCTGGCCCTCTCGACAAGGGTCGAGGTTGAGCGCCGTGGGTCGGCAACAACCGATCAGGGGCTGCGACATCCCATAAAGGTCTCCGAGAGAATCACTCATGAAGGCGACGGTTGAGCTCAGGAACATCGCTGGCACCCAGGCTGCGCTCGGCTGGGCTGGGTCTCATACGCTTGTGGTCGATCGGCCTGAAGGCCGCGCCGGCGGTATGGGACTGGGCTTCAACGGCGCGCAACTCCTCGCCCTCACCATAGGCGGCTGCTTCTGCAACGATCTCCGCTATGTGGCCGCCGAGATGAATGTGGAGCTCGGCCGAATAGAAATCGGCGTCACGGTCGAGCTGGAGGGTGATCCGCTGCTGGCAACGTCCGCCACGATGACGGTCTCATGCGAGACAATGGACGGATCGGACTCCCGACAGGTAATCGAGAAGGCAAAAGTGAGCTGCATGGCGACGAACTCCCTTCGACGCGGCTTCCCCATTAGCGTTCTCAGCCGCGACTAGCAGCAGAGCTGCATGGCGTGTACGGGGCCCCCTTGGCCGGAAGTGGACCAACTGGTCTGTGATCCTTGCCGGCGAACTGCGCCCGTTGAGGATGATGACGAACCGTTACGATCTCATAAATAAATGTTGCAGCGCAGCGCGACTTGCGGCTATTCCGAGTGAACCGCATGGACCCGGTGAGATCCCGGGTGGCTCTTCCGGCCGCCGACCCGCCGGACAACTGAACCGATTTCCCACTGTTTGATCCACGGCCCCCCGGCCGCGGCGGTTCCGTTATTTTCTGGACAGTCATGAAGTCTGTTTCTGCCTACCGCGATGAGTGGTTCGGCAACATCCGCGGCGACCTGCTCGCGGGGCTCGTCGTGGCACTCGCCCTCATCCCCGAAGCCATCGCCTTTTCCATTATCGCCGGGGTTGACCCAAAGGTCGGCCTCTACGCCTCCTTCTCGATCGCGGTCATCATCGCCTTCACCGGCGGCCGTCCCGGCATGATCTCCGCCGCGACCGCCGCGACCGCGGTGCTGATGGTCACGCTGGTCAAGGATCACGGTCTGCAGTACCTGCTGGCGACCACGATCCTTGCCGGCGTGCTGCAGATCGCAGCAGGACTGTTCAGGCTCGGCGACCTGATGCGCTTCGTCTCCCGCTCGGTCATCACCGGCTTCGTCAATGCGCTGGCAATCCTGATCTTCATGGCGCAATTGCCGGAACTGATTGGCGTGCCCTGGCTGACCTATGTGATGGTCGCTTGCGGCCTCGGCATCATCTACATCTTTCCGCGCCTGACGAAGGCGATCCCGTCGCCGTTGGTCTGCATCATCGTGCTGACGGCGATTGCGCTCTGGTTCGGCATGGACATCCGCACCGTTGGCGACATGGGCGAACTTCCGGCGACGCTGCCGGTCTTCCTCTTGCCGGACGTGCCGCTGACTTTCGAGACCTTCATGATCGTGCTGCCGTATTCGGCAGCGGTCGCGGTGGTCGGCCTGCTCGAATCATTGATGACCGCCTCGATCGTCGATGAACTCACCGACACCGGCAGCGACAAGAACCGCGAATGCGTCGGCCAGGGCACGGCGAATATCGTCACCGGCTTTCTCGGCGGCATGGCGGGTTGTGCCATGATCGGCCAATCGGTCATCAATGTGAAGTCGGGCGGCCGGGGAAGGCTGTCCTGCTTCGCGGCTGGCGTGTTCCTGCTGATCCTATGCGTCGGCCTCGGCGATTGGGTCTCGATCATCCCGATGGCAGCCCTCGTCGCGATCATGATCATGGTCTCGATCGGCACCTTCTCCTGGTCGTCCATCCGCAACCTGCGAGACCATCCCCGCCGTTCGTCGACCGTGATGGTGGCGACCGTCGTCGCCGTCGTCTTCACCCACAACCTCGCGATCGGGGTTCTTCTCGGGGTGCTGTTGTCCGGCCTCTTTTTCGCATCGAAGGTGGCGCAGATCTTCCGCGTGACGTCGATACAATCGCCGGACGGGCGGGAGCGCTCCTATGTCGTGGAAGGCCAGGTCTTCTTCGCCTCGGCGGACGACTTCCTCAAGGCGTTCGACTTCAAGGAGGCTGTCGAAAAGGTGCGCATCGACGTCAGCCGCTCCCACATCTGGGACCTGACGGGCGTTGGCGCGCTCGACACCGTCATCCTCAAGTTCCGGCGGGAGGGTGCCGAGGTCGAGGTCATCGGCATGAACGAGGCCAGCGCGACGCTCGTCGACAAGCTCGCCATCCACGATAAGCCGGGCGCGCTCGACAGCCTGACGAGCCACTGAGGGAGAAATGGCCATGTCAAAGATACTCGCCTTCATCGACGGGTCGATCTACGCCGAAAGCGTGTGCAGCCTCTCGGCATGGGCTGCATCCCGGCTGGCGATGCCGGTCGTGATCGCGCACGTGCTCGGCCGCCGCATGTCGGGTGCGTTCGATCTGAGCGGCAGCCTGGAAGTCGACGAGCGGACCGCGCTACTGGATGAATACGCCCGCCTCGACGAACAGCACGCCAAGTTGGCACAAGCCAAAGGCCGTGCCCTGCTGGAAACGGCCAAGGGTCTCGTCAGCGCTCAAGGTCTGCAGGCGGACACGCGCCTCCGCCATGGCGATCTGCTGGAGGCACTGTCCGACTTGGAGAAGGACGCTGCCATCGTCGTCATCGGCAAGCGCGGCGAGGCGGCCGACTTCGCCAAGCTCCATCTTGGTTCGAACCTCGAACGTGTCGTCCGGGCCTCGACCCGCCCCGTGCTGGTGGCCGCACGGAAATATCGGCAGATCGAGCGCTTCCTGATCGCCTTTGACGGCGGCAAGAGCGCCAACCGTGCTGTGGATTTCGTCGCTTCAAGCGGGCTGCTGAAAGGACTGAAGGCGACAGTGCTGTCGGTTGGCCCCGACACGGTCGACAACCGCTCCCGGCTCGAGGCTCCCATCCGTCGTCTCCACGAGGCGGGCTTTGAGGTCGAAGGGGTACTCCTGACTGGTGATCCCGACGATGTCATCGTCAGTCAGGTTGAAACGCAGGACATCGGTCTCCTGGTCATGGGCGCCTATGGCCATTCCCGCATTCGCAGTCTCGTCATCGGCTCGACGACCGAGGCCATGGTCCGCCGCTGCAAGGTGCCGGTCCTGATGTTCCGCTGACCGGTCAATCCAGAAAGCGATATCCGACTCCCGGCTCATTCAGAATGAAGCGCGGAGAGGTGGGGTCGTCGCCGAGCTTGGCGCGGAGGCGTCCGATGAACACGCGCAGATATTGCAGGTCGTGCTCGTGGGCGGGGCCCCAGACATCGCTCAGAAGCTGGCGATGGGTGACGATCCGGCCGGCGTTGCGTGCGAGCATGGCAAGCAGGTCGAACTCCTTGCGCGTGAGCTTGATCACGTGTCCGGCGAGGGCGACCTCGTGGCGGACCAGATCGATGCGGAGTTCGCCGTGGACGATTTCGGGGATGGTTGCGGCAGAGTTCCGGTTCGATCGCAGGAGAGCCCGCACGCGCGCCATCATCTCCGAGATGCCGAAGGGCTTCACGACGTAATCATTGGCGCCCGCGTCGAGGGCGGCGACCTTCTCATCCTCCGACTGGCGCACGGACAGGATCAGGATCGGTACCTGCGACCATTCGCGGATCCGGGCGATTACCTGCTTGCCGTCCATGTCTGGAAGGCCGAGATCGAGAACCACCAAATCCGGCTGGACCGTGGCCGCCTTTGCCACTCCGTCACGCCCCGTAGCGGCCTCTTCCAGGCTAAACCCCTGCGCCTCCAGCGCCACGCGCAGAAACTTCCGGATGCCGGGATCATCCTCGACCAGAAGGATACGGCCCGTGTTCATGCGGGTGTCTGCCGGCGGGGCGCGGTCTTCGGAAGCGTCATCACGATGCGGGTGCCATGGCCGTCGGCCTTCGCGACCTCAGCTCTGATGTCGCCGCCATGAGCATCGACGATTCCCTTGGCGATGGCCAGCCCCAGCCCCGTGCCGCCGGGCTGGCCGTCGCCAGCGCGCACTCGGAAGAACATGTCGAAGACGTGCGCCCGATCGGCTGCCGGGATGCCGGGGCCTTCGTCGGAGATGGACAGCACGAGATTGTCATCTGTCTCCGCCACGGCGACCTTCACCTCCGATCCAGGGGGGGCGTACTTCGCGGCATTATCGAGCATGTTGGTGACCACCTGTTCCAGAAGCACCGGGTCGCCCGGCACGTCGGGCAGCGATGCTGGAAGGTCGCGCACCACGCGATGCCCCGCAAGGTCCCGCTCCAGTCGTCGAAGCGCGCGCCCGACCACCTCGCTGAGGTCGACCGGTTCCCGCGACACCTTCAGGGCACCGTAGCCGAGCCTGGTCATGTCGAGAAGGTTCTGGACGTAACGATTGAGCCGCTCGCCTTCGTCGCGGATCGTCTCGGCCATCACCCTTCGCCCTGCTTCACCCAGCGCACGGTCGGCCTCAATCAGCGAGGTGGCCGCACCGATGATGGAGACGAGAGGGGTTCTCAGATCGTGACTGACGGAAGAGAGCAGCGCCGCGCGCAGGCTTTCGGTTTCCGCCAGCAGGCGCGACTGCTCCATATCGGCCGCCAACTTCGTCCGTTCGATGGCGACGGCCACCTGATCGACGAGCGAACCCAGCAGTCGGCGCTCGTCGGTCGTGATATAATGGCGCGTGCCGAACTGCACGCCAAGCAGACCATGCACCCTGCCGGCACTGTTCATCGGCAGGAACAGCCATGAGGCCGAGGGCAATGTCTGGGACGACCAGCCGGCGGGCTCGTGCTTGTCCCAGGCCCATTCCGCAGCACCCCGATCCCGCGCGTCGAGCTGGTCCTCCGGCGGCATGCCACCGACGATCGCGAGCTTGCCCGACGCATCCGGCATCAGGATCAGCGCGGAGCATTGCATGGTGGAGGCGACATGCGTGACGGCCGCCCAGACCACGTCGTCAAGTGAGGCCACGCTTGCCACCTTGCGGGCGAAGTCGAACAGGTTCGCAGTCCGTTTCGCGATCGCCCTCTGGCCTTGGGCCTGGTTGCGCAGACGGGCCGCCAGATTGCCCGTGACGATCGCGACCAGGAGGAACAGGAAAAGCGTCACCACCACGTTCTGATGGGCGACCTCGAACGTGTAATAGGGCTCGGTGAGGAAGAAATTGTAGCCGAGAAAGGCAAGCACGCTGGCATAGATGGACGGCCACAGGCCGAACCGGCTCGCCACGGCGAGCACGCCGACCAGAAAGAACAGCGACAGGCTCTCGACCGGGAAGATGCGGTTGACGAGCATGGCGGTCGCGCCGGTGACGACCACGGTCAGCGTTGCCCAGAGATAGGCCTTCGGGTCGCGCTCCATGGCCGGGCGCGGCGCCCGGATAACCGCCTTGCGGGCTTCGGTCGGATCAGGGGAGACGATGGTGACCTCGAAGTCCTCCGCCTTGCGGATGATCTCCTCGGCGACGGTCTCGCGGAAGAAACTGGCCGTGAAGAGGCGCGGCCGCGGCCGCCCGATCACGATCCGGGAGACGTTGCGGCTGCGTGCGAATACGAGGATCTCGTCGGCGACGTGGCTCTCGGCATTGATGGTCGCGATCTCGGCGCCGAGCGTCTCGGCCAGCCGCAATGTCTCGGCGATCGCATCCTTGGCCGCGTCGGGAAGATGCTCCGACTGGGCCGTCGTCACGCTCGCCGCGATCCAGTCCGTCCGCGACCGCTCGGCCATCCGCTTGGCGGCCCTCACCAGCGCCTTGGAGACGGGAGCCTCGTTGACGCAGACGAGGACGCGGTCCTGTGCAGGCCAGGGCCCCGGGATGGCGTGGCTCCTCATATGGGCGGCCATCTGTGCATCGACGCGGTCGGCGGCAACCCGCATGGCCAGTTCGCGCAGCGCCGTCAGGTTGCCCTTGGAAAAGAAGTTCTGGATCGCGCGGGCGATCTGGTCATGAATGTAGACCTTGCCCTGGCGCAGCCGCTCGATGAGTTCCTCCGGCGGAAGATCGACCAGCTCGATGTCCTCGGCGAGCTCCAGAACCTTGTCCGGGACCGTCTCGCGCACCTTCACCCGTGCGATCCGCGCGACGACGTCGTTCAGGCTTTCCAGATGTTGGATGTTCAGTGTTGAGTAGACGTCGATGCCGGCCGCCAGCAGTTCCTCGACGTCTTGCCAGCGCTTGGCGTGGCGGCTGCCCGGCACATTTGTGTGGGCAAGTTCATCGACGAGGGCAAGTTTCGGCCGCCGCGCGATGATGCCGTCGAGATCCATTTCGGCGAGCAGGCGCCCTCCATAGGGGATCTGCGCCCGTGGCAGGACCTCCAGGTCGACCGTGAGGCGCTCGGTTTCGGCACGGCCATGGGTCTCGACGACGCCGATCACCACGTCGACGCCGTCGGCCCTGCGGCGCTGGGCGGCTTCCAACATGGCGTAGGTCTTGCCGACGCCCGGGGCCGCCCCAAGGAAGATCTTCAGCCGCCCACGTCCCTCTTTCGCCGCTTCGGCGAGCAGGGCTTCGGGCACCGGGCGGCTTTCCTTCTCCATCGTCACTCGCCGGCCGGCGGCGCCGGGAAACGCTCGTCGAGAGCGAGGTTGAGCATGAGCACATTGACACGCGGTTCACCAAGCAGACCAAGCGTGCGGCCCTCTGTCCGTTCGGCGACCAGCGCCCGGATGGCTCCCGTGTCGATGCCTCTCGCGGCGGCGATGCGCGCCACCTGGAAGCTTGCAGCTTCTGGCGAAATGTCTGGGTCGAGGCCGCTGGCGGACGCGGTGACGAGGTCCACGGGCACCCGGCCCCCGCCGTTCTCGGCGCTGATCCGCTGCGAGTCGGCCGTCACGCGCTCGACGAGCACCTTCGACGTCGGACCGAGGTTGCTGCCCCCGGTCGAGGCGGCATCGTAGCCCTTGCTGCCGGCAGCCGACGGCCGGCTGTGGAAGTAGGCGTCTCCCGTGAAGGACTGGCCGATGAGCGAAGAGCCGATCACCTGGCCGCCGCGCTCGACCAGGCTGCCGCCGGCCTGTGATGGGAACAGCGCTTGCGCGGCTCCGGTCATCGCGAGGGGATAAGCGACCCCCGTAAGCGCCGTGAACAGCACGAGCATGGTCAGCGCGGGTCTAAGTTCGGAAATCATGGTTTCACCTCATACGATGCCGGCGGCGTTGACAATAAGGTCGATCGCCTTGATGCCGACGAATGGAACGATGAGGCCGCCGAGGCCATAGACGAGAAGGTTGCGCCGCAGCAGGGTCACCGCCGTGGCGGGCTGATACTTCACGCCGCGCAGCGCCAGCGGGATCAGCGCGATGATGATCAGCGCGTTGAAGATCACAGCCGACAGGATCGCGCTGCCGGGACTGCCGAGCCGCATGGCGTTGAGCGCGTCGAGCGCAGGATAGGCCGTCACGAACAGTGCCGGCAGGATGGCGAAATACTTCGCCACGTCGTTGGCGACCGAGAAGGTCGTCAGCGACCCGCGGCTGATCAGCAGCTGCTTTCCGACCAGGACGATCTCGATCAGCTTGGTTGGATCCGAATCGAGATCGATCAGGTTTCCGGCCTCCTTGGCGGCGGGCGTGCCCGTGTTCATCGCGACGCCGACATCGGCCTGCGCGAGCGCCGGTGCATCATTGGACCCGTCGCCGCACATGGCGACGAGCTTGCCTTCGGCCTGCTCCTTGCGGATCAGCTCCAGCTTCCGTTCCGGGGTCGCTTCGGCGAGGAAGTCGTCGACGCCCGCCTCGGCAGCGATGGCGGCCGCAGTCAGCGGGTTGTCGCCCGTGACCATGACGGTGCGCACCCCCATGCGGCGCAGTTCCGCGAAGCGCTCCCGGATGCCTGGCTTGACGATATCTTTCAGGTGGATCACGCCCAGCACCTGCTTGTTGCGGGCCACCAGCAGAGGCGTACCGCCGGTTTTCGCGATCGCCTCGACGAGCGCGCGCAGCTCCGCGGTGGCGACGGTCCCGCACCAGCCGAGGATTGCATCCGAGGCACCCTTGCGCAATGTCGTCCCATCCTTCAGGTCCGCGCCTGAGATCCGCGTGTTGGCGGAGAAGGGAATGGCGTCGGCGATTTGGTCAGTCCTGTCCATGGTCCGCTCGACATACTTTCTCGCAAAGTCGACGATCGAACGTCCTTCAGGGGTTTCGTCGGCGAGCGAGGCGAGAAGGGCGGCTTCGGCCATTTGCTTCTGACTGACGCCCGGAAGGGTCTCGAAAGCATCGGCCATGCGCGCGCCGAAGGTGATGGTGCCCGTCTTGTCGAGCAGCAGCACGTCGACGTCGCCCGCGGCTTCCACTGCGCGGCCGGACTTGGCGATGACGTTCGCCTTCACCAGGCGGTCCATGCCCGCAATGCCGATGGCCGACAGAAGCCCGCCAATTGTGGTGGGGATCAGCGTGACCAGCAGCGCGACCAGGAAGACGACCGGCACGACGGCGCCGGAATAGATCACGAAGGGCTGCAGCGTGACGACGACGATCAGGAAGATGATCGTCAGGCCTGCGAGCAGGATGTTCAGTGCGACCTCGTTCGGGGTCTTCTGGCGTTCGGCGCCCTCGACCATCGCGATCATGCGGTCGAGGAAGCTCTCGCCGGGCTTCGAGGTGATCTTGACCTTGATCCAGTCGGACACGACGCGCGTGCCGCCCGTGACCGCCGAGCGGTCGCCACCGGCTTCGCGGATCACCGAAGCCGATTCGCCCGTGATCGCGCTTTCGTCGACGGAGGCGATGCCTTCGACGATCTCGCCGTCCGCGGGCACGATGTCGTCGACCGTCACGAGCACCAGGTCGCCAGGCTTCAGCGCGCGGCTGGAGACGACCTCGTGGGTCTCTGCGTCGACCGAGGCGAGCTTGCGTGCCGGCGTCTCGGACTGGGTGGCGCGCAAGCTGTCGGCGCGGGCTTTGCCTCGGCCCTCCGCCATGGCCTCCGCGAAATTCGCGAAATAGACCGTGAACCAGAGCCAGGCGGCGATCTGGCCCGCGATGGCGAGGGTGTCGCCACCGACGAAGATGTCGCGGAGGAAGAGCAGGGTCGAGAGTGCCGCCACGACCTCGGTCACGAACATGACCGGGTTCTTCGCCATGACGCGCGGGTCGAGCTTGGCGAAGGCCACCCTGAACGCTGGACCGGTGACGCGCCAGTCGAAGAGGGAAATATCGGGTTTCTTGCGCATGATGGTGTCCTTTAGCTTCGATCCGACGTCAGAGGCCACGAGCAGGCCTTCCATGGCCGCAGTCAGGACCGGCAGGCCAATCAGAGAAAGCAGGATGGTGGTCGAGGCGCGCAGCCGCTGTGGCTTCGCCTCGAAGGGCCGGCGGGGAGATTTTCGTGTCCGGGCCCATAGGTATTCGCACTCAGTAAGTCTTGCCGGCAATCATCGAGACATGCTCCGCGATCGGACCCAGCGCCAACGCCGGAAAGAAGGTCAGTCCGCCGAGGATCAGGATCACGGCGATGAGCAGAGTGACGAAAAGCGGCCCCTGCGTCGGGAAGGTGCCGCTGGACGCCGGCGCCGACTTCTTGGTCGCCAGTGAGCCTGCGACTGCCAGCATCGGCACGATGTAGACGAAGCGGCCGAGCAGCATCGCGATGCCCTGCATGGTGTTGTGGTAGGGCGTATTCGCGCCGAAGCCTGCGAATGCCGAGCCGTTGTTTCCTGTCGCGGAGGAATAGGCGTAGAGGATCTCCGACAGGCCGTGCGGTCCCGCGTCCTGAAGCGACGACAGCGAGATCGGCAACACGGCCGCGAGGGCGCCAAGGCCGAGTACGCCGACGGGCATGACCAGGAAGGCGATGACGGACAGCTTCACCTCGCGCGCCTCGATCTTCTTGCCGAGATATTCCGGTGTACGGCCGACCATCAGTCCGGCGAGGAAGACCGTCAGCACCACGAAGGACAGCATGCCGTAGAAGCCGGATCCGACGCCGCCGAACACCACCTCGCCGACCTGCATCAGGAGCATTGGGGCCAGCGCGCCGAGCGGCATGAAGCTGTCATGCATGGAGTTCACCGAGCCGTTGGATGCCGCCGTCGTCGCGGTCGCCCACAGCGCCGAATTGCCGACGCCGAAGCGAACCTCCTTGCCCTCCATGTTGCCGGCAGCCTGCTCGACGGGAAGCTGCGCGAAAGCCGGGTTGCCGGAGACCTCCGAGCCGTAGGTCAAAGCGAGTGCGCCGAGGAACAGGATGCCCATGGCGGCGAAGATCGCCACGCCCTGGCGCATATCCTTCACCATCTTGCCGAACATGAAGCAGAAGGCCGCCGGTATGAGGAGCAGCGAGATCATCTCGATCAGGTTCGAAAGCGGCGTCGGATTTTCGTAGGGCACGGCCGAGTTGGCGTTGAAGAAGCCGCCGCCATTGGTGCCAAGCTGCTTGATGGCGATCTGCGAAGCCGCCGGCCCTTGCGCGATGGTCTGCTGCGCACCTTCAACAGTTGTCGCGGTGACATAGGCCATCAGGTTCTGCGGCACGCCCTGCCAGACGAGAAAGAGCGTCAACAGGATGGACAGAGGCAAGAGCACGTAGAGGACAGAGCGCGTGAGATCGACCCAGAAGTTTCCGAGAGTCTTCTGCTCGCGGGCGAAGAAGCCGCGAATGATGGCGACGCAGACCGCCATTCCGACGCCGGCCGAGACGAAGTTCTGGACCGTCAGGCCGACCATCTGGCTGAAATACGACAGGGTCGTCTCTCCGCCATAGGCTTGCCAGTTGGTGTTGGTCATGAACGACACGGCCGTGTTGAATGCCAGGTCCGGCGAGAGCGGCCCGAGAGCTTGCGGATTGAGCGGCAGCAGATGTTGGAGGCGCAGGATTGAATAGAGCAGCACCCAGGACCCGAGGCTGAAGGCAAGCACGCAGAGCGCATATCGCGTCCAGTGCTGGCTTTGGTTCGGCCGGACTCCCGCCAGAGCGAAGACGCCGCGCTCGACGGGCTCTAGGACTGGAGAGAGCCATGTCCTGCCGCCCTCATAGACGCGGGCGAGATAGAGGCCGAGCGGCCAGCCGAGCGCGGTGACGAGGGCCGCATAGACGATGAACTGGAGAATATCGGGTGCCATCGGGCTTATCCTTGCGCGCGGTCAGAACCGTTCCGGCCGAACCAGCGCGTAACAGAGATAGACGAGGAGGAGAGCGGCTACTGCGCCGCCGATGAGCAGATCGAAAGTCATGGCGTGACCTCAGAGCCGTTCGAGCAGACGGACGCATGCCGCTGCGCCAAGGAAGAAGCCTGCAGCCAATGCGATGAAGAGGATGTCGAGCATGGGACGCTCCATGGTTTCAGGAGCGTCATATCTGTTGCGCGAACGCATCAACGCGCAATGTTCAATCGGCGACCTAGGCGTAAACGGGGCATAAACATACCCGAACTCCACGCCCTGAATGCGCTGGAACTCGCCTCGAGACTCCAGATCCGCTTCTGTGAGACCGACAGACAGCTGGCCAGCGACAACGATGGCTGCCCAGCGAGCAGCCATCGTTCCGCGCAATCAGTTCAGCCTGCTCCGGAGCGGGAGCCCCGAACATGAGGGAAAGCGGGGTGAGGTCAGCGTTCCCTATCTGACGAGTTCGATCTCGCCCGGCCGCCAGGTCTTGTTGAACCATGGCTCCAGCGGACCGTAGAGGCGAAGGATCATGAACCATCCCTTCTTGGGGATCGTCTGCACCCAGTTGTGCTCCATTCCCGCCGGGGCCTCGGGTCCGAAATAGACATCCGTCGAACCATCCGCATTGACCTTGACGGCCTTGCTTTGGCTGCTGACGCTCGGAGCTTTCTGGTCGGTTTGCAGCATGGAACGGGTCTGGTTGTCATAGACGATCACCGACCAGAAATCTTTCACCGGGATGTTGGGCGGCAGGCGGAGCTTGTAGGTCTTGCCGCCATCGAAGGGATCGCCCTTCGCATCCTGAACCGACCAGGGATATTGCGAGCCCTGGCCCACCATCTTCTCCTCCATGGCCGGCGTCACGGCGACGGCAAAATAGTAAAAGAAGACGGCACCATCCAGGTTGCTGACCCCGGGTGCCGACTCGAACTTGTAGCCCCCCAAGAAGGGCAGACGCCATGCGCTGTCCGGATAGAAATAGGCATCCTTCGAGCGGATCTTGAAGGCGATCGTTCGCGCCGTCACGGCGCCGATATTGGCGGCATCCGTGAGGATCGCCTTCATCCGCTCATCGGGAGTGAAGGGCTGGCCCTTGACGATGCCGATCGAGGCAAACAGGCCCAGTGTGGTGGGATCGGAACCCTCCGCCGGCTCTTCCTGGATGACCTGGTTCAGCAGAGTCCAGAACGAATAGTCGCCCGGCGCGACGAAGTTCGATGGAATTCCGGAGGCATCGACGAATTTCATCGGCGGCGGGTTGGCGGCCTCGGCCAGAGGATAGATCCGCAGGGTCTTCTTGACCGACTCGACTCCGGGTTTGGGAGAGCCGTCGACGAGGAAAGCGCGAAAGACGAAGTAGCTGCCGAAGGTGCTCGGCCGCAAGACGTGATACCCGGCGGGGATGTCGCCCGTGAAGCCCGGCGGCAACAGAAGGTACTTGCCGCCCGCGCCCTTGTCGGCCCCGGTGATGCCGATGTCGCCCACCCATTTGTACCAGAAGTCATCGACCGTCCCGAGCACCTTGGGCGGAACCTCGGCGACCACCGGGCCCTTGCTCGTGTCGACCCAAATGAAGTTATAGATCGTATTGTCGTTGCCGGTCAGCGCGACGGTCTTGGAATCCATCAGGCTTTCCCAGATCACATTCGTCTGGTTATCCGGCCCGAACTTGCGCAGTGACTCGCGCATGCCGGCCTGATTGACGATCGGGATCGCCAGCAGATACGCCTGCAATGCGCGGGACCGGTCCAGATTGTCATAGATTTTGTCGACGGTATCGGCCGACGGATAGCCATAATTGAGATTGAGCGTCCCGATCGACGACGGGATCTCGTCGGGGACGGCGACGCCCGGCGCGACAGGCGTCGTCATGGTGTAGGTCTGCGCGGAGGCAGCCATATCGGCGGAAGCGGCGGTGAGGCCGACCAGCATCGCCGCGACGGTGCCGAAAATAAGTCTCGCCATACCAGTCATCGCTTTCTCCTCATCGACATCCGCCGCCACGCCTCAGCAAGTTTGCAATCCTTATTGCGCCACAGTGATACCGGGCGGCTGCCATGCTCCCGTGCCGATCGGCAGAATCGAGGGTGCTTCGGTTTTCGGCCAGTAGAGCCGCATGACCATGTAGATCGGGCCGTCCGGAGCCGGCAGCCAGTTCGCTTCCTTGTCCGCACCCGGAGATGTGTGCTGGATGTACAGCGTCAGCGACCCGTCGGCGTTCTTCTTCATGGTCGGCAGCATCGGCGAGTTGATCAGATAGCGATTGATCGGATTTTTGATCAGCAGCTGCGTCTTGCCGTCATACATCGTCACCGACCAGAAGGCGTTGACCGGCGGCAATTGGTCGGCCGGGAAGGTCAGCGTGTAATTGTGCTGGGCGCCGTCGAGGGTCTTGCCGGCATCATCGACCCGCGTGATCGGATAGACCGCCTCGACTGAATCGTTGCCGTAGATGCCCGCCTTGGCGCCGGCGGCGCGTTTCAGCCAGTCGCCATTGTAGAATGCGGCATTGCCAAAGAAGGAATTGACCTGCCATCCGTTGAGCGATACGCCGCCCTTCGCGACGGCCTCGTCGATTTTTCGCTCGCCTTGCTTCATTCCGACGAGAATTTCCGCCTTGTGCTCAAGGGGCAGGTCCTTGAAGTTGAAAGTCTTTCCAGGCCCGACACCGATGCGCGCAAGCTTCGCGCGGATATCCCGCTCGCTGTCGAGCGCCGGCGCGAACTGCAAGCAGAAATCGAGATAGTCGAAGAAATTCGTCTTCGCGAGTTCCTTGTCGATCTTCGGGAAATTAGCAGGCGGCGAGGCGGGCGGCGCCGGCTGCTTCAGATAGGCGGAAAGCGGCTGGGCCTCATAACCGGCCTGCACCTTCATCACGTTGTCGATGTCGCCCGGATCGAAAAGTTGGGTGCGGTAGAGCACGAACGAAAACTGCGTGGTCGACCGGAACACGTTGCTGACCCCGGCGGGGGTTGCCCCCGTCCAGTCCGGTCCGGCGACCATGTAGTCGCCAGCCTCGCTCCCCGTGGCGCGACTGCCGATATATCCGTAATTGAACGCGTTGCCGTCGATGAGCTGGACAGCATAGTAGCGCTTCGGGTCCACCGCCGGGACCGAGAGCACCATCGGCTCCGCCCTGAGGTCCACCCACAAGATCGAATAGGGCGTGTCGCTGTTCGGCGTGACGACGGCCGTATCTTCATAGGTCGCGACGTGGGATAAGTTCTTGATCTGATTGAACGGCGCCTTGAACTGACCCGAGCTCTTGTCAATGGCGAATTCGTACATGATGCCGTAGTTCATCACGATCGGCAGACCGTAGATGAAGCCCTCCTCGGCGATGTCCTTGGCCTCGATGATGTCTGGATAGCCCTTCGCCATGAGACTGCTTGGCTTCGCAAGTGCAAGACCAGCGGCGAATGCCGCAGCCGAGCGAAGCAGGTCGCGTTTCGTAAGCATCTGAACACTTCCTTCCGGGTCGCTGCTTGCGTTCTGGCGCGCAAAGGCAGCAGAGGGGGCTGCGCGACCTCCGATGATTGACAACACAAGCGGCCAATTCAGACCGATCGTATGTCTTCCTGCGCAGTCGATCGCGACACCATTGAACTGCACGGCGTTGTGTCACCACTCATTTTGCGCCAAGTCTAACAAATTGCTTCGAGGGTAACGAGAATGCTCACGACGCCGGTCATTTCGAATCTGACAGTGAGTGGTCTCCCTCAGCTCATTCGCCGCGAGTTGGGTGAGCGCACGCTGGCGCAGGCTGTGCGAGCCGCCGGCGTTGATCTCGAGACGATTGAAGGCGAAAGCTGCTTCATTCCCCACGCGGCGGCGCTGAGGTTCATCGAAACGGCTGCCCATGCGGCCGGCGAAGTGAATTTCGGCTTGCTGATGGCTCCACAGATGGACGTCGCCAATTACGGGACCTATGGGCGGTATATTTATGCGGCCGAAACCCTCGGCTTGGCGATCGGCCGGGCGATCGAAGCGCTCGCCTACCATTCCAACGCCGACACGATGGCCCTCGACATCCGCGGCGACGAGGCCCGCTTCAGCTATGGCTTCGCGCTCGCGGGCCGTACCGGCTATCATCACGTCGCAAACGTCGCGGCGGGTGCGCTGTTAAGCGTCTGCCGCCACTTCCTGTCGGCCAACTGGCGCCCGCTGAGGATCGAGCTCGATATCCCTAGGCCGCGCCAGACCGCGCCCTTCGAGGATATGTTTCGCTGTCCCGTGGTCTTCAACGCACCAATGATGACCGTCGTATTCGACCGGAACTGGCTCGATGCGCGACGCTCGACGCCAGCCGCGGGACCGATCATCAGCATAGCCGACGTCGCGCGCGATCGGCGCGGCGCCGCCCCGCGCGACACGCTCGGCGTCATCTCGGAGCACATCCGCCTTCAGCTCCGGGGCGGCTCGATGTCCATCGACAGCACCGCCCGCGCGATGGACACCAGCATTCGTACCCTGCAGCGGGAGTTGAATCGCGAGGGAACGGACTTCCGCACCCTGGCGAATGCTGCCCGCGCAGGGCGCGCTCATGAGCTGCTCCAGCACACGGATGCCTCGATAACCCGTATCGCCGCGGAGCTTGGTTACTCCACTCCGGCCAACTTCAGCCGCGCCTTTCGCAATGCCACAGGCATGAACCCCAGCGCGCTGCGGGCGAGTGATTGATGCTGCCGAGTGCACGGGCCAGTTCGAGCTGCACGCGGTCACCAGGGGAACTGCGAAGCCTTCGTCTCGACCGTGGTGCTCAAGACGCCAAGATGCGCACCGGTACTCCTTTTGATGCGGGCGTCTTGGACGCCTGATCATGGTACCAGAGGGGGACCAACGGGTTCATCTCCGGATAATAGGCACCCACACATCTGTCCGGCAGCGAGAAGGGGGTGACGGTCAGACCGCCGACCTCGCGGTGAACGTCATCCTCGGCATCGCTGACGAGAGAGACCACTTGGCCAGGTTCAAGCCCGGCGCGTGCCATTTCGGCTGGATTGATCAGCAGCACGTCCCGCGTCCCCTCGATTCCCCGCAGGCGGTCGCTATAGCCGTAGATCGTGGTGTTGAATTGGTCATTGCTCCGCATGGTGATCAGCCGGTAGCGTCCGGGTGCATCCCCGACACCGATCGCGGAGAGCATGGCCGGCGTGGTGAACTGCGCCTTGCCGCTCTCGGTCTTCCATTGCCGTTCTCGGGCGCTGTTGCCGCGATAGAACCCTCCCGGCGTGAACAGGCGCCCATTGAAGTCGCGGAACATGTCGGGATAGGTCTGCTCGATGAGATTGCGGATCGTGCCGTAATCCTCGACCCAAGCGTCCCATGTCACCTTGGGGTTCGGTGCCAGCGTCGCCTTCGCCAATCCGGCCACGATGGCCACTTCCGAGAGCAGCTGATCGCTGGCGGGCTTTGCCTTGCCGAGGGAGCCGTGAATGCAGCTCAGGCTGTCTTCCATGGTGACCGTCTGCGGACCGCTCGCCTGAACGTCTTCTTCAGACCGTCCGAGGCAGGGCAACAGATAGGCGACCTCGCCATTGACCAAGTGGCTGCGATTGAGTTTGGTGGCGATCTGCACCGTCAGGCGCATGCTGGTCCACGCAGCTTCCATGGCCTCGCGGTCCGGGATGGCGCGGATGAAATTTCCCCCCAACCCAATGAACGCTTCGACCTCGCCCCGGCGCAAGGCTTCGCAGGCCTCGACGGTATTCATGCCTTTCTCGCGTGGGGGCTCGAAGCTGAAAAGCGTCGCGAGCTTATCCAGCGGAACCAGCTCGGGCTTCTCACTGATGCCCACGGTCCGCTGGCCCTGAACATTGGAATGGCCGCGCACCGGCGAGATTCCGGCGCCTTCTCGTCCGATGTTTCCCTTCATCAGCAGAAGATTGATGAAGGTCGCCACGTTTTCGAACCCGTGGAAGTGCTGCGTAAGGCCCATGCCGTAGATGCCGATGACGTTCTTAGCCTCGATGTAGACCTGGGCCGCCTCGGCGAGGGCCTCGCGGCTGAGGCCGGAGGCCGCCTCGATGTCCTCCCAGGATGTTTGCTTCAGCTTCTGTGCAAAGACCTCGAAGCCCACCGTATGGGTCTCGATGAAGTCGACGTCGAGCACGTGCCGATTATGGTCGCGCCAGCTTGTCTCCTCCGCGGCAAGGACCTGCTTGCACAAGCCCATCAACGCAGCGATGTCACCTCCGGCTTTGACCTGATGGTACTGGCAGGAGATCACGGTCTCCTTGCCAGTCAGCATCTCCGACATGTCTTGAGGATTGACGAAGACCTCGAGACCCTTTTCGCGGACCGGATTGAAGGTCACGATCTTGACGCCGCGGCGCACGCAGGCCTGGAGATCATGAAGAAACCGAGGGCTGTTTGATCCCGTGTTCTGGCCGAAGAAGAAGATCGCGTCGCATGTCTTGAAATCGCTCAGCACGACCGTCCCCACGGGAGCACCGATGACCTTCTTCAAGCCCACCGAGGTCGTCTCGTGGCACATGTTGGAGCTGTCGGGCAAATTGTTGTGGCCGTACAGACGAGCAAACAGGGCATAGAGATAGGAGGTTTCCAGGCTGGCGCGCCCCGACGCATAGAAGACGGTCTTTTGAGGGTCCAGCGACTGGAGCTCCCTGCCGATCTCGGCGAACGCCTCCTCCCAGCTGCACGGGACATATGTGTCGCTGCGCCGATCGTAGCGCATCGGGTGAGTGAGCCGGCCCTGTTGTTCGAGATCGTAGTCTTTCCAGCCTCTGAGCTCCGTCACGGTGTGCTCTGCGAAGAAGTCCGGCGTGCAGCGCCGTGTCGTCTGTTCCCACAGCGTGGCTTTTGCCCCATTCTCGCAGAATTCGAAGGGATGATGATCGGCAGGCTTGGTCCAGGCGCAGGACACGCACATGAAGCCGCCGGGCTTATTCTGACGCATGAGGGTCTTGCCAACCGACGGCCGGTCGAGTTCAGCGGCGAAGATGCGACTGATGCCACGAACTGAGCCCCATCCTCCTGCCGGAGAGTCGGAATGGACGACCTCTGCGTCGATCTGCTTTTTCGTCATGGGGCTTGCCTTCTCGAGCACGTTGCGGCTGTTCAGCTCCCGTCAGCACTGTGCTGGGGCTGGACGTCGAGTCCTGCAAAACGCGAAAAGAGAGCCATCGTTCCGGCTTGGAACGCAGGAGAAGACGAACCAAAGAGGTGAGGGCACCGACACGGAGGCCTGGCCTCCGATCCTTGTCGGCACCTATAAGGTCGTGCTGTGCCCGTGCCTCCGCCGGATTGGCGGGATGGGGGATCGGCAAAGGCAGCGCGGTGGTGATCTCAGTCGGTGACGCGTGGCCGGAAATTTGGCACCCCAAGCGGTAAGGTTTTTCTATCCCTGCTGCGAACGCGAACGCTCGGAGGTGGGGACCCAGACCTTGGCGACGCAATGCATGAAGAAGGCAAAATCCTCCGGCGCGACGAAGAGCTGGCCCTTGATGGCGCGATCGATCGACGGCAGCCAGGTCTCTGCATCCTGCCAGTTTTCCGTGTGGCTGAACTTCACCGCGAGAGAGCGGCCTCGGGAAGTCTCTTGGCCCTGTGCCAAGAGCACGACCCGCCCGGGAGTTCCCTGCGCCGTGATGAACTCTGTAGCCCGCTCAGGGAAACGGCTGCTCTCCGCCAGCGCCAGCGCCATCTCAGCGGCCGACATCCGCCCCCCCACGACAGCGCCGCCCGCTGTCGCAAATCCCCCCATGACCGCTTCGTCGAGCGCGCCCTGATAGAGGCAGAGGATCTCATCAGTCAGGTGTCTCGAACGGGCGGCGAAGTCCACGACGAACGGCATGTCACGGCAGTTCTCCACCATGAGTTCTGCGCAACCGTACCGCTTCGCGTCTGCCACCAGGGCATCCAACAGCAGGGGAGCCAATTCGAGGAGGCAACGCCCGCCGGCATCGATGGACAGGCATCCGGATGCGTGTTCTTTCGTGATGACCGCCTTGGGAAGAGGAGCGCGAGGCTGTTGCCCCATGAGCCGAAGCGCGTTCAAAGCCGTACCCGTGGCAGCCTGGCTCGCTGCCAAGGTATGGGCACCGCGCTCAGCCGTCGAGAACGAGTATCCCAGGCCACGTAATGCGTGAACACCGTTCCGCAACAGTTCAGCATAGGAAACAGCGATCATCTCCATCAGCCGTGAGCCTCGGCTGCGGGCTTCACCGGCATCATCCAGTCGCGCATCTCCCCCCGTGCGATCTCGGTCGGCGTGGGCGCACCCTGCAGAAGCACCCCTCGGACCCACGCCGAGCTTCTCGGCGTGCCGCTCTCAAAACCAAAGATCGTCAGCAGGAAGCGAATGACCTTCAATGGTAGAAACTCGCGATCGACGAGGTTGCCACGGATCTCCCCATAGGGTTTGTCCGCCATGAACTGGATGCGGGAAATCACATAGGCGTCGTCGGGAAACTGCAAGGCGAAGCGCGCAACCAGCTCGTCGTCGGCACGCCCGTCCAGATGCTGCCAGAGCTGTTGCACCGCTCCGATGACATCGACGAAGGTTTCGAACTCGACGCCGGAGTCGACAAATCGTTCACCACGTCGCTGCTCACCAGCTTCTTCGGAATGATACCAGAAATGCCACCGCCGTTCCGGCGCGGATCGATCCAGGTGAATGGCCCACGCATAATGCCTCTCGATGAGCAGACGCAGCTCTTGCACTGTCATGTGAGGATCGATTTTTCGCTGCTGCCGCATGGCCGGGGGGATCAGCGCCAGCAGCCGATGGGACGCAGCCGGATACAGGTCGATGAGCAGGGCATTGAGCTGCTCCAGAGCGTCCGGTCCGAGACTGCTCTTTGTCATTTCGCAGAGGGAAAGCCAACAAGGGGCACCCGGACGTCGGACCCACGCCTCCAAGGATTCCAAAAGCAGTTCCAGATCGCTGGCCAGTTCCTCATGGCTCGTCAGGCCATGTTCGGGGCCTGCCACCTCGCGGTAATAGCGCACCGCCCGTTGCAGTTTCTCCCGCAGCAGTGGCAGTTGCACCTCGACCGAAGAGGGGGGCTCGGTCTTCGCGTAAGCCAGCGCGAGTTCTCGGGTGAGGCACCAGATATTCACCCATTGCGGCCAACGGACGAGAGCGCATGTCATCCCCAGCCCGGACGAATTTCCGACCCCGATGTAAAGTCGAGTTTCTGGCGACAGCTCCACGGCCTGATGTGATCTGCGGCGGGCAATCGCTTCGACAAAATCCAGTCCGATCTCTCGCCACATATACACCAGGAAAAGATCCATATGGTACGGCGTCGCGAAAGGATGGTCCGAATCGATGCCGATCCAACTCGCCGCCCCAGCTCGGCCATTGCCGTAGAAGCCGGCGTTGCGGATCACGTAGCCGCCATTGCGCGCCAGCTCATCGAGATCAGGTTGAAGGCCCTCCGACAGCCGCTCGACTGTATGTTCGAAGGCCCGCGGACTGCGATTCGCAGCCGTCCAGCCGTAGGAAGCTGCATCCGTCCGGCCGCCCCATTGCGGAATCGCCATGGCTGCCAATTCGCGTTTCACGAGGGCTTCATCGGCGCGCTGCCGGGTCAGCGAGGCAAGGAAGTCCGCGGTCTTATCCATCCGGCGCCCAGGCTTTTCTTCGCCGTCCCAGGATGTGAGCACGATAAGCGTGAATTCATGTCCGTTGGCTTGGAGATCGTAGACGGCAAAGCCGTTGCCCACGGGATCGGTCTCGATCTCACGCCGGCTGATCGTCCAGCGCTCCTGCACCATCTTGTCCAGCAGCGTCCTGGAGATGCTCAGGGCGCAGGATTTCATCGCGCTCAGGGCATCCGGCGTCATGATCTCGTCGGGATCGCGCAGAAGCGGCAGCATTGCTGCCAGGCGATCCTCGCCATAGATAACGTGAAGCTGCGAATGCATTCGGGGGTCGAGTTCCATCATCGTCTCGCCGGCTAAGCAGGATCTAAAGAGGCAGCCGCGAGGGCCGCCGCCGGATGTTGACGGATTTCAAATACGTATAGCTTTCGATCTCCTCAAGGTTTCCCTCACGCCCGAAGCCGCTCAACTTGATTCCGCCGAAAGGGGATCCCAGCGCCCAGGATACAGCGCCGTTCACTTCGATATAGCCGACCTCCAGGTCTCGCTCGACCTGCTGCACCATGTTCAGATCTTCCGTCATGATCGCGGCGGTCAGGCCCACGGCGACCCCATTGGCGATCTGGATCATGCTGGCATAATCCGTCCAGTCGATCATGGTGATGATGGGGCCGAAAATCTCGTCCTGGGCAATCCGCATCGATGGTGTCGTGTCGACGAAAAGCGCCGGCGTGAGATAGAGACCCTGCTCAAAGTCTCTGCCCTTTGGGCGTTCGCCGCCGACGGCGAGGCAGGCGCCTTCCTGCCGGCCCGACTCCAGATAATGCTGACAACGATCGTACAGGGCCTGGAAACTGATCGATCCCATCTGGCCCTCGGGATCGAAAGGCGGTCTGACCCGGAGCGCCTGCAGGCGGTCCACGAGTCTTGCCTCGAATGGACGGCGGACGGAGGAATGAACCAGGATGCGAGAGGTCGAGCCGCAGGACGCGGCCTGCCAGCTGAAGTTCATCCCCGCGATTGCTGTGTCCGCAGCCAGATCCAGGTCGGCATCAGGGAAGACGATCAGGGCATTCTTTCCGCCAAGCTCGAGGGTCAGCGGCACCAGCCTCTCGGCGGCGGCCCGCATGACCGAGCGCCCCGCCTCGGTGCTGCCCACCAGCGAAAGGCGGTCGATGCCCGGATGGCTGACCAGCGGGAGTGCCACCCTTTCATTGGACCCCGTCAGGATCGACAGGACGCCTGGCGGGAATATGTCCGCGACCAACTCACCAATCAGCAGGGCCGACAGGGACGTATGAGGAGACGGCTTCATGATCAACGCATTGCCGGCCAGCAGGGGAGCCGCAGCCGCCACCCCGAATCCATAGGCGGGATGATTGAACGGCAGCAGCCGCGCCACGACGCCGAACGGCTCGCGTCGCGTGTAATGGAGGCCGTTATCGAGCTGCGTGGCCTCTCCCTTGAGCTCGTAGCCGACGGCGCAGAGATACTCGATTGCCTCCGCGGCATAGCCGGGATCGGCCCGCATGCCCGAATAGATGTTCCCGCTCTCCAGCGAATCCAGGGCTCCAAGCACAGGAGCGTGCTCGCGAAGCGCCGCCGCGAGCTTCAGCACGGCGGCCCGCCGCTCGGAATATGCCAGACGCCTCCAGTCCCGCTGCCCGGCTTTTGCAGAAGCGACGGCACGATCGAGGTCGTCGCGGCTGGCATCGGGGATTACGGTGAGCTTGCGGCCCAGCGCAGGATTCCAGGTCTCGATGGTCGCTCCATCGGCAGCGGTCACGAGCTTTCCGTCGACCAACATACGGAATGGATGGTTCACAAGCTCGGCCAGCTCGCGGGTCGAGGGAATGTCGCGGCCAAAGGCGGCCGCTCCTGCATTGATCATCATATCCTGCAAAGTTCGTTGGACGCATGTTTCGTATTATGTATGACAGGATACGATGGTCGTCCTCGGCTGTCGATAGCGTTCCATCTCACCGACATCGACGGTCGGTCGCATCCGCAAGAGGGTCCAACTCGATGCAATATGTCCGCCTTGGAAAGACCAACCTTCAGGTCTCGCGCCTGTCGTTGGGAACCATGTCCTTCGGGAGTCCTGAGTGGCGGTCCTGGACCCTCGACAAGGAGTCGGCCCGCGAGGTGGTGAAGGTCGCGCTCGAAGGCGGGATCAACCTGTTCGACAGCTGCAATTTCTACTCCATGGGCCGCAGCGAGGAGATTCTTGGCGACCTCATTGGAGAGATGGCCAACCGCGATGATGTGATCATCGCCACCAAGGCCGGCTACGCCATGAGGCCGGCACCGACGGCACGGGGCTTTTCCCGCAAGCATCTCTTCGAGCAGGTGGACGCATCCCTCCGGCGTCTCAAGATGGACTACATCGACCTCTATCAGACGCATATCTGGGACTCGAGCACGAACCTGGATGAAATGATCGTTGCCTTCGACGACCTGGTTCGCAGCGGTAAGGTGCTCTATGTCGGCGCCACCGACATGCCGGCATGGCAGTTCGTTAAATGTGTCACCATGGCCGAGGAGCGAAAGCTCGCCAGTTTCGTGACGATGCAGAACCACTACAATCTCGCTTGGCGCGAAGATGAGCGCGACCTCATCCCCTTCTGCGCCGCACAGGGGATCGGCCTGCTTCCCTACAGTCCTCATGCCCGCGGCCTGTTCTGCGGTCCTGCACGGCGGGATCCGGCAAGCCAGACGGAACGATACAAGACCGATGATTTCGCGAAGGCGTGGTTTGGGCGCGCAGCCGATGAGGCGCTCGCCGGGCTGGTGGATGACATTGCGGCCGAAGCGAACATGCTGCCATCACAGGTGGCGCTGGCTTGGGTTTTGTCGAAATCCGCGGTGCACTCTCCGATCATCGGTGCAACCCGACCACACCATGTGCGCGATGCTCTCGCCGCACTCGAACTTAGACTGTCTCCCGAGGTGATCGCACGCCTCGAAGCCGCCTATGTTTTAAGGCCAGCCAGCGCGCATGCCTGAATCAGAAAGAGGGCGAGGCCTGGCCTCGCCCTCTCATAACAAAGATAGACCTGCAGTGGATTAAACGAACCACCAGCGTTCGGCGCAGCGATCGCCATCCATCTCGCCATTGCCGGCGACTTTACCGGTGCCGATTTTTGAGTTGGTCGCCTGGACGAAGTTCAGGAAGCAGGGAAGCACGGTTCCGCAATCGTCTCGGATTAGGGCCTGGATGTCGTAGTACATCTGGCGGCGCTTCGCGTCATCGGCCTCGCTGCGCGCGGCAACGAGCAACTGATTGAACTGCGGATTGTCCCAGTGGGTTTCGTTGGAGTCGGCACCCTTCTCATAGCAGATCGAGAGAATAGCGTCCTCGGTCGGACGGCCGCTCCAGAACGAGACGCACCACGGCACCTTCATCCAGATGCGGCTCCAGTAGCCATCGCTCGGCACACGCTTCAGGTTGATGTTGATGCCCGCCTGGCGCGCGCTCTCCTGATAGAGAGCACAGGCATCGACCGCTCCGTTGAAGGCCGCGTCGGACACGTTCAGTTCGAAGGCATGACCCTCCATGCCCGCCTTTTTCATGTGGAACTTCGCCTTGTCCGGATCATAGGCCCGGATCGGCAGGTTCGGATCGAAGAAGCGGTTCACCGGTGCAATCGGCTGGTCATTGCCGACCTGGCCAAAGCCCTGGAGAACGTTGTCGACGATCTGCTGCCGATTGATCGCATATTTCAGGGCCAGCCGGACGTCGGGATTGTTGAACGGCACAGCGTCGACAAGCATCGGCAGAGTGAACTGCTTGGTACCCTGCACGTTCTGCAGCTTGAGGTTCGGATTACGCTGCACCAGCGCTGCCGTCTTGGTATCGACACGGTTGATCGCATCGACCTGGCCACTCACCAATGCGTTCATGCGCGCCGAGGAATCGTTGACGACGAGGGTGTCGACCTCGTCGAAGAAGCCGCGATCTGTGCGCCAGTAGTTCTCGTAGCGCTTGGTCAGCGCCCGGACGCCGGGTTGGTAGGACTGTAATGCGAAGGGACCGGTACCGACGCTGGTCAGCCAGTCGGTCGTCCCAGCCTGCATGATGACCAGATGGTAGTCACTCAGCGACATGGGGAAGTCGACCGATCCAACCTTCAATGTAAAGATGACTGCGTTTGGTCCGTCGGCCTTTACGTCGTCCACATTGGCGACGGTGCTCTTGGCGCCCGAGATGCTGTTCGGCCCGCGGTGATGGTTGATGGTGAAGACCACATCCTCCGAGGTGAAGGACTTGCCGTTGTGGAATTGCACCCCTTTGCGCAGGTTGAACTTCCAGGTCTTGAAATCCGCCGAGGGTTCCCAGGATTCAGCCAGGGAGGCGCCGGGCGAGAAATCCGGCATCACGTCGACCAGGGTATCGCGCACCTGCGCGGAAATGTTCTGGATGACGCTATCCCAAATGGAACCCGGCTCGAACGTGTCGGTCGTGCTGCCGCCTGCCAGGGCCAATCTGAAGCGCCCCCCACGCTTTGGCGTGGACTCCTGAGCCTGGAGATGGCTGCCCGGAAGCAGCGCCAAGCCGGCTGCACCGGCGCCGACCATGAACCCGCGCCTGGAGACGCCAGGCATCAGCAAATTGTCCGTCATGGAGTGTTTTCCCTCATATTCGGCGACCCTGCCTGATCGCCCCTCACGGCAGCCGGTCACTTTGTAATACAGATGATAATCATACGTGAGGACACGGGTCTAGGCCTCCCTTTTATCAAATCGCATTTTTGCCGTTCGGCCCAAAAAGGCACCGTGAGCAGCACAATGCGGCCAACAGCGGCGGGTCGCGCTTTGAGCGGATTGACTCGTTCTTGTCATACAATATAGTTCAGACGGCAGGGGTGAGGCCTTGAAACATAATCTATTTCCGTGACGGGTAATTCCGAATGTTGATCGATTGGCACACCAATCTCGCTCTCCCGGAGCATTACGGCGACGAGGAGAACGGCGAGCTCCAGACTCGAGTGAAAAACAGTGCAAGCGGGGATCCCGAGGCGCATGTCAGGCACGTGGCCGACATTGCGGAAAAATTCGTGGTGATCACCATGTACTTCCCGCTCCTCAACACGTTCGTGCCGAATGAATTCGTGGCGGATTATGTCCGGCCCTTTGGAGATCGAGCCAAGGGCCTTGCCTGCGTTGAGCCGATGAAGCCGGGTGCACCGAGCCAGTTGGAATATGCGATCCGTGAACTGGGCCTGCACGGACTTAAGATCTCTCCGGTGTATGGCGGGTTCGATCCATGGGCGCGTGAAGCCGGCGATATCTATCGGAAATGCGTGGAATTGAACATTCCTCTGCTCTGGCACCAGTCGGCGGGCTATGCGAGCAAATGCGCCCTCGAATACGGTAATCCGATCCTGCTCGACCGGGTTGCTCGCGAATTTCCGCAGCTGCGCATGATCGTCGCCCATTTCGGCCAGCCCTGGATTGGCGAGACGGCGGTGCTGCTGCGAAAAAACCCGCAGATTTTCTGTGACTTGTCAGCGCGCTATCACCGGCAGTGGCAGCTCTACAATGCGCTCATGCTTGCGCTGGATTACAACGTGACCGATCAGCTGCTGTTCGGTTCGGATTTCCCGCTCAGGACGCCGACGGAGGCCCTGGCGGAGTTCCGGGCACTGAATGACTGGAAGGGCAAGGCGATGCTTCCGGAGTTTCCGCCAGAGATCATTGAGGACATTATCAACAATCGGCCCCTCGAGCTGATCTGGCCCGAGGGCTGATCCGTTGAAGAGGTCGCCACTGGAACAGGATCGACAGGCCCGCGCATGGTAACGCTGATTGCAAAGCGGCTATGGGCCGGTGCCATTGCACTGCTGATCTTGCTCACGGCCATTTTCTTCGCCACAAGTCTGTTGCCAGGCGATCTCGCTGAAATCGTTCTTGGTCGCGACGCTTCCGCCGAAGCGCTGCAGAACTTCCGCCACGGCCTCGGCCTCGACCAACCTCTGTACATCCAGTATTGGCACTGGCTGCGTGGCATTTTCCGCGGCGATCTCGGTCATTCGCTCGCATCCGGCATGGCCATCAGCGACATGCTGTTTGAAAGATTGGGGAATACTCTGTTCCTGGCGCTCTATGCGGCCGTGATCGCCGTGCCGCTGGCGCTCGTCCTCGGCATCCTGACTGCGCTCTACCGGGATACGTTTTTCGACCGGGTGCTCAATGCCGGCACATTGGTGTCGATTTCCTTTCCCGACTTTTTCGTCGCCTATGTCCTGATCCTGCTCCTCACCATCACCTTTCCAATTTTTCCCAGCATCGCAAGTCTGCTGCCGGGGGCCAGCTTCTCCGAACGCCTCTATGTGACGTTCCTGCCCGCTGTGACCCTCTCGCTCTTTGTGATGGCCCACATGATGCGGATGACGCGGGCGGCCATCATTGATCTTCTGTCCCGGCCCTACATCGAGATGGCCGACCTCAAGGGGTTGCGAAAGCTGCGGATCATCGTGCGGCATGCCTTGCCGAATGCCTGGGCCCCGATCGTCAATGTGATCGCCTTCAACCTGGCCTATCTCGTCCTGGGGGTGGTGGTGGTCGAGGTCGTCTTCGCTTACCCCGGACTGGGCGGTCTGCTCGTGGATTCGGTGGCCCGCCGTGACATTCCGGTCGTACAGGCGGCGTGCCTGTTCTTCGCCTGCACATATCTCTTGATCAATTTGATCGCCGATATCCTGGCCATGCTCAGCAATCCGCGCTTGCGGCATCCGAGATAACTCATGAGATCTCCGCTGCGCCATCTTCGCAAGCTCTCCTGGGCTGCCCGCCTCGGCCTTCTTTTGGTCGTGCTCTACTTGATGGTTGCGGTTCTTGCGCCGCACATCGCGCCCTATGGCGAGACCCAGGTGGTCGGAACCGCCTTTGCCCCCTGGACCGAGACGAGCTGGCTTGGCACCGACAATCTCGGCCGTGACATGCTCTCGCGCCTCATCTACGGCGCCCGAAACATGATCTTCCTGGCGCTTGCCATCAACATCCTCTCATTCGTCTTGGGAGGTGGCCTGGGGATTCTGGCTGCCCTTCAGGGTGGCTGGGTCGATCAGATCATCGGGCGCGTCACCGATGCGATCATGGGCGTTCCGCAGCTGATCCTGGCGCTGCTGCTGATCGCCATCATCGGCAATTCCGTGCCGATCCTGATCGGCATCATCGTGGTTCTCGACGGCACCCGCGTCCTTCGCCTGTCGCGGGCGGTCGCGATGAACGTGGTGGCCACGGACTATGTGGAGGCAGCGAGACTGCGTGGGGAAGGGAACTGGTGGTGCCTCTGGTCGGAGGTCCTGCCCAATATCCGCACGCCTCTGATGGCCGAGTTCGGCATCCGATTCTGCTACGTCTTCCTGTTCATCAGCGGATTGAGCTTCCTAGGCATCGGCCTTCAGCCCCCCGGCGCCGACTGGGGCTCGATGGTGCGGGAATCCTCCGTGCTCATCACCTTCGGTGATTTCACGCCGCTCCTGCCAGCCGCGGCGATTGCCGTTCTCACGATCAGTGTGAATTTCATCGTCGACTGGCTGATCCACAACAATGCAAAGGCCCGTCTGTGACGAAACCATCGCGGGGCAATCCGACTGATCCCATCATCGTCATCCGGGGACTTCGCATCGAGGCCGGCGGCGACGGTGCCTGGGAAGAAATTGTCCATGGGATTGACCTGGAACTCCATCCAGGCGAGGTGCTGGGCCTGATTGGGGAGTCCGGCGCGGGCAAGTCGACCATCGGGCTGGCCGCCATGGGCTATGCCCGGAGCGGCGTCCGGATCTGCGGCGGAGAGATCGTGTTTGACGGTCGCGACCTGCTCAAGGTCGGCGAAACGGAGCGACGTCGGCTCCGCGGGAGGCGGGCGGCCTATGTGGCGCAAAGCGCCGCGGCCGCTTTCAACCCGGCCCATCGCCTCATCGACCAATGCGTCGAGGTGCCCCTGCTCAAGGGACAACACGACCGACGGTCCGCACAAGCGCTGATCCAGGACCTGTTTGCAAGGTTGCAGCTCCCTGAACCCAAGACGATCGGACAGCGCTATCCGCATCAATTGTCCGGAGGTCAGCTGCAGCGGGCCATGACTGCGATGGCCATGGGACCGCATCCGGAGGTGATCATCTTCGACGAGCCGACCACGGCTCTTGACGTGACAACCCAGGTGGAGGTCCTGGCCGCGATCCGTGCGGCGGTCCGTGACCTGTCCCTGTCCGCGATCTATATCTCTCACGATCTCGCCGTGGTGGCTCAGATTGCCGATCGGATCATGGTGCTCCGGCATGGCAGTCTGGTGGAGTCGGGGCCGACGACTGAAATCCTCAGCGCCCCCAAACAGGAGTACACCAAGCGCCTTGTTGCTCTGAGGCAGTTTCAAAAGCAGCATGTGGCCGTTCACTCTGAGACCATACTGACCATCAGGAACATCGAGCTGGCCTTCGGGGACAAGCCGGCTCTCGCCGATGTCAGTCTCGATGCCGGCGTGGGAGAAACGGTGGCCATTGTCGGCGAGTCCGGCAGCGGGAAAAGCACGCTCGCCCGAGTGATCGCCGGCCTCCTGCAACCAGAGCGGGGCACGGTAAGCCTTAGCGGCGAGCGCCTGCCTCCCGATTATCGCAACCGGACGCGCGATCAACTGCGCCGGATCCAACTCGTGCACCAGAGTCCTGACACAGCTCTCAATCCGCAGCAAAGCGTGCGGAAGATCCTCGGGCGTGCCGCAAACTTTTACTTCGGCCTTCGTGGCAATGCGCTTGCCGATCGCATCCGGGAATTGCTGAAGATGGTCGAACTCGACCCGGACCGACTGTTGGATCGAAAGCCTGAAGAGCTCTCCGGAGGGCAGAAGCAGCGCCTCTGTATCGCCCGTGCGATCGCGGCCGATCCCGTCCTGCTGATCTGCGACGAAGTCACCTCGGCGCTCGATCCCCTCGTGGCGGAGGAGATCCTGAAGCTGTTAGACAGGCTGCAGAGGGAGCGCCGGCTGACTTACCTCTTCATCACCCATGACATCGCCACAGTCCGGGCGATCGCCGATCGCGTGGCGGTTTTCCAGGCTGGTCGCGTCGTCGAGCAAGGTTCAAAGGAACAGGTCCTGTTGTCGCCAACCCAGGCCTATACCGAAACACTGCTGTCTTCGACCCCGGAAATGGACACGCATTGGCTGGATGGCCTTCTTGCGCGCCGCGGCAGCGCAAAGACCTGAGGAGAAGTCGGTGACGCATCCATCAGGCCGGACAGGTGCGCCTTTCGATTTCATCGTGATCGGCGCCGGCTCCGCCGGCTGCATCGTCGCGGCCCGGCTTGCCGAACGATCGACACATCGGGTGCTCCTGATCGAGGCCGGTCCGGGGGATCGTCACCCCTTCATTGCCATGCCCGCCGCCTTCACTTACGCGGTCGGCAGCAGCAGGTTTGACTGGGGCTTCAAGTCGGAGCCTGAACCGGGTTTTGATGGACGCCGCATCGACTGTCCGCGTGGGCGCGTTCTCGGCGGCTCCTCTTCGATCAACGCCATGGCCTTTGTTCGCGGACAGGCGGCTGATTATGACGACTGGGCACAGAGGGGACTGAATGACTGGAGTTTTGAACGCTGCCTGCCGTTCTTCAGGCGCCTTGAAACCTTCAGCGGCGGTGCCGACGCCTATCGCGGCGGCGACGGCCCCCTCCATGTTACGCGGCCAGTATACTCGACACCTCTGAATGGCCTTTTCCTCGAAGCGTGCCGGGAGGCCGGTTACGCCCTCTCGGACGACACGAACGGCGCTTGCCAAGATGGCTTTGGTCCGATGGAGCAAACCATTCATCATGGCATCCGAGAAAGCACCTCCCGCGCCTATCTGCGCAGGCTGGGCAGGCGCGGCAATCTGGAGATCTGCAAGAGTGCGCACGTTACTCGCATCGTGATGGAGGGTCGCCGGGCCGTGGGTGTCGAATATCGGCGGGGTGGCGCGGTGCATCAGGTCCACGCGGCCGGTGAAGTCATCCTCTGCGCAGGCGCAATAAGTTCACCGCAAATTTTGATGCTGTCAGGTATCGGCCCGGCAAGTGAGCTTGCCCGCTGTGGCATCTCGCTCGTCCAGCATTCCCCCGAGGTGGGCCAGAACCTGCAGGATCATGTCGATGTGAGCTGCAAGCATCTTGCACTTGGCCCGGTGACCATGACCTCGCTGCTCAAATGGTACCGTCGGCCTGCGATCTTCCTTGAGTGGGCGGCCCGGCGACGTGGCGGCGGTGCGACGAATCACTTCGAGGTGGCCGGCTATATCCGTGCGGATGGAAGCGACGGGCGGCCGGACATCCAGATTTGCTTCATCCCCATGATGGTTAGCGCCCACGGCGATGCAATCTCAGGCTCCCATGGGTTCCAATCGACCATCATGGGCCTCCGGCCTTACAGCCGCGGGCATATCGGTCTGCGCAGTAGGGATCCGTTGCAGGCGCCTGCCATCACGTTCAACTATCTGACGGATGGGCGTGACATCCAACCCTTGGCCGACGGGATCCGCCGCTACCGCGAAATCGTCGCTGCATCCGCGTTTTCGAGCATTGCTGGAGCCGAAGTCGCTCCCGGTACAGGAGTTGTGAGTGACGAGGATCTCGATGCCTTCGTGCGGGCCACCGGCAAGTCGACGCATCATCCCTGCGGCACCTGCCGCATGGGGATCGACGATCACGCGGTTGTCGATTCCGATGGTCGGGTCCGCGGGGTGGCCGGCCTTCGTGTCATCGACGCCTCCATCATGCCGACCATCACCAGCGGCAACATCAACGCCCCGACCATGATGATCGCGGAGAAACTTGCCCATGGCATGCTCACGGAGGCGCCGCGATCAGATTGATTGGCGGAGATTGCACGATGAGGTAGAGCCTTGTGCAACGCCTGAGCCGCTTCCTTAAGGAAAGACGCGTGGAATGAGCACTCCGACTGGTAGCTTCGAAGGCTTGCGCATCGCACAACCCCGCACGACCTTGCGTCAGCAGGTCGTCGAGGTCTTGCGAAAGGCGATCCTTGAATTCCAGTTCCGGCCGGGAGACCGGCTCATCGAACGGCATCTCTGCGAAATCACGGGGGTCAGCAGGACCAGCATTCGCGAGGCCCTGCGCCATCTGGAGAGCGAGGGGCTGGTCACGGTCGTTCCGCATCGCGGCCCCATCGTGGCGACGGTGTCGGTGGACGAGGCCTCCAAGATTTATGAGGTGCGGGCCGCCTTGGAGGGACTTGCTGGCCGCCTCTTCGCCGTGCGCGCCAGCGACGATGATGTCGCGCAACTGCAGCGTGCGTTCCAACGGCTGAAATCCGTTGTCGAGAGCGAGGGAGACCCCGGTGAAATCTCCCTTGCAACCACCGAATTCTATCGGATCTTTTTGGAAGGATGCGGCAACGACATCGTTGCCAGCCTGACGAAATCGCTGCAGGCGCGCGTCGTGTTGCTGCGCTTCCAGTCGATGGCTCAGCCGGGCCGCGGCCTGCGGAGCATCGGGGAGATCGAGCTGATGGTCGATGCCATCGCGCGTCGTGATCCGGACGGCGCGCAGACCCTTTGCGAGGTCCATGTACAACGCGCCTGTGCGGCAGCTCTGGCTCATCTCCGGCGACCCGTGAAAAAGCCGGCCCCTTTGGCAACGCCTGGCGCAAAGCCCAGTAAGCCTGCGAAAAAGGCCGTGCCGAGCGCGGAGAGGAAGAAGGCGCCCTCCCGACGGATTGTATGATAGAATACGTCTTACAATTGTTTACAGAGATCAAAGCTTGCCTATACTCTCCCTTGCGATCCGCCAATGGGAGAGGGGACTGTCATGTCTGAAGTCGAGGAGTACCGGCCGAACGCCAAGCTGCTGGGGACCGAGAACGCCTTCAAGCTTGCGGTCTTCGCCTTCAATGTCAGCCGCGCCACCTCCCTGACGTCCGCAGAGGGCACGATCGAGGTCACTTGGCCGGAGACGGTTCATATTGCGCAGACGGCAGAGCGTCTCAATTTCGACGCCGTGATCCCCGTGTCCCGCTGGAAGGGGTTCGGCGGTGTCAACAATCAAAACGGCCGGTCATTCGAGACCTTGAGCTGGGCTGCGGGCATCGCTGCGATCACGAAGTCCATCCAAGTCTTCGCCACCGTGCACGTGCCGACCATCCATCCGGTGCGGCTGGCGAAGGAAGTCGCAACCATCGACCACATCTCCAATGGTCGTTTCGGGCTCAACGTTGTTGCCGGATGGCACGACAAGGAGATCGAGCTCTTCGGAACCACGGTTGGGGATCATTCTCGCCGCTATGCCCTTTCGGATGAATGGATGAGGCTGGTCAAGCGGATCTGGGCTGAGACTGAGTTCGACTTCAACGGCGAGTTTTTCCAGGTCCCTGGAGCGCAGAGCGAGCCCAAGCCGTTGCAACGCCCTTACCCGGTGCTCATGAGCGCCGGCTCCAGCCCCGCGGGCCGTGACTTTGCCGCACGCCACACGGATCTGATCTTCATCATGTTTGACGATTTCGAGAAGGCCGCGCAGACCGTTTCGGAGATCAAGTCGACGGCTCGGGAGAAATACGGCCGCGAGGTCAAGGTGATGACAATGGCCACCATCGCCTGCGCCGACACCGAGCAGGAGGCCCGGGATTATTTCGAATATTGCGTCACCGAGAAGGGCGACTGGGAGACAGTGGCGCGCATCCTCGGCACCTTGGACCGCAATTCGCAGAGCGTGAACTACAAGGCCAGCAGCGTGGCACGGCAGTATATCGCCGGCTATGGCGCCGTTCCCCTGATCGGCAACCCCACGCAAGTGGTCGAAGGCTTCCAGCGGCTGGCTGCGACGGGACTGGACGGTGTGACCGTCACATGGGTTGATTTCAAGAGGGGCTTGGAAGTCTACGAGAATAAGCTCCTTCCCATTCTGCGCGACACCGGATTGCGGGCCTAGCAACCTCTCTGGAGGCGCCCCCGAGCCCGTAACTGGCTAGCCGCCGAAGGTGTCGCCATGTCAAAGCAGCACCTGAGCTTCAATTGCAGCCTTATCGATTACGGAGAACACCGCCGCGATCTTGCCCTTCCTCAGGGTGTAGAAGGCGTGCTCATGGAAGACGATGCGCCTTCCGCCCACAGGAATGCCAAGAAATTCACCGATCGGCGTGCAGTCGAAACGAATCCGGGCGGCGACATCCGTTTCATCCGCCACGCTCGCGCTGCCCGCTGCTGAATGAGCACATTCGATTGACGGCGCCGCATGACGGGGAGACTATCGGCTATGAACGCCTCGAGACCTGCCTTGGTACCGCGCCTGATCGACCGGTCGAAGTGGCCGCGCCCTTTGAGGCGCAAGAGCGTCGAGGTCCAGTTCCCTGGACCCTTGTTCGTCTGGAGCTATGCCAAACTCCCTCTGACGCTGAAGAATATCTCGATTGACGATCTCGACTTCGTTGTGCCGGCAGGCCCGCATGCCGGGATCGTATCCTATTGTCGCGATGCCGAATTCGATCCGGCCAAGCCCGACATCATGTTCTGTGCCGGCGATCGCGCCGGGCACTACACGCTGCAGGCGGTGGAGCGTACATCGAACATCGTGCTCGCCGAGGTCCCGTTTGAGATCACCATAGACTGGGCGGGCGAGCACGGACCGCCGCTGACATTCGCTGGCGCATTCGACCTGCCCACACCCTTGCTGGCTTGGGGCGACGACTCTGGCGAGGTGGCGAACGCTAATGTGCGCCCAGCCCCGCAGCGCCTGAACATTGCAGTTGTCTTCGTCGACACCGCAGATGCGCGATATCCGGAAGATGCTGCCGAGTTTGCGGTCATACGCGACCGCTGGATGAACGAGGTGATCCATGGCGTACAACACGAGGGCAAGACGGTCAGTACGCGCTCCTATCTGCGTGAGATGTCCTACAACAAGTACGACATCTCCGCACAGCCCTTCGGCCCCGTGCACCTGAGCAATAATTTCAAGGATATACTCGAGTCTAGTCTTGTCGGTTCCAAGTTTGACAATGATCAATTCCTCATGTGGAAAATTCCCAATTGGGGGCCGTTGTTAAGCCAGTCCATGAACCCTGACACGCCGGGCGGCGGCATTGATCTTTCGCCATTTACCACCGTAATCTTCGTGCAAGAGCGCTGGACCGAAGCCTCGGGCGCTGTGAACGATGTCTGGCCGCAGGCGAGTTATGGCCCCCACCTTCTCAATAAGGGCCTTGTCGCGACAAGCCGGTGCTGGGGGCAAGAGTTCAGGGAGGGTCGTACGATCCACTCGACGATGGCGCACGAGCTATTCCACACAATCTATTTGGACGACCAGTATTTTCCGAACACAGGCCGAAACGCGCGCTATTGGGATCCTATGGTATGGGACGTCGAACTCCCGCATCTCTCCTTGGTGCATCGGCTCATGCTGGGTTGGGTTCAGCCTGAATGGGTCAAGACCTACAATTTCGACTATAACGACACTGGTCTGATCCGCGAGGAAATCTCTCTGTCGCCGATCGAGCGCGGGCAACCGCCGCAAGGCCGATATGTTGGCATTGAGGTGCGCATCGCCGCCGGCTGGAATTATTACATCGAATATCGCTCGGCGCAGCCCGATCACGTCGGAGATCAGCGGCTCCCGACAAACAATGCCCTGCTTCTGACCGACGCCAACAGCCAGTCGCGTCCTTTCCTCCTCTTGGTCAAGAACGACGCGGACCGGGACGGCAGCGTGCTGACGGAGGGAAAGAACTACTGGGAGACCGATCCGACTGATCCAACCTTTCCGGTGGACTTCAAGGTGACCGCGGGACCGCTCACCGCCGACGGTGGCAAGGTCATCATCGAGTATGGTGTGCGCAGCCGACCCGACCCGGCCATAAGACCTTGGCCGGCAGGTCCCGACAGGCCCTGGCAAAGCCCGGATATTTTCGTGCGGAACGCTCGCTCCAGCCAAGATCCTTACTGGCACAATACGCCGTGGGAGGGGCATGCGAATACTGTCGAGGCTTACGTGAAAAACCTCGGAACGCTCGAAGCCAAAAATGTTCGGGTGGAATTCTTCCAGCGCATTTTCAACATGGGGGGCTTGATCAACATTCCCGACGCCCCCCTCATCCCGTTGCCATCAGATGACAATGTGAAAGACATTTTGCCGGGGCAATACGTCAAGTTCACGACGAACTGGTTTCCGCCGATTGGCGGTCACTACTGCCTCGTCGCCAGGATCATAGAATACGAGACGTCGGGCCCACATCCAATCAAGGAAACCTCGATCTTCAACAACGAAGCGCAAAGCAATTACACGCGCTTCATCTCCAGATCGTCATCTCCAGCGTCGCGCGAGATCGCTCAAGTGGTCGTGGGCAACCCCTTTGACAAGCCGACTAGAGTGCACATTCGCCACGGTCAGACGAACCCGCTCTACCGAACCTATGTGGAGCACACGAGCCTGCGCCTGCTGCCTGGGGAAGTGCGGCAGGTCAAGGTCATGAGCGAATTCGATCCAACCCTGGTGGGAAATGTCGTCTTGCGGATCGACGCCCACACGACGCTTCCCGCAATGCAGTCGGAGCGCGAAGACTACATCAAGCGGCGAGAAGTCCGAGCGAAGTTTGAGCCAGTGCCAAACAAGCTGAGCGTCTGCGCCTTCATCGATGACCCCCGAGACGATTTTGCCGACACACAGCGAGTGTTGTCCGGTGTCGAGATCGAAGTGGCCACTGGGACGAAGACCCGGATCGATTCATTCTACGTGAAGGGCAGGACGGTCGTGGGGCGCGTCGTGGAAGACACCGGCTCGCGGATGCCAGAGCCGGTTCCCACCGGCAGCATCATTTTGACGTACCGTACCCGGTCCCGGAACAGGGACCTGAGAACCATTGAGCAAAGCGTCCCTCTCAGCGGCGATGGGTGGTTCTCAGCAAACATGCCTGCCGCACTCAGGTCGCTCAGAGCGGGGACTGTCCAAGCTTATTATGTGCCAGAGGAATTCTATGGCGACTGTGAAAGTGCCACGATCAGGCTGGACGGCTGAAGGCGGGCGCGAACAACTACTCGCCTGGTGTTTGGGGCTCCGGTGAGGGCATGAACCTATCTGGATCTGCCAGAGGCTGTTTGGTTTGAGTAGACGCCATGGCGACCGTTCCCGCACATCTGCTGATTCTCCAATTTTTTGCTTCCCCTTGGACTTTCGTTGGAGACCCAGTCTAAGTTGTCTCTGGCTATTTGGTTTCGAACGGCTTCCAGATGAACGTTGAATTTCGCGTTCACCAGTTTGGGGCGGCGCTGCGAAGATCAAACTCAGGCAACATCAAGGTCCTCAAGCCAGAAAGGATTGGAGTTCCCGTGAACGTCAATTTGCGTGATGTCGCTTCGCTTTATCCCGAGCGCGGCGGCCCGGTTCAAATGTTCTATCGCCCCGAGGACCTGCCTCGCCTTCCCCGCATCGCCCGAGCTGAGGGCAGCTACATGTGGGACACCGAAGGGCGGCGCTATATTGACGGGTCATGCGGGCCGGTCGCCACGAATATCGGCCATGGCAATCCAGCGGTCCTCGCCGCGATCAAGGCCCAGGCGGACCGGGTTACCTTCGCCAACCGCACCGTGTTCGAGAACGAGGCGGACGAAGAGCTTTCCAATCTTGTCGCCAAACTTGCTGGCTCGGGCTTCGACCGGGCCTTCTTCGTCTCCGGCGGCGCCGAGGCGAATGAGGGCGCCATCAAGCTCGCGCGCCAATTCGCTGTCGCCAGGGGCGAAGCCTCGCGCTGGAAGGTCGTAGGTCTTGAGCAGAGCTATCATGGGCCGACCGCCGGCACCCTGGCTGTCAGCGGCGACCCCGCGGCAAAAGAGATCTTCGGTCCACTGGTCGTCTCCATGCCGAAGGTCCCTTCGCCGTCCACCTATCGGCTACCGGGAAACCACACGGTCGAATCCTACGCCAATTCGTGCGCCGACGCGCTCGAGGACTGCATCCGTCGCGAGGGTGCAGACACTGTCCTCGCCTTCATCATGGAGCCCGTTGGCGGCGTAGCCACGGGTGCTCTCGTGCCACATGACACCTATTTCCGGCGGGTGCGCGAGATCTGCACGAAATATGGCGTCTTGATCATCTTCGACGAAGTCATGGCCGGCGCGGGCCGGACCGGGACCTTCCTGGCCGCCGATCACTGGCCCGACTGCCGACCCGACCTCGTAACCCTGGCGAAAGGTCTCGCTGCCGGTTATACGCCCTTCGGCGCCGTGCTGGCGCCGGCGCATATCGTGCGCACGGTCACCCAGGCCGGTGGCTTCATGCATGGCCATACGGCTGCGGCCAATCCATTCTCCTGCGCGATCGCCTTGGCGGTTGTGAACGAAGTTGTCGATCGCGGCCTGATGGAGAGGGTGAATGAGACCAGCCCCGGCTTCCGACAGCGCCTTGAGGCTATCGCCGCCGCCAGTTCGATGATCGGTGACGTTCGGGGCATGGGCTTTCTGCTGGCGATCGAACTTGTCGTCGACAAGGAGAACAAGACCTCCTTTGCTGTTGAGCACAATGCAGCAGTGCGGTTCTGCGAGGTCGCGCAGCGAAACGGTCTGCTGCTCTACACGCGTCGGACGGCCTGGGGAAGAAATGGCGACTGGGTCATGGTCGCCCCGCCGCTGACGGCGACGGATGACGAGCTATCGGAAATCCTGTCGCTGATCGAGAAGACGATCGGGGATTATGCTGAGATCACGCGGCAATGGCGCTGAACGGTCAGAGTGGTGAGGTGGCGGACTCTATCTCCGCCCTTTGCCGGTGAGCGAATTCAGCCGGGGACGAACCAGGAGTCCTCGGGTCGCCAGTCGAGGCTGACGGCCTCACCGGGGGAGAAGCGCGCCTGGTTGCCCGGCACGATGGCGACCAGAGGCGCTCCATGGACGCCATCCAGCTGGTAGCGCACCGACTGCCCAAGATAGATGACGTCGATCACGGTGGCACGGAGAGCCTCATGGTCTCCACCGGCCTTAAGCACTATGTTTTCCGGCCGAACGATCAGACGTGCATCGCGTGATTGGCGGGTTGGCGGTGGGCAGGAGACGGAAATGCCGTCCGAAACCTGCAGCCGGTGTTGATCGCCCCGGCTCTGGACCTCTCCCTGGAAGACATTGGCGGTCCCGAGGAAGTCGGCAACGAAGAGGTTGGCGGGGCGCAGATACGCGTCCTCCGGTGTGCCGATCTGCTGGATGTGACCTTGGTCGAGGACGATCAGCCGATCCGAGAGCGACAACGCCTCCTCCTGGTCGTGAGTGACGAGCACGGTGGTAATCCCCAGGGACTTCTGCAGCTGTCGAAGTTCCACCTGCACCTGCTCGCGCAGCTTGCGGTCCAGCGCCCCCAAGGGTTCGTCGAGCAGCAGAATTGAGGGTTGGAAAACGAAAGCTCGGGCGAGGGCCACGCGCTGTTGCTGACCGCCGGAGAGTTGCGCCGGGCGGCGCTTTTCGAAGCCGGTGAGCCGCACTTTTTCGAGGGCCTCTGTGACACGGAGTCTGGTGTCCTCGGTGCTCAACCTTCGCACCGTCAGGGGAAACGCAATGTTGTCGTAGACGCTCAGATGCGGGAAGAGGGCGTAGTTCTGGAACACCAGCCCGACATTGCGCTTGCCGGATGGCTCGAATGTCACGTCGCGGCCACCAATCAAGATTTGCCCCGACGTGGGCGCGGACAAACCGGCAATCAAGGTTAGCAGGGTGGTCTTGCCGGAACCGCTGGGGCCAAGAATCGTGACGAATTCGCCTTCGCGGACGGACAGGTCGATATTCGCACAGGCAACGAAGCTGCCATAAGTCTTCTCAACATCGACCAACTGTATAGTGCTCATTCCAGGACCCTCACCGTCCATCACGCGTCACATGTGCGGGGTCTTTCGCAGAGCCTCCCGGAGCGCTTTTTTCGATTGATATCACAGATGTTGTCAATCGATATCACATATGACACACTTCTCCCTTGCAGGCGTAGCAAATATAAAAAGAGCGTGACCGCAAATTTATCAATATTCAGTGAAATAAATCGAGATTATATTATACGCCACAAGGTTTGCGGTGACCCTGAGCTTTTTTCGAATCGAAATTGTTCCTGCCTTGACACAATAAACAGAAGATAGGGAGTGAAAAAAGCATGAAAAGCGCCATTAACAGTGGTTTCAAGGCTTTGACCGTAAGCGTTTTGCTGATGTCCGTTTTTGGCCTCGCAGCAAGGGCGGAGGTCAAGGAATTGCGCATGATCGAAGCTGGCGGCCCCTCGGGAGAGTCTGTTGAGAAGGGATACATCGAGCCTTTCACGGCCAAGACGGGGATTAAGGTCACTCGCGAAAGCCCTGCTGGCCTGGGCAAGCTGCGCGCAATGGTCGAGGCGAAGAACCTGACTGCCGATGTGGTCGAGTTGAGCAGTGGTGAACTCGAGCAGGCCAAGGCTCTCGACCTGGTCGAGAAACTGGATTGGGACGCGATCAAGCCGGATCCCATTTTCGGCGAAGCGAAGCTAGATGATGGCCTCGGCTGGCAGTATTACTCAACCATCCTTGCGTGGCGTGCGGACGCCAAGCCGATCTCCACCTGGGAAGAACTGTGGGACGTGGAGAAATTTCCGGGCAAGCGAGCACTTCCGGACTATCCGACCTATATCCTCCCCATGGCACTGATTGCCGATGGGGTGAAGCCGGCGGATCTCTACCCGCTCGATCTCGACCGCGCTTTCGCGAAGCTCGATAAGATCAAGGACCACGTCGCGGTCTGGTGGCAGGCAGGTGCCCAGCCGCCACAATTGCTCAAGGACAATGAAGTCCAGTATGCAGTGTCCTGGTCAGGGCGCGTTGTCGACGCGGAGAACATTGACTTCACTTATAATCAAGGGCAGCTCGATCTAACCTATTTTGCCGTACCCAAGGGGATCGCTGCCGATCGCAAGGCTGCCGTGATGCAGCTCATGCACGAGATCACGGTTGCCAAGAACCAGGCCGTTGCAGCCGGGGTCGTCGCCTACACGGGACCCAGCGAGGGTCTGGATGCGCTCCTGCCGAAGGACAAGCTCGATACTTATCCGACGGTAGCGAAGAACAAGAACGTGCAGTTCTTGATGGATCCGAAGTGGTGGTACGACCACGCGGATGAAGTCGAGCAGCGTTGGCAGGAATTCAAGCTCGGTCTGTAAGCGGCCAATCTATTGCAACACAGGAGATGGCAGGTCGGATCTCCTCCGGCCTGCCTATGCATGTGATGGCAGACTTAGCACCAACAATCCCCCGTGCGAGGCGGGGACTGACTGCACCGGCCGGCCTGCCCCAGGTCGCCCCTGCGGCAGTCTTTATCCTGTTGCTGTTCAACGTCCCGCTGTTGCTCATGCTCTCCTGGTCGATCGATCCCGGCGACAATCCCTTCAAATATTATGCGGCCCTGGCGCAGGGCTCGGTCTATATGAAGGTCCTCGGAAATACGATCTACATTGCGCTGCTCACGACCTTCGCCTGTTGCATGCTCGGCTATCCACTCGCTTATTGGATGTGGAGCCTTCGCGCGCGCTCGCAGATTCTGGTCCTGGCGCTGGTGGTGCTGACCTTCTGGATCAGCATTCTGGTGCGCACTTATTCCTGGATCGTCATCCTCGGCAATGACGGCATCGTCAACCGCTCATTACGAAGCCTCGGTGTCACTGAAACTTCAGTCGCCTTTCTTTACAATCAGTTCGGCGTGATCGTCGGCACCACCAACGTCCTCTTGCCCTTTCTGGTGTTGCCACTCTTCGCTGCGATGCTGAAGCTGGACCGGCGACTGCTGCAGGCGGCGGAATCCATGGGTGCCTCTCAGGCACGAATCTTCTTCCGCATCTTTCTGCCGCTCACGTTCCCAGCACTCGCTGCCGGATCAATCTTGGTCTTCATCCTGACGCTTGGCTTCTTCATCACCCCGGCGATCCTTGGGGGAGGGCGCGTGCCGATGATTGCCAACATGCTCGACCTGCTGATCAATCGCATGCCGCGCTGGGAAAACGCAGCTGCAATTTCCACCGTCCTCTTAGTGCTCACCTTGCTGTTCTATGCCGCATATCAGTGGGTCGAGAAGAAGAGCCGCATCTAACTTCGCCGGAGCGTCCAATGGAGAACCCATCGTCGCTGACACGTTGGCTGATCACGGTGGTCGGCGTTTCGATCCTTTTGTTCCTGTGTTTGCCCATCGCCATCGTTATCCCGATGTCCTTCTCCAGCGCGGACACACTCGCCTTCCCGCCGCCCAGTCTGTCCCTGCGCTGGTACAGGTCGTTCTTCGAGGATCCGCGTTGGCTCGAGGCGGCACGAACGTCCTTGTTCGTCGCTCTTGCATCCAGCACCCTTGCGGTACTGTTCGGCAGTGCGGCCGCCTATGGTTTGGTCCGGGGCACGTTTGGTGGTCGCCGCATCCTTGAGGCGAACTTTCTCGCTCCAATCATCGTCCCCCAGGTCATCACCGCGCTGGCCCTCTATATGTATCTAGCGAAGTTCGGACTGCTGGGAACCTTTGGCGGGCTGATCCTGGGACATACGATCTTGGGGCTCCCCTATGTCGTGCTCCTCATGTCGGTAGCGATCCGTTCGTTTGATGTTCGCATCGAGCAGGCGGCCCTCAGCCTCGGGGCGTCGTGGCAGGAGATGTTCCGCCGGGTGCTCATTCCCAATCTGATGCCGAGCCTTTTGGCGGCCTGGATCTTTGCCTTCATCATTAGTTTCGACGAGGTTATCGTCACGATCTTTTTGTCGGGTGCACATGAGACAATCCCAAAGAAGATGTTCAACGAGCTGGTCCTTCGGGTCAATCCAACGATCACGGCAATCGCAACTCTGCTGATTGGATTCACGATCATCACTATGGGTCTGGCTGCTTGGCTAGCTAAGCGAGGAAGCGTCTCCGCGATCCGCGGATTAGATCACTGAAGGCCCGCTTGTGCTAAGAGGTCACGGCCGAACGGGCAGAGATTGAAACCAGAAATCGTCTCCGGCCCGCAAAATAGATCAAGGTCTGGCCGGAGAGGGACATGAGATCTGTTTGGTCAGCCTCCAACCAAACGCGGCAACGATGCCGCGGTCAGCGGAAATGTCACTCACCATGCGCTCCATTCACTTTTGATCCGTCAGTGAATGGGCTCCAGTGTCAACAGTCCGCCCATCGGCCCCATTCCGGTCATTCAAACCCGAACTGAGACCTCCCAAAAGCGGACGCACGTTATAAAGTTATCTCGATAGTCAGCAGAAAGTTGGCATCCCGCCGCGCGCGCCGGAGAGTATGGAACTGGCGCATCGCTATGTTATTGTAGGATCAATTGATTTCTGAAATCCCGCGAGCGCCACGCAAGTCAAAGACGTGCCGCTACGCCATCGGACGCTAAACCTCGTCTGCACGTCCTGCAGTGAACAGATTTCCCCGGCCCTGCTGGCTGCCCTCTCTGCAGCAAGGACAAGACGGGCTGCGCAGCTTGACGGAACGACGATAGACGACAAGCGAGAGTGTCACCTCGCCGTGCGGATGGCGCAACCGACCAGCCGGGCGACAGCCCGGCGCCGCTCCAAATCGGCGCCCGCGACCCTCTGCATAGCGGTCCACACCGGAAAATCCGTCAGCACGATCACAAGCTGAAGCACGGCGTCCGGCAGGGCTTCAACCTTGACGGCTTCGCGGACAAGTGCGGCAACGCCCGCCTCCACGGCGCGCAGAAATTCGTCCAGCTCGGGGATGAGATGTCTGTCGGCATAGGCGGCCGTGAGCCGAAGCGCTCCGCGTCGGTAGAAGCGGTCAACCTCGTCGACAAGGCGGTGCAGACGATCCTCCATCCCGACGACGTCCTTGAATATTTCCGAAGCCCGTTCGGGCACCGGCGGGTCCATCTCTTTCCAAACATGCGCGCCGCAGGCCGCGACCAACGATCCCAAGGTGGGAAAGTGGCGATAGATCGTCGCCGCGCCGATACCGGCGCGTCTGGCAATGTCCACGAAGGACGTTGCCGCCACACCCTTCTCATCATGCATCAGCATCGTCGTGCTCACGATGCGATCGCGCATCTCGGCTTGGGTCTTGGCGCGGTTCTTCATCCGATAACTGCGCCGCGTCGTACGATTGACCATATTGACGATATTTACATTCCGTGGAATTATTATTCCGCCAATATGCCCGGTGACGCAGCCAGGTGTCCAGTGAGAATCCGAGATGAACATCATTCCTTCCGCTGCCACGAGCACGCCTTCCCGCGCTGGCGAAATACGGTTTCTCGGCCTCCTGACCTGGATCAAGGCGGACCGGGAATTGACGGGCGGTCACTTCAGCCTGATCGAGCAGGTCATACCAGCTGGCTTCGAGTCGCCCTGGCATATGCATCGTTCTGAGGACGAGTCGTTTTACGTCCTCGAGGGCCAGATGTCGGTGATCTTGGAAGACGGATGTAGGCTGCTTCAGGCAGGCGACTTCGCCTTCGGTCCGCGCAACATTCCGCACGGATTTCGCATCGAAGGCGACGTGCCGGCAAGAATCCTTCTGATGACGACCGGAAGCGATTTTGCCGATTTCATCGCTGAGACGAGCGTTCCGAGGGACACGCCGCCGGCTGCTCCAGACATGGCGCTACTGATGGCGGCCGCTGAACGGCACAGCATCGCCATTCTCGGCCCACTGCCACGCTAGCAGCAAGGACTTGGCTTTGGCGCGAGGCCACCAGAGATGGTGGAGCGCCGACCGGAGAAATGGAACGGGAACCTGCGCACGGCTGTGCGATGTGCTAGCCACTGCCGATCCGGTCCGATGCGCTATCCCCGCCGCGCGATGACGATGCCGGCGAGCACGACGATGCCGCCGATGGCCTGCATCGCGCCGATCGGCTCGGCAAGCACGAGCCAGGCGAGAATGCCGGCGACGACCGGCTGGATCAGCAGCGTCAGGGAGGAAAAGGCCGGGGAGAGCCAGGCCAGCGCATAGGTGATCATGCCCTGGCCGCCGGCATGGCTGATCCAGGCGATGCCGAACAGCATGGCGAGGCCGAAGAGCGTCGTCGGGAAAAAAGCCGGCTCATAGACGAGGGCCACGGGCAGCAGCGTGAGGCCGGCGGCAGCCGTGGTCCAGAGCATGATGGACAAGGTGTCGAAGCGGCGGCGCAGGCGGCCGACGCCGAGAATGTAGCCGGCATAGAACATGGCGGCGACCAGGGCCGTCAGATCGCCGCGCAGGCTGCCGTTCCCATTGAAAAGGGCCGGGCCGCCCTTGAGGACGATCACCCCGACGAGGGCGATGACGAGCCCCGCGGTGAAGCGCGCCGTGATGGCGGTGCGGAAGAAGAACCATGAGCCGATGGTCACGAAAATCGGCGCCATGTTGGACAGCAGGGTGGCGTTGGCGACGGAGGTTTCGTGGAGCGCGAGATGCCAGGCGGCCAGGTCGGCAGCGAGCATCACCCCCGGCACGGCGAGGGCGATAAAGTCGCCAAGCCGCTCGGGCTTGCGGCTCTCGGTGTCGGTGGCCCGGTCGACGACAGCCCAAAGGCCGAAGGGGATCAGGGCAAGGCCGAGGCGCCATACCGCCGTGGTGATGGGGCCGAGTTCGGACAGGCGCACGAAGATCGGCGAACCGCCGATGGCGATGCCGCCGGCGAGCAGGGCCAGCAAGGCGATCGTGCTGTCCCGGCCAGCACGGGCGGGCGTCAGCGACCTGACGGTCATGGGATGATCCTTGTCGGAAGGCTTATGAGGCGAAGTCGGGCTGGTCCTTCAACAGGATGCGGCGCACGCTGTCGAGATGACGGCGGGCACTGGCGGCATCGCCCTCGCGCATCTGCTCGTAGGTGCGCCGGGCGATGTCGGCCGCCACCGGCACGAGCTTGCGGCCGGTGCTCATGGCCTTGACCTGCACCTCGCAGGCGCGCTCGAGATAATAAAGGTCGTCCCACGCCTCGGCGATGCTCGGGCCGATGACCATGACGCCGTGATTGCGCATGAAGATGATGTCGGCGCCGCCGGTGGCCGCGGCGATGCGGTCGCCCTCGCTCTCGTCCAGGGCCAGGCCGTTATAATCTTCGTCGACCAGGGTGCGGCCATAGAATTTGAGCGCCGTCTGCCCCGCCCAGACCAGGGGATCGCCTTCGACCATGCTCAATGCCGTCGCATAGGGCATGTGGGTGTGGAAAGCGGCGTGAGCGCGCGGCTGGTTCTTGTGCAGCCGGGCGTGGATGTAGAAGGCGGTCGCCTCGGGCTCGCCTTCGCCCGCAACCACGTTGCCGTCGAAATCGCAGATGAGCAGGCTGCTGGCGGTGATCTCTTCGAAGGCGAGGCCATAGGGATTGACGATAAAGAGGTCGTCATGGCCCGGGACCAGCGCCGAGAAGTGATTGCAGATGCCCTCTTGCAGGCCGAGACGGGCCGCCATCCGGAAGCACGCGGCCAGGTCGCGCCGCGCCTCCCACACCATGGGGTCGTCGAGGTCGCTGTTGCGCAGAATCCTTGGTCCGGACTGCGACGTTAGTTCATGCGCCATGGCGCGTTCCTCGATCGTGTTCTTGGCGGTCTTGGATCCTGCCGGAGAGTCCCGTCAGGCACCGAAGACGCGGGTGAAGATCTTAATCAACGTGCTTCGAGTGATAGCCCATATCGAACAGGCTTTCGAGGTCTGCATCGTCGGGCAGCGCCCAAATCTCCAGATCCTGCTTGAGGAACTCGAGGAAGTTGCCCTCGCCGCGCCAGCAGGACGCGCCGGGAATGGATCAGTCCGCCCAGGCGGCACGCCGTGAGCTTATCACCGCCTCTCGTGATGGCCTCCGACGCAACAATCGACTAATAACTCAGGTCAATCGCTTAGCGGGCTCGATCACCTGGTCGTGCCATGGCCAATATCCAGTGCAGGAATATTCACGATGCGTGAACCGACGCCACGAGAGCACGGAGCCGCCGAAGCCCTCACCCTCCAGGCTCTGCCCGTAACCGCCCACGAATTTCGGCCCTATGGCGAACTTCTGGAACCGCCCAGCGACGTCGGACGCACGGATTTTGTGTCGAACCTTCAGAATCTGCGCCCGCATATGCCGATCAACATCGCGCTCATCCGCACATCGATCGCAGCACTCCCGCTTCACGTCACTGAAATGGAGCGGCATCGTTTCTCGACCCAGGTGTTTTTGCCCTTGGACGTCGAGGCCTATCTCGCGGTCGTTGCCCTCGACCAAGGTGGTCAACCGGACCTCACAACGATGCGGGCATTCGAAGTCAAAGCGCCGCTTGGCATCAGCTATGGCGTCGGCGTCTGGCATATCGGAATGATTGCCCTACGAGGTGCCGGACAATTCGCGATGCTGATCCATGAAGATGGATCGGCAGACGATTGCGAATTTCTGGCCATCCAACCGTGCACTGTCAACAGCCAGGCGATGGAGCAATAAAGCTCTTTGGGACGAGACCTTCGTTCGCGCACTATGCCTGAGGCAAAAACCAGAGCATGACCTCCAAGGACCATCTTCCGGCATTGTTCAGCAGCACGTCTAAGCCGCCATGGGCCTCGACGGCGTGGGCGAGGGTCGGCACCGCGTCATCGGGCGCCGCCGCGTCGGCGATTACGGTGGAGATATTAGGGTGATCGCTGCAAAAGCTGATGGCCAGGCGGTTCACAGGTTGATCGAACCGATGGCCATCAAAAGCCCCACGAATTCCTCCTCGTAGACGTCGCCCGGCGCGTGATGCGGACAGCGATCAATAGTCCCAGAAGGCCGGTACCCAGCGAAAGGCATCGCCCTCGACTGCCACCCGGCCGACGGACGGGAACGGCAGGTGCGTAGCCACCAGTTGCTCGCCGGCCTCCGCCAGCTCCGTCAGGAGACGAACCCGAACGCGGGCTGCCTCCTCGGGGTCGTGTTCGAAACCGTTGTGCCAGTCGGGGTGGTCAAACCCGACCGCGAAAACGGCGTCGCCGGCGAACGTCAGCCGGTCATCGCCGGATGCCAGGCGGACCACGCTGTGCCCGGGAGTGTGGCCGCCGGTACGACGGACGACCACCCCGGGTGCCACCTCGTGCTCCTCATCGAACAGCCGCAGCTGGCTGCGGTATTCCTTCGCGAACCGCTTGGCGGCCGACCGGAGCGCGTCCGGAAACCCCGTCGGCATATAGGCATGGGTGAAGTCGGGCGCCTCCCAAAACTTGACCTCGGCGGCCGCCACGTGGATCCGCAGGTCCGGACCCAGCCGGTCTTTCACCCCGTCGACGAGCAGCCCGCCGATGTGGTCCATGTGCATGTGGGTAAGCACCACGTCGGTCACGGACTCAAGATCGATGCCGGCGGCCTCCAGTCGCTTGACCAATTGCCCAGCTCTCGGCAAGTTCAAGTTGGGGTCCAATCCTAGCCCGGCGTCGATGAGTATGATCTGACCGCCACTCCGCACCACGACCACGTTTAGCGACCAGTCGAAAGCGTCCGCCGGCAGGAACATGTCGTTCAGCCAGGCCGCCCGTAGGGCCGGGTCGGCGTTGTGTCCCAGCATCTTGGTAGGAAGCGGTAGCACGCCATCGCTGATTACCAGCACGTCAATCGCGCCGACCCGCACCGCGTAACGCGATGGAACCAGTTCTTCGGGCGCAGATCTGCCGGAGTGTGAGGTGTAGTCCAAGCTCATGCTTGTCCTCTGCTGGCCGTCACTTTTCTGATGTGTTTCATTCTGGAGGGCGAGGTGGTTCAGACGCTTTGTCATGGTCGTTCTCCGATTGGGCTGGCGAGAGAATTTGCGGTCCAAAATTCGACCCGACCAATCGCCCGCCATCAATGAGCGGAGGATGCATGAAACCCGCCACGAAGACTTTGTAGAGAGCTTGGATTGCTGTGGACTCTGGCTTGGATTTTTGTCCAAGAACCAATGCAGTAACCGCGCTGACAATGGCCTTTCCGCATTGCCATCGGCCGTCCGGTCGGCCCGGCTACGTGCTCGGAAAGTGGCAAAGCTGGCCTCAACGGCTGACATGAGGCGCGGAGATGCCTGACGGCTCGGTGGGCCGCGAGAGGCCCGACGGCTTTCGAGCGAACGTTGATCAGAACAGACGGATCTCCGGCGCATACTTATTGCTCGTCATGCTCATAACGGCCCAACCTTCTTAGAGTAGGAGCCTCCGACAAACCCGTCGCGGTTCAGGGCGCAGAGCTGCCCTCGCCAAAGGCGCTAGGGACATGCACATGAGGTGCGGTGAACGACAATTTGCCAGCAATCCGCGTGCCCAGGAGCGAGCGTCATTGACTGGTCTCGAAGATCCTCTCGAGGCCTCGATCCCAGTACGGGTGCCGCCCAAATCGCTCGACGAGCCAGTCGATGAAGACCCTCACCTTCGGTGCCAGTTCGCGCGAACTCGGGTAAAGCGCCCAAAGCGTCTGTGTGGAGACGAGGGGGTACTCGGGAAGGGCTGGTACGAGGGCGCCGGAGCGAAGCTCGTCAGCGGCGCACCAAGTGGCCATCAGAGCGATGCCGAGCCCCGCACAGGCCGCATCGCGCACGGCACCGCCGTCGTTGATTCGCAGGCCTGGGGTGATACGCCGCTCGATCAGCTCTCCGCCCTTTCCTCGAAATGTCCAGAGATCGAGCGTACCCACAACGAGGCAGGAGTGTTCTGCGAGGTCGTTGGGCGTATTCGGCCGCCCGCGCCGCTCGATGTAGTCGGGCGAAGCGACCAGCACCCGTTTATCTGGAGCGAGCCGCCGCGCGACGAAGGACGAGTCGCCGAGCTCGGAATAGCGAACCGCCACATCGAAGGCACCTTCGACGAGATCGACAACACTGTCCGAGATGCGCAAGTCGAGGGCCAACTCGGGATAGTGCCGACAGAAGTCGGGCAGACCCGGCACGATATGCATGCGCGCGAACGAGGCCGGAGCCGCTACCCGCAGGGTGCCGCGCGGCGCGGCTTGCTCCCGCCCGAGCGCCGCTCGGGCGGCTTCTGCTGCGAGCACAACGTGCTCTGCATGCGGCAGGAAGGCGAGGCCGTCCTCGGTCAAGGTCGCCTGTCGCGTTGTTCGGTGGAGAAGCCTGGCCCCAAGCTTTCTCTCCAGCGCCGCCAGTCTCGCGCTCGCGCCCGCCGGAGTGAGGCCCAAGTCGCGGGCTGCAGAGCTGATGCTCCGGAGTTGAGCGATGCGCACGAACAGGTTCAAGTCGTTCACGTCCATTGCGCCGCTTTCAAAGTTTCGTTGAAACTGATCCTAAATCCGGCCCGCTACCAAGGGCAATCGCCACAAGTCAAATAGAAAGCGTCCCAACGGGACCATGGGCCGTGGAGCCCGCTCTTGCCTCCAAACCGAAAGGACATTGTTATGACCGAGACCATGAAGGCAGCCGTCCTCACCCGCTTCGGCGGGCCGGACGCGTTTGAGCTGCGCGAGGTGCCGGTGCCGGCAGTCGGTCCGCGCCAAGTGCGGGTGCGGGTGCATGCCACTGCCGTCAATCCGCTGGATTACCAGATCCGCCGCGGCGATTACATGGACGACGTGCCGTTGCCTGCAATCATCGGCCATGACATCTCGGGCGTTGTCGAGGAGTTGGGCTCGGACGTTCGCGAGTTCTCAGTTGGCGATGAGGTCTACTACACACCAAAGATCTTCGGCGCCGCCGGCTCCTACGCTGAGCAGCACGTCGCCGATGTCGAACTCGTCGGCCGCAAGCCCGGGAACCTCACGCACCTTGAGGCGGCGAGCTTGACGCTCGTTGGCGGCACGGTTTGGGAGGCGTTCGTCCAGCGCGCGCAGCTGAAGGTCGGCGAGACGATCCTCATCCACGGCGGTGCAGGCGGTGTCGGCACGATCGCGGTTCAGGTAGCGAAGGCGATCGGCGCGCGGGTGATCACGACGGCGCGCGCCCGCGACCACGACTTCGTGCATTCGCTTGGCGCCGACGACGCAATCGACTTTACTGTTGAAGATTACGTGGAGGCGGTCGCTCGTCTGACCGGGGGTGAGGGCGTGAACGTCGTCTTCGACACGATCGGAGGCGACACGCTCACCAGAAGTCCCCTGACGCTCGCTGCCTTCGGGCGTGTCGTTAGTCTCGTCGATATCGCTCAGCCGCAGAACCTGGTCGCGGCCTGGGGCAAGAACGCGGCCTACCACTTCGTGTTCACGCGTCAGAACCGAGGCAAGCTTGACGCGCTCACAAGTCTCGTCGAGCGCGGCCTGGTGAAGCCCGTGATCGGGGCGACGCTGCCGCTCGCCCGCATGGCTGAGGCGCACGAACTTCTGGAGAACGGCGCCGCACGGGGACTGCGCGGTAAGGTCGTGATCGACGTGTCGGGAGAGGCGGTCGCCTTGCCCCCCGCCCAGCGAGCCGCCTGACACGTCGCGCGGACGGTCAGGAAGGCTCGTCCCGGCCGTCCGCCCGAGAGGAGAGAACGAATGGTAAAGCACGACCACGAGCGGCCCTCCGCGACCAGTACTCCACCGATTGCCGAAGTGTGGCGGAGGGGGTGGGATTCGAACCCACGGTGCGCTTGCACGCACAACGGTTTTCGAGACCGCCCCGATCGACCACTCTGGCACCCCTCCGCAGGGAGCGGTGGCATTCTTCTGCCGCCGCAGGTCGTCAGGGGCGATCACATAGCGCCGAATGCGCAGCGTGCCAAGCCCTGCCGCGAAACTCTCTGCGGGGCTCTCCGAGAAAACGCCACCGGCTTCCTTGACAGCCTGCCGGTTCCGCGTATATTGCCGCGCAAATGGCCGGGCGCTGCTTGAGCGCGATCCTGGCTTTGTCTTTACGCCAGGCGGATTGGTAATATGTACGCAGTCATTAAGACGGGCGGCAAGCAATATAGAGTTGCTGCAGACGATGTGATCCAGGTTGAGCGGCTCACCGCCGAGCCGGGCGATGTGATTCAGCTTGACCAGGTGCTGATGGTGGCGGGAGAGGGCGATCCGCAGATCGGTGCCCCCCTCGTGGCCGGCGCCACTGTATCGGCCGAGGTGGTCGTGCAGAACCGGGGCGCGAAGATCATCGTCTACAAGAAGCGTCGCCGGAAGCATTATCAGCGTAAGAACGGCCATCGGCAGCTGCTGACGACCCTTCGCATCACGGAGATCGCGGCGGGCGGCAAGACTTACACCGGTAAGGCCAAGAGCGCGAAGAGCGATGCGGCACCGGCCGAAGCGGCGAGTGCTGAGGCGGCCTCGGCCTGAGTTTATAACGGCGTTGCGGCGCCTCGACGAAGTTTTCGGAGCAGACAGATGGCTCACAAAAAAGCAGGCGGTTCTTCTCGTAACGGTCGCGACTCCGCGGGCCGCCGTCTTGGCGTGAAGAAATTCGGTGGCGAGAGCGTCATTCCGGGCAATATTCTCGTCCGCCAGCGCGGCACGAAATGGCATCCCGGCACCAATGTCGGTCTTGGCAAGGACCACACGATTTTTGCCCTTATTGAAGGGAAAGTTGAGTTTAAGACGGGTCGCAGCCAACGCACTTACGTATCGGTAGTACCGGCTAGCTGACGGCGGCGGAAAATCTCCGACCGCCGCGTTCCATCGAACCGGCGGATCGGAAAGATCCGAGATCTTGCGAAAGCAAAACGGGGAGATGGCACGCACCATCTCCCCGTTTGCATGTTTACTGCCTCGCAAGGATGCCGACCATGACCATCGCCGTCACGTGCACAGCGCCGGCCAGCCCGTTCATCGAAACCGACCGGCTGATCCTGAAGCGCCCGGACCGCTCCCATGCCGAGCGCATTGCGCAACTCTGCGACGACCCGACGATCGCCGAGAACACCGCTCTGATCCCTCATCCCTACGCCGTGAGCGATGCCAATGAATGGCTCGACCTCATCGAGGCTCGGCCCTCGGCGGATCTGGTCTTTGGCATCTACCTGAACATCCCCGATCCGGTTTTGATCGGCGCTGTCTCCCTCCAGCGCGAGGAGCAGAACAGAGACCCGAAGCTCGGATATTGGCTGGGGGCGGCCTATCGCGGCCATGGGTTCAGCACCGAAGCCGCGCGCAGCGTCATCCGCCATGGTTTTCTGGCCCACGACTTCACGGCGGTGAGTGTCTCCTGTCGCATCACCAATGCGGCCTCGCGCCGGGTGATCGAGAAATGCGGCTTTACCTATGCCGGCCTCGGTCGCGCACATCTGCGATCGCTGGACCGGGAGGAGCCCATGGACCTCTTCCGGCTCACCCGCGAACAGTGGCAGAGGCGCCGGCGTCGCTAGCTGACCCGAGGCCGCGCGGCCTCGGGTGCGTGACGGGGGTGGGGGCTGTCGCCGGCTCTTTCACACCTGCATCCGCCTGCTCGTAGCATCCCGCTAAGCATATATTCAACCGTGGATTGTATCAAGGAAGAGCAGTCAGTAGGGTTGCGTGGTCGACGTCCGATGCCGCATCAATTCAGCGGACCTTCGGTAACTTTTCATCATCTGTGGCGGGGATCGAGATTGCGGTCCCCGCCGTCCTTTAGGGGCGGTCCATGATCAAGAGTTCGGTTGTCATCCGTACGACGCCGTTGCTGTCCATTGAGACCGACCACCTCATCTTTCATCTGCCGCGCACCGAGGACATTCCACAGATGCTGGAAATGTCGACGGATCCGTCCCTCGCCGAGAATGCGCTCACCCAGGTTGATTTCACGCCGGCGAGCATGGCGGCGATGCTTGCCAATCTACCGGATCCCCCCACTCCGCAACTGACTTTCTTCGGCCTCTATCTGCGCAAGGATCCTGCTCGTCTTTTCGGTGTAAGCACCTTGGGCCGGCTCCCTGGTGACACGCGATCCCGCCTCAGTCTTTGGATCCGTCCGTGCCACCGGCGTCAGCGTCCCTTTGGCGACATCATCCCCGCCATGCTGGAATTTGCCTTCAGATATCTGCGCCTCAAGGAAGTCGAGGCCAACTCCTTCGCCCATCAGCCCATGAGCCCCCGTGTGCTTCACCGTTACGGATTCAAGGATCATGGCGAACGCATGGGCTATGCCCCGGCCACCGGAGTGACCGCGCCTTTACTGGTCATGCGGATGAGCCGCGCCGCTTGGTTCGGAACTCATCGGCAACACTGTGTTCGACTGCAGCCGGTGCCGGCGAATCGGCCGCTGCCGGCGATGCAGCAGCAGCATGCGCAACGTCACAGGCCCTCTCTCGTATAGGAGATGACCGACAGGAATCGGATGGGCAACTTCACCATCTCCTCTGGTCCGTGCGGCGCATCGGCGTCGAAGAACAGGCTGTCTCCCGGCTTGAGGTGATAGAGCTGGTCTGCATGCCGGTAGACGACTTCCCCCTCGAGGACGTGGAGGAACTCCAGCCCTTCATGCTGGAAGAGCGGGAACACGTCGGAATCCTGCGTCAGCGTGATCAGATAGGGCTCCACCACGACCGGCCCATTGGCCCCGCCGCTATGTCCCAGCAGTTGATACTGGTGGCCGGCGCGCGTTCCGCGGCGTTCGATCACCAATCCTTGCCCCGACGGAACGTAGACGGCATCGCGGCGCTCCTCGAAGCGCCGGAAGAAGGCGGTGACCGGCACTCCCAATGCGGTGGAGAGGGTCTGCAGGGTCGTGAGCGAAGGGGAGGTGAGGCCGTTTTCGATTTTCGACAACATTCCGGGAGACAGTCCCGCAGCCGCCGCGAGATCGGCAACGGTGATCCCGAGCTTGACTCGAAAGCTCCGCACCTCGCGGCCGATGGCAACCTCCAGCAGATTGGCGCGCGCGCCGCCGAGCTGATGCGGATTCTGTTCGCCCTGGGGTCTTGGTGCTGCCCGCGGTTCCTTCGTCATGTGCTGGTTCTCGACCCCTCTTGAACACGCCGATGCAGCATTGATTTGGTGCATCGCAGCAGCCGCCGCTGGTTGACACTATGATTAAAATATAAGCAGGCTCATTCCTGCCAAGAAAATTCTATTGCCATCAGTCAACATGGTGGCGGGCAAGTCTAGGGGGAATTGTGATGTCTGTCTCACCTAACCAAGCGGTCCAGGAGCGAGGGGCGACACTAGATCAGCGCATCAACGGCATGCATTCTCGCGATCGTATGGGAGCGATCGCCTTTGTCGTCGTGCTCTGGTTTGTCGTGCTTTACGTCCTGTATCAAATCTGGCCTGTCGTGACCAATCCGGCCATCCAATGGATCCTTCTTGGTGCCGGCTCCCTCGTCCTGTTGTTCAACACGGCCGCCATTGTGGCGATGCTCCGTCACTACGAGGGCGACAAGCACTTCATCTATGCGCTGGACCTGAAGCATCTCGATGAGGCGCGCCGTCGGGGCCGCGTCTGAAGGGGGGAATAAAGCATGGCCATTTATCAACCGCCGAAACAGGGCTTCGTCGGACAGATTGTCGACGTCGTCGTCCTGCTCATACTCACCATCGGGGCTCTTTACCTACCGCTCTATTTGGGTCTGGCCGGGGCCGCCAAGACGCCGGCACCCATTGCCAACCCCACCTGGGAGGCACTGAACCAGAACGCCGGTGAGCAGGCCCAATGGCAAGCGTTGGGATACAGCGATCCGGCCGCCGCCCAGGACATCATCACCGCTCGCTTCGACTACTCCTTCGACTGGACCGCCCTCATCGTGATGGCTGTCCTCGTGCTCGGCTACTTCTTCCTCGTGGTTCGTCTCTCCGACAAGGAATACCGCGAAGTCATAGCCGAACGCTTCGCCGACAGACGCTAGGAGGGCCTCGCAATGGATTACTGGAACATCCTGGAATACTGTGCAGGGCGGTGACAAATTAGGCCATGGAGCGCCGACGTGATGGCGGTGCGGGCGGAGTAAAAGCCGTCCATTGGCTAGGCTGGT